>JBCCCA010000125.1:0-9690 GCA_039033735.1 Pseudomonadota bacterium
CATGCCGGTCACCCGATCCAGACGCTTACGTCTCAACTATTCGACCGTATCCGGCAAATTCGTCGTCGGCGGGGGTTGAACCGCCTGCGCGACCTCGATGACCACATGCTGAACGACATTGGCGTCACACGTGGAGAAGTTGAGATTGCTGGAAATCTGCCCTTGTCCGTCGATGCAGCAACAGAGCTCCGTCGCATGTCACTTGAGCGGAGACGGCGTTTTATGTGATCCGGCAAAGCCATGTGCTATGTTCGGAGGATGGACCCGTCACGAAATAAGCTCTCACCCGCCCCTCACAGAAGCGGCGGGTGTTTTCTGTTATGAAGCGTTTTGCGAAGCTGTTTCAAGCGCTTGATCAGACCACAAAGACAAACGCCAAAGTTGCGGCACTTGCCGACTACTTCACCGAAGCACCGGATGACGACAAACTTTGGACAATTGCAGTGTTTTCCGGACGTCGGCCAAAACGAGCGATCACGGTGACCCGCCTTCGAGAATGGGCCGCGGAACATGCAGGCATTCCTCTGTGGCTGTTCGAAGAAAGCTATCCGATCGTTGGTGATTTAGCAGAAACCATTGCTTTGGTTCTGCCGCCACCACGAACAAGCGGTGATATGAGCCTTGCCCAGCAAATCGAAGAAGTGCGTGCGTTGTCGACCGCTGAGGAAGAGATCCGGAAGACGGCCATTCTTGCAGCATGGGATCGCTATGACACGACCGAGCGTTTTGTGTTCAACAAATTGATCACGGGTGGCTTTCGGATGGGGGTCAGTCAAAAACTGATGACCCGCGCACTATCCAAGGCCACGGGGCTCGACGAGCCCGAACTGGCACATCGTTTGATGGGCGATTGGACCCCAGACACGACAGATTTCCAACGCCTCATTCTTGCCCCGGACCCGGAAGCCGACCTGTCAAAGCCCTATCCGTTTTATCTTGCCTACCAGCTTGATGGTCCGGTCGACAGTTTGGGTGCTGCGTCTGAATGGACCGCTGAGTATAAATGGGATGGCATAAGGGGGCAGGTCATCCTGCGCGGCGGCGTCCATTTCACATGGTCGCGCGGCGAAGAGTTGATGACCGACAGGTTTCCCGAACTGTCCGCGCTGCCGGACTTCTTGCCGTCTGGTATAGTGCTTGATGGCGAATTGCTGGCTTGGAACTATGTCGCCGACACTCCGTTGAGTTTCAACGCGCTTCAAAAACGGATCGGTCGCAAGACTGTCCCAAAGAAGTTGCTGGCCGATGCGCCAGTGGTTCTGCGTGCATATGATTTGTTGGAAATTGACGGCCAAGATATACGTGCTTTGCCGTATCAGGAACGTCGGGCGCAACTAGATGCCTTGATGATCGACCTTCCCGACCACGTCCCGCTGCGATTGTCCGAACAACTGACGTTTGACGTTTGGGATAAACTTGCCGATCAACGGGCCATCGCGCGCGAAATCGGGGCGGAAGGCGTCATGCTTAAGCGTCTCGACAGCCGATACCGGAATGGGCGCAAGAAGGGTGATTGGTGGAAGTGGAAGCTTGATCCGCTGGTGATCGATGCAGTCATGATCTACGCGCAGGCCGGGCACGGGCGCCGCGCAAATCTGTTCACGGATTTCACCTTTGCAGTTTGGGCCGGCAATGACCTCGTCCCGTTCACCAAGGCCTATTCCGGCCTGACAGATGCCGAATTTCGCGAGATCACGGCTTGGGTCAGAAAGAACACGCTTGAACGGTTTGGGCCAGTACGCTCGGTCAAAGCCGAGCATGTGTTTGAGATCGCGTTTGAAGGTATCCAGGAAAGCACGCGCCACAAATCGGGCGTCGCGCTGCGCTTCCCGCGGATGAGCCGCTGGCGCAAGGACAAGCCGGTGCATGAGGCAAATACTTTGGATGATTTGAAGGAAATTCTTGCCGTATATGGATAGACGCGACATGCGTTTCAAAGACCTTGAGTGCCACAGCTGAAACGGTGGCGCGGCTGAATTCTTGAATACTTTGCGTTGCGGGTCTACCTCTCACCAAAGTCTTTGAAGGAGCCCCCATGCGTTTTGACCCCCAGCCTGTTTTCGATGCCAATACGTCCGCCAGTGAATTCGGTGATCTGCCTGAATGGGACTTGTCAGATCTTTACACGGACCCAGAAGCACCCGAGCTAAAGCGTGACCTCGACTGGCTGGAAAAGTCCTGCGCCGCGTTTGCGACGGATTTTGAAGGCAAGCTTGCGGGGCTGACTGCGGCCGAAATGCTGGATTGCGTTTTGCGCTACGAGAAAATCGACCTGATCGCCGGTCGGATCATGTCCTTTATCGGGCTCCGGTACTACCAGAACACGACGGACGCCGAACGCGCCAAGGCTATGTCGGACGCGCAGGACAAGATCACATCATACACGACCCCTTTGGTGTTCTTTTCTCTCGAGGTGAACCGGATCGAAGACGCAGTGCTGGACGGATGGTTTGGATCGAATGCGGACTTGGCCCGCTACAAACCCATCTTTGACCGCCTCCGCCTGATGCGGCCTTATCAGCTCTCTGACGAGCTGGAAAAGTTTCTTCATGACCAGTCCACTGTCGGCGAAGCAGCTTGGAACCGACTGTTCGACGAAACTGTGGCTGGTCTGACATTCACGGTTGATGGCGAAGAAAAGAGCCTTGAAGCCACGCTTGATGGGCTGTCGGATCAGGACCGTGACAAACGCGAAGCTGCAGCCCGTGAAGTCGCACGCGTCTTTGGCGAAAATGTCAAACTCTTCGCCCGCGTCCACAATACGCTTGCCAAAGAGAAAGAGATCGAGGACCGCTGGCGCGGCATGCCAACCCCGCAAACGGGGCGACATCTGTCAAACCAGGTGGAACCCGAAGTCGTGGAAGCGCTGCGCAATGCCGTGGTCGAAGCATATCCCAAGCTCTCCCACAGGTACTACGAATTGAAGCGGGGCTGGATGGGTCTGGAAACCATGCAAGTGTGGGATCGGAACGCGCCCTTGCCGATGGAGAGCGACCGCAAGGTCGGTTGGGAAGAAGCCAGGGAAACGGTTCTTTCGGCTTATTCGGCATTTCACCCCGAGATGGCGCGCCTTGCCGAACCATTCTTCGACAAAGGGTGGATTGATGCGGGCGTGAAACCGGGCAAAGCCCCAGGTGCCTTTGCGCACCCGACGGTTGCCGATGTCCACCCTTACGTAATGCTCAACTACTTGGGTAAGCCGCGCGATGTCATGACGCTTGCGCATGAACTTGGTCACGGCGTCCACCAGCGGCTTGCCGCTGGGCAGGGAGAACTGTTGTCGTCGACCCCGCTTACTCTTGCCGAAACAGCGTCTGTCTTTGGCGAGATGTTGACCTTCCGCCGGTTGCTTGAGAATGCGCCTAATGTGGCTGAGAAGAAGGTGCTTCTGGCCAACAAAGTCGAGGACATGATCAACACGGTCGTACGCCAGATCGCGTTCTATGATTTCGAGTGCAAGCTTCACGATGCGCGTCGCTCCGGGGAACTGACGCCCGATGATATCGGTGCGCTTTGGATGAGCGTGCAGGGCGAAAGCCTGGGACCGGCATTCACCTTCATGGAAGGCTATGAAAGTTTCTGGGCTTATATTCCCCACTTCGTGCATTCACCGTTCTATGTTTACGCCTATGCGTTTGGCGACGGTTTGGTGAACGCGCTTTACGCGGTCTATGAAGAAGGCGACCCAGACTTTCAGTCGAAGTATTTCGAGTTGTTGAAGGCCGGCGGATCAAAGCACCACAAGGAATTGCTGGCGCCCTTCGGACTTGACGCAAGTGACCCGAAATTCTGGGACAAGGGCCTGTCGATGATCTCGGGCTTCATTGACGAACTGGAGGCGATGGAGGGCTAATCTTCATCGCAGTCTTGATGCCGTGTTTGCTGAGTTCTTTTCCAAGTAGCGACTAGAGGAAAGACAGAAGATACATGTCAGGCGAAAGCAGCCAATGTCAGATTGATTTTTGGCGTCAGCCTTCTTTTGGCGCGTCGTTTCCCGTCATTACGACACGGAAAGTACGGCTCGGGTGGTTACATCGTTTATAAGTGTATGTTCGGCAGTATTGCCGAAACCTGGCTGGGGGCCCAAAGACCAGACCGCATCGTTCGGGTATTCGATCAAACGGGCGTAACTTGCACTAGGCGGCATGTCAGATAACCCGCGCCGGCCAAGGGCGCTGCGAATCGTTGTGCGATGCCGCGTCGCAAAAACCTCGCCACGAAAGCTCGGGCTGAGCTGGAAATAGCAGAAGTGTTTGTAACAACCCGTGAAATCTGGCGCAGCTCGCGTTCGAACGTCGAAATGCCCAGCAAAATTGGGCTGAATTGGTGCTGTTTTAGAAACAATTAAGCAGTATTAGCCTCTTTAAAGCCTGATTTTACGACAGTTTGCGCGCGGATCTGTGAGATTCAGCGGCCAAGATTGACTCTTGGCAAGCGATTTTGCCACAATTTTGCCATAAACTGTCTGGGGTGTAGGGGTACTAGTAATGACATCGCCGCGTTTAACGCTTCTGCCGCAGCCGGTGCGGGCGGAAGTGTCGGCTCCACGTCTTTTGTTGCCAGAACCGGACATTCCGCCGGTCGAGGTCGTCTCGGTCTCCCGTATGGTACAGGGGGGCCGGTGGCGAACAGAGGCGATGCGCAGTTATGACCGACCGGTTCTGATATGGTTCACCCGAGGTCAGGGCAGACTTACTGTCGGTGGGCGCAGTAGTGGATATGGACCGCACAACCTTCTGTTTCTGCCCAAGCAGACCATGCATGGGTTCACGACGATGGGCCCCGTCCTGGGCTCGGTTGTGTTTTTGCCGGATGAACCAAGCCTTGATTGGCCGGTCGAACCTTTGCACCTTCGCATTCACGAGGCACAACAGCAACGCGAACTGACTGGACTGATCGAAGCCATGCAGCGCGAAGTGGTTGGTCAGGAAGGCCATGCCAATCGTGCGCTGACTTATCACTCAGGGCTCCTGTCGGTTTGGCTGGCTCGCATTGACGAAGCCTACGCTGAATTGCGCCATGCCTCGACCGCAACGCGCTTGGATACCGCAGCTCACCGTCTGGCTGAAGCCTTTACGGCGTTGGTCGAGCGTGATTTTCGAAACCCAGCCGGTGTTCAGCGTTATGCCAGTCTTTTGGGCGTAACGCCGACACATCTTAGCCGGGTGTGCAGAAAAGTGGCCGGTCGTCCGGCTTTGGATATTCTAACGGACCGTCGTCATTTCGAAGCCCGCCGTTTGCTGCGTGATACGAACATTCAGATTTCTGAAGTGGCCCGCAAATGCGGTTTTACGTCAGCCGCATACTTCACGCGCGCGTTTCGAGCACGAAGTGGTCAAAGCCCATCTGAGTTTCGTAACGGCTTGTGATGATTCCAGCCTGTGTCGCTTTTCGCTAACGATGTTGTCGCATTTGTTATATCTTTAGCCGAAACCAGACGTTGACGTTCGTAAATACCCATGACGAAATGGGACTAGAACAAAGCGCAACGGTAAAAGAACAAACGCGAGAAGCGCTGATATACGTGTCACAGGGAGTTGAGGACATGAAAAACCACACGACGTCGCGAGTGCATCCAGCGGCAGCAATGCATGCAAAAGAGTACAAGCAAGGCAAGATCAGTCGACGCGAATTCCTAACGCGCGCGACGGCACTCGGGCTCGCCAGCACAGCCGCTTACAGCATGATCGGCGCCGAACCTGCGGCTGCTGAAGGGCATGCACAGGCTGGTGGCACGCTGCGGCATCAGATGGAAGTGCGTGGCCTGAAAGAGCCTCGGGTCTACGACTGGCCACAGATTGCCAACCTAATGCGTGGCAACTTGGAATATCTCGTCGAGTATAACAACGACGGATCGGTCCGCGGCATGCTGCTGGAAAGCTGGGATGTCAGCGACGACGCAAAAACAATCACGCTGAACGTCCGTAAGGGAGTAGTATGGGACGATGGCAGCGAACTCACCGCAGAAGATGTGGCGCGCAACATCGAAGGTTGGTGCGAGAAAGACGTGGAAGGCAATTCCATGGCAGGTCGGATGGCGACGCTTGTGGATGCCGACACCAACAAGGCCATCGAAGGCGCAATCGAGGTTGTGGACAGCCACACCGTGCGCCTGAATCTGCCTGCGCCGGACATCACGATCATCGTTGGTATGGCCGACTATCCTGCTGCGATCATTCCGGCGAACTTCAACGCCGATGACATCATCAGCGCAATGGGCACAGGTCCTTACAAGCTGGTTGATCTTGAAGTCGGCGTTAAGGCCCGTCTCGAGCGCAAGCCGGATCACACCTGGTGGGGCACCGAAGTCTATGGCGGCCCCTATCTGGATGCGATTGAATATATTGACTACGGCACCGACCCGGCCGCTTGGCTGGCCGCGATCGAAGCGGAAGAAGTCGATGTGCTCTACGAATCTGTCGGCGAGTTCATTGATGTGTTCGACAGCCTCGAGCTTGAGAAAGCTGAAGTCGTCACCGGCGCGACTGTCGTGCTTCGGACAAACCAGGTTGCGGAAATTGAGGGCCAAACGCCCTATGCGGACAAGCGCGTGCGCCAAGCTTTTGCCATGGCTGTCAACAACGAAGTTGTTCTTGAGCTTGGCTATGGCAACCGTGGGGTTGTCGCCGAGAACCACCATGTGGCCCCGGTCCACCCGGAATACGCCGAACTTCCTGCTCCGGAGTATAATCCGGAAAAGGCGCTTGAGTTGATGACCGAAGCCGGGTTTGCCGACATGGAGCACGAGCTGATCTCGATCGACGATGACTGGCGCAAAAACTCGACTGACGCCGCTGCAGCGATGATGCGGGACGCAGGTCTTAACATCAAGCGAACCATCCTACCCGGCAGCACCTTCTGGAACGATTGGGCCAAGTATCCGTTTAGCTCGACTAGTTGGAACCACCGTCCGCTTGGTGTGCAAATCCTGGCATTGGCATATCGCTCTGGCGAGGCTTGGAATGAAGCAGCCTATTCGAACCCCGAATTTGACACGTTGCTGGGTGAGGCGCTTGCAATCGCGGATGCAGACGTGCGTCGCGAAACAATGGTCAAGCTGCAAACCATCCTTCAGGAAGACGGTGTGATCATCCAACCTTTCTGGCGCTCGCTCTATAACCACGCGCAGCCAGGTCAGGTGGGCACCGGGATCCATATTTCGTACGAGCATCACCACTACAAGTTCGGCTTCGCCGCCTAACCAGATAAGACGAACGGGCCGCTTCCCAAGGAAGCGGCCCGCTTCGCAATTGGGGACACGGCGCGGCCCGCGCGTCGTCAGATGGGGAAAACAGCATGGGTCTTTTCATAATCAGACGCGTCGGTGTGATGCTTCTCACCGCGCTCTGCCTGACGTTCATCGTTTTCTTCTTAACCAATCTGTACCCGAACCTTGAAAAGCTTGCGAAAACGCAAGGCAATATGCGGATGACCGATGAACAGGTCGATAGTTGGCTGACCGAACGTGGTTACCTTGATCCGCTGCCTGTGAAATACGGCCGTTGGCTGGGTGTCCTTCCGGGCTGGACATTCGAGGATCCAGAGGACGGCAAAATCACTGGCCGCTGCATCGACCCGGGCATGGACCCGGCCGAGGCACCGACCTATTGTGGTATCCTGCAAGGCGACTGGGGCACCTCGACCGTTTTCAAAGACGAAGTCGGCGAGGTGACGGCAAATCGCTTGGCCTTGACCGGCAAACTGATGTTCTGGGTGATGGTCCTGATGGTGCCGTCGGCCCTTCTGATCGGTGTGCTGGCGGGCATGCGCGAGGGGTCCAAACTCGACCGAAGTCTTTCGACGTTCTCCATCGCTTCGACCGCCACCCCGGAATATGTCTCTGGCGTGATCTTCATAACGCTTCTGGCGTCGTCATCCGGTGTCAAGTGGTTCAAGGGGACAGCGACAAGCGCGGCCGAAAATGCCACGTTTGAAAACTTTTTCCTGCCAGTCCTGACGATCGCGCTTTATGGCATGGGCTACATTGCCCGGATGACCCGCGCGTCAATGACCGAGGTGATGACCGCACAGTATATTCGGACAGCCCGTCTCAAGGGCGTCAGTTTCCGGAACATTGTCATGAAACACGCGCTGCGCAATGCGTTGATCGCGCCCTTCACCGTTATCATGCTGCAGTTTCCATGGCTGCTAAACGGTGTCGTGATCGTTGAGACGCTTTTCAACTACAAGGGTTTCGGCTGGACGCTGGTGCAGGCGGCGGGCAACAATGATATCGAACTTCTGCTAGCCTGCTCGGTCGCCGCTGTCTTCGTCGTGCTGGTGACGCAGCTCATATCCGACATCGGGTATGTCTTCCTGAACCCCCGTATCCGGATCGCGTGAGGAGTGCTGCAATGACACTGTCTCTTTTCCTCTGCTTCGCAACCTTTGCGGCATATCTCGGCTACAACATCCTGTCTCGCCAGGCCGCCAATCTTGCTCGCGGACCAAGTCAACATATGGCAATGCAAGCCGCGTCTGCCTTCGGTGTCACCTACCGGGGCTTTCCGCCGCTGCATCAGAACAAGATTTGCGCTGTTCGTTTCTATGTCGGCGGCGCGGTTGCCGGCACACCGACCAATCCTCATTGGGGCGGTGTTTGGCACAATTCGGAAGGCGGGCTTCGTCTTCCCAAACCGGCCCGGCTGATCAATCTTGAGGAGGTATCTGTATGGAACCTTTAACCTGGACCGGCAGTCTCTCCTTCCTCAACCCGATCTTCCTCGGCCTTTGGGCGCTCCTTGCTATGTCGGTCATAGCCCAGATCGTGACCAGCTTCCTTGGCACCGAAGTCGACGTGGTCGGCGACCAGCTTGTGGTCAAGAAAACGCCGAGTGCCATGGCAGGTATGGCCGTAAAGTACAGCTTTTTCGGCGCCCTCGCGGTGACGCTGGCGTATATCGTTGGCGGCATCTTGATCCCCGGCATTGAAGCCAAGGGGATTATTGGGACAATCGCAACGCGGTTCCTGCCAGTCTGGATCGCCTTGTCGGTGACCTTTGCCCTCTCGATTACATTCAAGCGCAGGCTTGGCCTTTACGGTAAACTCTTTGACAGCGTGATTGGGATGATCGGGTTTGCCATTGTGATGTTCTGGGTCTTTACCGCCGTGTTTGGCGCAATGGACCTGGTCGTGACACATGACCCGCTTAGCCAGATATCGGGTCTCAAGAACAAAGTGCCTGGGACGGCTGTGCCCGAGGGCAACGACGTCTATCCCTATTACCTCCTAGGTGGCGACAACCTGGCACGCGATGTGTTCAGCCGCATGGTGAAAGGCTCGTGGGAGGTGATCAAGATTGCGCCTTTTGCGACGCTCTTTGCTTTCATGGTTGGCATTACACTCGGTCTGCCAGCCGCTTATTACGGCGGCAAACTGGATACTTTCCTGACCTTCCTCGCAAACCTAATCTTGGCGTTCCCCGTGATCCTACTCTTCTACCTGCTGGTCACGCCCGAGATCGTGGCCACGGGTATCCCGGTCTACATGGCAGCGGTTCTGTTCATTTTCCCAATTGTATTCATGGTGATCCTGCTTAATTCGCGCTTCTACGTGCAGCCGCAAAAGAGAAACATCTATATTGCCATTACGCTGGTTATCGGCCTTTGGCTTTATGCCGGGATTGCCTGGAATGCCGACCCGCTCGGGATCATCTCGTTCCCGCCGAACCTGCTTGTCGTCTTCGTCAG
>JBCCCA010000126.1:0-9668 GCA_039033735.1 Pseudomonadota bacterium
GCTGCAACCCAACGGGCCATGGTGCCGTAGACCACGAAGAACAGCACCAGAACCGGCAGTGTCGTAAAGGCCAATCCAAGCTGGCTTGGGATAAGTGCCATCGCAGCTGAGAGCACAGCCAGGAACGACAAACGTGTCAGTATGCGGCGCAGGAACGAGGCGTTGTGAACCAGCGCCGTATCCGCAATCGCGAATGGCACGGTTCCGAGCAGCAGGCCCAAAAGGACAACTGCGCGATCGCCCACGGGCAGAAATGCCGCCCCGTACCGGTCAAGCGCAAGCGCGAAGACCAGCGCAAGGGCAAGATAACCGACTGTTCCAATCGCATCAGGCGCTTGATACCGAATTCCGCAGCGCCGCAGGACCGTGATCTGTACAACACCCCACGCACCGAAAATGACCCCTAACGTGCCGAAGGCGGCGTGCCCCACAATCCCAAAAGTCGGCAGGGCAGCAACAATTAGCGCGATAGGGATCGGCAAGGTCACGCAGATCAGGAAACCGCGCCACGACAGAGGCAGCATCGGTGCTGTGTCCCGCTGGGGTAACATCTTTGCAATAGGCCAAACCAACAGCACCAGAGTGGTCAGCAAGACGCCTGCAATCCAGCCGCTTGTGTCCAACGGTGCAATCTGTCCGACCTCGGTGGCCTCGCGCAACCAAGCTGTGGTTTCCAGAAGTGAGGTGGGCGCGAACAGCACGCCGACATGGCCGACGAACGGCGCGACGGCGGTTCTGCGCGTGACCCCGTTCCGTGTCACCGTTTCACCCTCGCTTGCAGCCGGGTCGACCAATTGTGCCGCATCCAAACCGGCGCCGCGCAGGTGTTCTTCACGGGCACCACTTATCACAAGAAGTGCTGATGGCGAGGTTGGCGTGACGGCTGGCGAGTACATCGAAATCGCGACGATGCCACCGACATCGTCGCGCCGTTCTGCGGCACGAATGACAAGATCGGTGGCCATCGAGTGGCCAACAAAGGAAATCGGCCCTATTGTGTCAGGCCGTTTGGCGATGTCCTCTGCCACCTGTTCGACCACCTGGGCCAACTGTGCTGTCGTCCCGTCCAGCGACCCGATGTCCGGCGAAAGTTGACCGGGGTGGCGACCATGACCAGGCAAATCAAGCGACGCGACAAGGAACCCCTGGCGCGCAAGGGACACGGAAATCTGATCCATCATTTGCCGCGATCCGGCAAATCCATGCGCTATTACAACTGGTGGCGCCGGTGTCGCGCCGTTTGCGACATAAAGTGTCACTGGCGTATCATTGACGCGTATCTCGTTGATCTCCAATCCGAAAAAGCGTGCCTCTAAAATGAAGATACAGACCAGGGCTACGGCTGAAAGAAGGATCGCCGCGACAGTGTCCTTGCGCCCGGCGCTCCAAACAGGTGAAGCACGGCGCTCGGGGTCTTGTCTTGCGGAATGATCCGTCATCCCCTGCACATAGGTTGGGTACGCAGGCTTGCCACCACGTGGCGCAACCTGTTCGCACCACAATCTACTAATTTTTTAGTTTGACAGTTCGCCGTCTCTGAACCTAACGTAATAGGCAGTTGGAGTTCTCCAGCTGACGAAAAGACAAATTGGGAGGAGACAAGATGCGGAGGTATCTTTTCTCCGCGACTGCGGTAATTGCCGTGATCGCGGGGTCTGGCGCTGCTATCGCTGATGAAGCAGCAGCTACAAAGTGGATTGATCAGGAATTCCAGCCATCGACGCTTAGCAAAGACGAGCAGATGGCCGAGATGCAATGGTTCATCCAGGCGGCCGAGCCATTTTCGGGCATGGAGATCAATGTGCTGTCCGAAGGCATTCCAACGCATGGCTACGAGTCCGAAGTTCTGACAAAGGCTTTCGAAGAAATCACCGGCATCACAGTGAACCACCAAATTCTTGGTGAAGGCGAAGTGGTTCAGGCCGTGCAGACGCAAATGCAGACGCAGCGGAACCTCTATGACGGGTATGTCAATGACTCGGACCTGATCGGTACGCATTCGCGACTGCAGCTGGCTTATAACTTGACCGAAATGATGGCCGGCGACTGGGCCGACACGACCAGCCCCACGCTTGATCTGAACGACTTCATGGGCATCCAGTTCACAACCGGGCCTGACGGCAACCTCTATCAGTTGCCCGACCAGCAGTTTGCAAACCTCTACTGGTTTCGCAAAGACTGGTTCGACAACCCAGACCTACAGGCGCAGTTCAAGGAAAAGTATGGCTATGACCTGGGCGTTCCGGTCAACTGGTCGGCTTATGAGGACATCGCCGAGTTCTTCACCAACGACGTGCAGGAGATCGACGGCACTCGGATCTATGGCCACATGGATTACGGCAAGCGTGCGCCCGACCTTGGCTGGCGCATGACCGATGCGTGGCTGTCGATGGCCGGTGCCGGTGACGTGGGCGAGCCGAACGGCATCCCTGTTGATGAATGGGGCATCCGGATGGAGGAAGGATCCTGTAACCCGGTCGGTGCATCTGTCTCGCGCGGTGGTGCAGCGAACGGCCCGGCGGCCGTTTATGCGATCCGCAAATGGGACGAATGGCTGCGTGCTTACGCGCCTCCCGGCTCGGCATCCTACGACTTTTATCAGTCGCTGCCCGCGCTTAGCCAAGGCAACGTTGCCCAGCAGATCTTCTGGTACACCGCCTTCACCGCCGACATGGTGAAGCCACAAGCGGAAGGCAACAACACAGTGGATGCCGATGGCAACCCGCTGTGGCGGATGGCGCCCTCACCGCACGGTCCCTATTGGACCGAAGGTCAAAAGGTTGGCTATCAGGACGTGGGTTCATGGACGTTCCTGAAGTCCACCCCGTCGGACCGCGCACAAGCCGCTTGGCTCTACGCTCAGTTCGTGACGTCGAAGACAGTCGACGTGAAGAAGTCCCACGTGGGTCTGACCTTCATTCGTGACAGTTCTGTGAACCATGAGTCGTTCACCGAACGTGCGCCGAAGCTGGGCGGACTGGTCGAGTTCTATCGCTCGCCTGACCGTGTCGCTTGGTCGCCCACGGGCATTAACGTACCGGACTATCCGAAGCTGGCCCAGATCTGGTGGCAGCAGATCGGTGACGTGAACTCGGGCGCCTTTACGCCACAGGAAGCCATGGACCGTCTGGCGGAGGAGATGGACATCACAATGGCCCGGATGCAGGCGGCGGATGAGGGCGCCAACGTTTATGGCGGCTGCGGCCCTCGCCTGAACGAAGCGCAGGACGCCGAGTACTGGCTGTCGCAGCCTGGTGCGCCGAAAGCCAAACTGGACAACGAAAAGCCGCAGGGCGAGACCGTCAACTACGACGATCTGGTCGCGCGCTGGAGCCAGTAAGCCAACCGCCGGCCCCGCCAACAAAGCGGGGCTGGCCATCTTGGCCGAAGCGGTCTTCCTGCGCTTCGGCCAATTCTATCGGGGCATTCACATGACGATCGAGTTGAAAGAGGCAAGCAAGGTGGTGCGGGGCATCACCCATATCAAGCCAACCTCGCTGACATTGGCAACCGGCCACTTCAACGTGCTGTTGGGACAGACCGGCGCAGGAAAAACTTCTCTTATCAAGCTGATGGCTGGTCTCGATCCACTCGCTTCCGGTCAGATTTTCATGGATGGCGAAGACGTCTCAAAACTGAACACACAAAAGCGGAACATCAGCCTCGTCCATCAGTTCTTCGTCAACTACCCGCATATGACGGTGTTTGATAACATTGCTTCCCCGCTTCGTGTCGCAGGCATGGCTCAGTCGGAAGTCGAAGGGCGCGTGCAAGAAGCCGCCGATATTCTGCAACTTGGCCCAATGTTGAAGCGTCGTCCGCAGGAACTGTCCGGGGGACAACAGCAACGTACCGCGCTTGCACGTGCGATCGCTAAGGAAAGCCGCGCCGTTTTTCTTGATGAGCCGCTGGCCAACCTCGATTACAAGCTGCGCGAGGAACTCCGCGAACAATTGCCCGAGCTTTTTGCAGGGCGCGGCGCGGTCGTTGTGTACGCCACGTCGGAACCGGAAGAAGCACTGTTACTTGGTGGGTATACCGCGCTGATGGACGATGGGTTCGTCACGCAGTTTGGCCGCACCGCCGACATCTATCGCAAACCGGCCACGCTGACAGCAGCGCGGGTGTTTTCCGATCCCCCCATCAATGCTGCCGAAATTACCAAGGCCGGTGAACAGGCACGCCTTCGTACCGGGGTAACCTGGACGCTGAAAGGCGGCGCGGCCAGCTTACCGGATGGAACGTACACAGTCGCCATACGGCCCCATCACGTGCTTCCAATAAAAGGCGGCTCTGATGACGTGGCGCTCAATGGGGTTGTTCAGGTGACGGAACTCTCCGGATCGGAATCGAGCGCGCACTTCCAAATGGGCAGTGACGGCTGGGTGTCCTTGTCACACGGTGTGCATCCCTACAAAGTCGGCGAAGACCATCAGTTTTTCATGGATACCAGCAAAGCCTTTTATTTTGCGAAAGATGGGAGGCTTGTTGCCTAGTGGCAAAGATCACGCTTTCAAACCTTCGGCACTCCTATTTGCCCAACCCAACTGGTCCAGCGGACTATGCGCTGAAAGAGATTGACCTGGATTGGAGCGACGGCGGCGCCTATGCGCTCCTTGGCCCGTCGGGCTGCGGTAAGTCGACACTGCTGAACATCATTTCTGGCCTGCTGACACCGTCCGAAGGGCGCATTCTGTTCGATGAGCGTGATGTGACAGACCTGCCGCCCGATCAACGGAACATCGCGCAGGTGTTCCAGTTCCCCGTCATCTACGACACGATGACTGTGAGAGAAAACCTTGCCTTTCCGCTCAAGAACCGCAGTGTCGATCCCGCAAAGATCGCCGAGCGTGTGGCCGAGATCGCAGCCATGCTGGAAGTTGAAGAAATGCTCGACACCCGTGCCGCGCATCTGTCGCCCGACAACAAGCAAAAGATCTCCATGGGGCGGGGCCTTGTCCGGGACGACGTAAACGTCGTGATGTTCGACGAACCGCTGACGGTGATCGACCCGCATCTGAAATGGAAGCTGCGGTCGAAACTCAAGGAACTGCACCAGCGCGTGCGGGCCACGATGATCTATGTCACGCACGACCAGACCGAGGCTTTGACCTTCGCCGATCAGGTTGTGGTCATGCAGGAAGGCGAGATTGTCCAGATCGGCACGCCGGTCGAACTTTTTGAACGGCCGCAGCACACGTTTGTTGGCCATTTCATTGGTTCACCTGGAATGAACATTCTTCCGGCATCGGTCAAAGATGGTCGCGTGCTGTTTCAAGGCGTGGATATCGCGGTCGAAGGCGCGGTCACCGGCACCGGAGGAACAACAGAGCTTGGTGTACGCCCCGAGTTCGTGACCCTTGCCGAACACGGCGTGCCTGCGCGCGTCCGCAAGGTTTCCGATGTCGGTCGGCACGCAGTCGTCGAGACGCTAGTGGGAGACGCATCTGTCAAAGCCGTGGTCGAACAGGCCAACTTGGAACAGGGCGCCGAAGTGCATCTCGCCTTCCGGCCGGATCAGACACGGCTTTACCGAGATGGCTGGATCACAACGGAGGCGGCGGTATGAAGACGGAAAATCAGAAAGCGTGGTTCTTTGTTCTGCCCGTCTTGATTCTGGTCGCGTTCAACGCGCTCATCCCGATCATGACGGTGGTGAACTATTCGGTGCAGGAGACGTTCGGCAACAACTTGTTCTTCTGGCAAGGCCTGGATTGGTTCCAACAGATACTGACCTCGGAACGCTTTCATGCCGCACTCGGGCGGCAGTTCCTGTTCACATTCCTCATCCTGATCATCGAAGTGCCACTGGGCATCATTGTAGCGCTCTCGATGCCGCGAAAGGGCTTCTGGGTGCCTGTCTGCCTTGTACTGATGGCTTTGCCGATGCTGATCCCGTGGAATGTTGTCGGCTCCATGTGGAACATCTTTGCACTGCCGAAAATTGGGATGCTCGGATACTTTATGAATGACGTGCTGGGTGTGAACTATGACATGACCCAGCAACCAATTTCGGCCTGGATTACGATCATCGTCATGGATGTTTGGCACTGGACGTCGCTGGTCGTTCTTTTGTCCTATGCAGGGCTCGTCTCAATCCCGGACGCATATTACCAGGCCGCCAAGATTGACGGCGCAAGTCCTTGGAAAGTCTTCTGGTACATCCAGCTCCCAAAGATGAAAACGGTGCTGACCATTGCGATCCTGCTTCGCTTCATGGACAGTTTCAACATCTATACCGAGCCATTCGTGCTGACCGGTGGAGGCCCAGGCAACTCGACGACACTTCTGTCGATCGATTTGGTGAAAATCGCGCTTGGTCAGTTCGACCTTGGCCCCGCTGCGGCGATGAGCCTGATCTATTTCGCAATCACATTGCTGGTGTCGTGGCTCTTCTACACCCTGATGACAAAGGATGATCCAAAATGAGAAAACGCTCAATCATCCCTGTCCTTTACATCACATTCCTAATGTTGCCGATCTATTGGCTCGTCACCATGAGCTTTAAGACCACGGGCGAAATCCTTTCGGGGTTCAGTCTGTTCCCGCAGACCTTCACGCTGGACAGCTATCGCGTGATCTTCACCGACCCGACCTGGTACTGGGGCTATATCAACTCGATCATCTATGTGTCTTTGAACACGGTGATTTCTATCGCAGTCGCCCTGCCTGCCGCTTACGCGTTTTCGCGCTATCGGTTCCTTGGCGACAAGCAGTTGTTCTTCTGGCTGCTGACCAACCGGATGGCCCCGGCCGCTGTCTTCGCCTTGCCGTTCTTCCAGCTCTATTCGTCTGTGGGTCTCTTCGACACGCATCTGGCGGTCGCCCTTGCGCATTGCCTGTTTAACATCCCGCTCGCGGTTTGGATCCTGGAAGGGTTCATGCGCGGCATCCCAAAGGAGCTGGATGAGACAGCCTATGTCGACGGCTATTCCTTCCCGCGGTTTTTCATCACGATCTTCATTCCGAATATCAAAGCGGGCGTTGGCGTCGCGGCCTTCTTCTGCTTTATGTTCTCGTGGGTCGAAATGCTTTTGGCCAAGACGCTTACGGCCGTCGAAGCAAAGCCGATCGCGGCCACGATGACGCGGACCGCGTCGTCGGCCGGGTACGAATTGGGGCTGCTGGCGGCGGCCGGTACCCTGACGATCATTCCCGGCGCCATCGTGATTTATTTCGTCCGCAACTACATCGCCAAGGGTTTTGCGATGGGGAGAGTGTGATGCGCAGCTTCTTGTTCACTGTGGCAATACTGGCCGCCTCTCCGGCATACGCCCAAGGGTGGGGCAATGTAGCGAAACAGGAAGAAGAGACTGGCTTTTCCTGGACCGCACCGCTTTGGCCATCCTTTTGGATGGCCTGGACGCCCGCCACTTTTGCGCTGTTTTGCGGCATCTTCGGCGCCATCGCCGTAATCGGCATTATGGAGGGCTTCAAATACCGCGATGGTCTCGAGCGAAAAGGCATCCTTGGGCTGACCACAACACTGGGTGATCGGCTTTTCATCACCCTTCTGGGAACCGCGTATATTTTCCTCGCCTGGCTTGGCCTATTGGGTCAACCGCTCTGGTGGCCGCTAGCGATCAGCGTGGTTTGGGGCATCTTTGTCTTCAGGAAAGTGTGAGATTCTGCTTTGGAAAATGAAATGCATACGTTTTACTCAATTTGTGTAACGAGTGAGCGCTTGGTCGGGATGGGTCAGCGATGAAGAAAAAGAAAAGCGAAATGCTGACCGAAGTTGAATTGGAGTTCATGAATGAACTCTGGGCCTTGGGGGAGGGAACAGTGCGCGAAGTGCTGCAGCGTTTGCCAGAAGATCGCAATCTCGCCTACACCTCGGGCGCGACGATCCTACGGATTCTTGAACAGAAGGAATTCGTGACCAGCCGGAAAGAAGGCAAAAGCCACGTTTATATTCCGGCGTTGACCAAGGACGCCTATCAGACCCGCTCACTCAAACACCTGTCGGTCAAACTCTTTGACGGCACGCCCGCCTCACTGGTTGCGGCGCTGGTCAATGACGAAGATCTGACGGAAGAAGCATTGGGGCAAATCCGAGCACTCGTGGATCGGAGGTTGAATGATGACAGCGGGTGAAGCACTGCTCGATGCGTTTCTGAACGCCAATATTCTTTTCGCCATTTGTTTTGCCCTTTGGCTTGTCGTGAGAATGGGTATGCATCACCTTGGCTTGAAGCATGCGTTCGAGACGCAGCTCAAGTTGCTGAAGGTCATCTTTCTGGCGATCGCCTGCGCCCCGTTCATCGCTGCCGCCTATCGTTCGATACAAAGCGCAGGCATGGCGCGTGATATGAACATCAATCTGTCGGATGCGGTCGTTGCGTATTACCTCAACGGCGGGTTCCAGATGGATGCGTCCCGGTTCGAGGCGCTTGTCCTGATGCGCGACACGTTCGTGCTGCGTGTCCTGAATGCCGACGGACTGATCGCGCAGGCGGCAATCCTGATCTTCCTGGCTGGGCTAACCGTGGGGCTTGTGCGGCTTGTTCTGTCGGTCTCATGTCTGTCGCGCATCGTGAAAGCCAGCTACGCGTGGCGCGATTTTGGCCGTATCAAACTGCGTCTGTCCGACCGCACGTTGGTGCCGTTTTCCACCCGGGGTTTTCGGAATTACTACGTCGTCATCCCGTCCCACATGCTCAGCGAAAGTGCCGAACTGAAGGTCGCCATTGCGCATGAACTTCAACACATTCGACAGGGTGATCTGGAATGGGAAATCGTACTTGAGGCGCTGAAACCGGTCTTTTTCCTGAACCCGGCATATCATGCCTGGAAACGGCAGGTCGAACATCTGCGCGAGCTGAACTGCGACCATCAGGTCCTGCTCAACGGGCGCATTGATGTAAGGTCCTATTGCGAGACGCTTGTATCCGTATGTCAGCGCACTTTGCGCCGCGATCGTGCCTTTGTGTTGGCTGTCCCGAAAGTCACGCTGGTCACGGCAGATCGGTCGCCGTTGGTCATCACCAAGCGCAGCTTTCTGGAACACCGCATTCACTCGGCGCTGACGTCAAGGCGCACGCGGTTCCAGCACCTGGTGTTTGCTGCCGTCTCGGTTCCGTTGTTGATCGCCACCACACTCACCACCTTGGCCATCCAAAGCCCGGGCGACTGGAGCCACGACCGCTTGATGTTGTCGACCGTTGTGAACCTTGACCGGCTGAATGAGATCAACCGGTTGTCAGCCTTTGGTCAACTTCGCGAATGATGACAGCATCACGCGCGCTAGCAGGGTAGGGCAACGGCTTCCGTTACCCGGCAAGCGTCCATCGGATCAGTCGCACTATACGAGAAAAGCAGCCAGACATTGCACAGCTTTTCGATCTCGGGGTGGAACGACATCACACCAAGTGATGTGCCGGCATGCCCCTCGATCTTGACCGGATCGATGTCGAGCACGCCGTGGAAGAATCCGGGCCACGCCGCATCGGCCACGCAGTCAATTGTGAACACACCCTCTCGGCAGGTGTCCGGCTTGATCGTCTCCACAGCCTCGCCTGCAAAGAACAATACGTCGTGATGCCGGCTTGGGTCGGCGCCCGGCGCTTCGAAAAGCAATTGGATGCGGTTGACCAGCGGGCGACGGTTTCCGGTCAGGAACGGGAACATCCCGCGATCCAGTCGCAGACCCAGATACGCGCCGTCCA
>JBCCCA010000127.1:0-9653 GCA_039033735.1 Pseudomonadota bacterium
ATCAGGTGTTTGATCGGAAAGCTTGCCATGAATTTATGGCCCGGCACGATGTGCGAGAACGGGAAGTTGGCCATGTATTTATGGCCTGGCACTAAAGAATTTGTGCCCTGCTTTCCGTTGATCAAGGTGGTCAACGCGCTGGGGGTATCGGGCATAAGGCAGGCTCGGATGACGACGGCACCGGTTATGTAGCGCCTTGTCACCTAGGTGTCACGCAACTCTCGCCAAAAAAGCGAAAGGCCCGTCAATTTCTTTGCGGGCCTTTGCGTGATTTGAGAACCAAACGGGCAGAACTGACTAAAGAATAACGGGGAAACAGTGCAATCGTAACAGTTGCGGACAATAGGCGCCGGGTGCCAACCTGGCTAACCCCGACGCCCAACTCACTCACTCACTACGCGGACCTTTGGAACCACTCGCAGGTCCGCTGCACAAACAAAGGTATGGCGGAGGCGCGGGGCAGCAGTAGGGCGGAATTCAATCGCTTCAAGGCCAGTTTGTGGACGGCGCTGCCCAAAGAAAGTGGCGAAAATTCTGCGGTGTTTTAGTTGGCGAAACAATACTCGTGGTTCGCGGGCTTTCGCGCCGAAACCACCTGCAAAAGCAAGGTGGCGGATCATTCAAATGGAAACAATAAGCGCGATAAAAGCGCATCAGGGTTGGGGCATCTTTGCCTTATTCCGCATCGTTTCCCGACGCAAAACGGACTGTTTCGCCAGCTTGTGAGGATTTTGCCCGGTCTATTGGGCTTGGTTTATCAACTCGTCATAGCGTTCGGCGATCCAGCTGGGCACATCTTGCGGCAGCTGTTCGTCCAATTGCTCGGACAGTTGCGCGAATACGATGGCGGTCCGGCTATCGTCGACCATCGGGATGGGGTCCGAGACGATCACACGCTCGTAGATCAAGAAGGCGATGGCCACCAGCACGGCACCGCGGACGACCCCGAACAAAAAGCCCAGCCCACGATCGATCCCGCCAAGGGCAGACCTTTGCACGGCGCCGGCAAAGAGAGGCGTGATTACAGAAAAAATGATCAGGCCTGCGGCAAACACCGCAGCAAATGCGGCAATCATGGCCAACTCACCGGAATCGCCCAAGAAATCGCGCAAAACCGGCACTTCCTTCATCAAAGGCTGGACCGAGGGCGCAAAGATATAGGCCACAATGGCAGCAAGGACCCACCCCCCTATCGACAGCGCTTCCCGCACGAATCCTCGCGAATAGGCCAGCACGGCTGAAAGAATGATAACCACGGCCACGATGCCGTCGATGATGGTGAAACCTTCCATGTCTCGTCTCGTCCTGCCTTAACCGGCGCCAAACACTTGGCCGACCAGCGTGGCCAGGTCAGGAATCTTTTGCACCTGCAACCCGGCGGTTTGTCCCAATTTGCTCCGTTCGGGCAGAAGGGCGGCTTCGAAGCCGAGTTTTTCCGCTTCTTTTAGCCGTGTTTCCGTTTGCCCAACGGGTCTTACGCTTCCTGATAGGCTGATTTCGCCAAAAACGACAGTTCGACGGGGCAAGGCGGAATCTTCGCGCGCCGAAAGTAGCGCCGCTGCCACAGCCAAATCTGCGGCCGGTTCGCTGATCCGAAGGCCCCCCGCGACGTTCAGATAGACATCCAGGCCTGCAAACGGGATGCCGCACCGACTTTCCAGCACGGCAAGGATCATGGCCAAACGGCCGCCATCCCATCCCACAACCGACCGCCGGGCCTGCCCTGCGGGCGCAGGTGAGACGAGGGCCTGGAACTCGCAAAGCACCGGGCGCGTACCTTCGATCCCAGCAAATACCGCACTTCCGGTTGGTTGCGCCTCTTGATCTGACAGGAACAAGGCTGAGGGGTTCGCGACCTCGGCCAACCCTTCGCCCGTCATCTCGAATACTCCGATTTCATCTGCCGGGCCGAACCTGTTCTTGACCGCCCGCAAGATGCGGAATTGGTGGCCACGCTCGCCCTCGAAGTAGAGGACCGTGTCGACCATATGTTCGACGACCCGTGGCCCCGCGATCTGGCCTTCTTTCGTGACGTGTCCGACCAAAATGACACTGATCCCCTGCCGCTTGGCAAAGGTCGTCAGTTCATGGGCCGCCGCCCGGACCTGCGAGACACTGCCGGGTGCACTGTCGACGGTGTCGAGCCACATGGTCTGAATGGAATCGATGATCGCGACATCGGGCTTTTCCGCTTCAAGCGTCGTAAGGATATTGCGCAGATTGGTATCGGCGGCCAACTGGACCGGAGCGTCTCGCAGACCCAAGCGGCCCGCCCGCATTCTAACCTGGTTGGTGGCTTCTTCGCCCGAAACATAGATTGCCTTCAGACCGGATTTGCCGAAGGCGGCCGCCGCTTGCAAAAGAAGCGTCGACTTTCCGATCCCGGGATCGCCGCCCACCAGAATGGCGCTTGCCGGAACAAGGCCGCCGCCCAGCACCCGGTCAAGTTCACCAAGGCGGGAAAGGCTTCTGGGTCTTGGCGCTTCTTCTGTCACCAGATCGGTCAGCGCAATGCCTTTGCCGCGCGCCGCGCCGAGGCCTTTGCCCGCCGGGCCAGTGGCCAGCGGCGTGTCTTCTGAGATCGTGTTCCACGACCCGCATTCGTCACATCGCCCCGACCATTTCGAGTAAACCGCGCCGCAATTCGAGCACGTGAAGCTTGCCGCCTTTGCCATGGCGTGTGTTTGCCCGCAGCTATCGCCACAGGCAAGAGGCGATCAACTGTCTTGCGAGCTTTGCAAGAAGGGAAGCTGTGCTGGCTCGGGGGGCGGGAGCAGTTTTCTTCGCCGCCGTTCCGATGTCGCGTTGTCGCGGATATCGCGTGTCAGGCTTAACAGCGCGCGGGTCGCCTTTGAGCGCGATGGTTTCGGCGCCTTGGTGCGCACTGGTTTGTTTCTGTGGCGAAAGACCGGTTCTTCCTCGGGCATTCTGTCCGACGGGCCCAATAGCAATGGCGAAAGTTTTGTCACCGACTTCTGGCCGATTGTCCGCGCGGTTTGGAACAAAGGGTCATGGCCATAGCGCCGTTCGCGGGATACATCGCAGACAAGGATAGCTGCGATCCACAATGCGGGCGAAAGCAGGGCAAGCATAATGATCGGCCAGCTTATGCTTGTCAGGCCAAGCATCCAGGGCAACGCCGCCGCTGCGATCACTGCGGACAACAGGCATACACCTGCGTAAATCCATGCATTATCGCTTTTCGACAGCGCCAGCCGGCGGAAGGCAAGCCAACAGACGGTAAGCGGAAAGAACACCACAAGGCTTTTTACAAGCACGTGTATGAGAGGACCCAAAACGTCCATCGGCAGCTCCATATGTCATGCCACCCCAATGGCATGTGTCGATAATTTTATTAAAAAACCCTTACGCCGAGTCTTCCTTGGCTATGTTTCCAAAATGGAACCAATGTGTTGTAAAAGTGCAAATTAATTCCGCATTCGCGTCTTCTGCGAATTTGCGGGTTTCTGCGGCTCCGCTGTGTTGGACGAACCCCAAGGCGCTGTTCTCAATAGGAAAAATTAAGCGGCTGCGCCGAACTTCTAGATTCTTTATTGCTTAGCGTACGGTTTCGATTGGACCTGTGGCACTGCCCGAGATGAACTGGGTCACATACGGATCGCCGCTGTCATCCATCTGATCCACAGGTCCAGACCAGCGAATCTTACCGCCATGCAGCATGGCAACATCGTCGGCGATGGCGCGCACGCTGGTCATATCATGGGTGATCGTCATGGCTGTGGCGCCCATCTCGACCACGATTTCGCGGATCAATTCGTTGATGACGCCGGACATGATGGGATCAAGGCCGGTCGTGGGTTCGTCAAAGAAGATGATCTCCGGCTCGGCGGCGATGGCGCGGGCAAGACCCACGCGTTTCTGCATGCCGCCTGACAGCTCCGCGGGGAAAAGATCGGCAACATCCGGTGTCAAACCGACACGGCGTAGTTTCTCGACGGCGATCTCGCGCGCCTCGTCTTTGGTTTTCTTCAGTGAGCCGCGCAGTAGCCGAAACGCTACATTCTGCCAGACAGTCAATGAATCGAACAAGGCGCCGCCCTGGAACAACATGCCGAAGCGCGCCAGAAAAGCGTCCCGTTCGGCCGAGCCCTGACGCAGCTGGGTGACGTCCTGCCCGTCGACGGCGACCAGACCGCGATCCGCTTCGATCAGCCCCAGAACACATTTGAGCGTGACGGATTTGCCCGTGCCCGAGCCACCGATGATCACAAGGCTTTTGCCGCGTTCGATCTTCAGATCGACCCCGCGCAGCACGTGTTTGTCGCCAAAGGATTTATAGACATCGCGAAGTTCGATCATGCGGCAAAGAAGAGTTCTGTTAGAAGGAAATTGGCGGCCAGGATCAGGACGCTTGCCGCCACAACGGCGCTTTTGGTGGCGCGCCCGACCCCTTGTGCCCCGCGTCCGGATCGCATCCCGAAGTAGCAGCCCATCAGCGCAGCCAGAAAGCCGAAGACGGCTCCTTTCGCCAGCGACGTGGCAATGTCCGAGGGTTCGAGGAAGTCGATCGTATTGCGCAAATAGGTCCCAGCATTGAAGCCAAGCCGGTTCACGCCGACCAGATACCCGCCCATGATCCCGATAATATTCCCGACAGCCACCAGGATGGGCATGACCAGGGTGGCAGCCAGAACGCGGGGCAGCGTGAGGTACTTCATCGGGTTGGTCGACAAGGTGAAAAGTGCATCGATCTGTTCGGTGACCTTCATCGTCGCGATTTCGGCGGCAATCGAGGATGTCACGCGTGCCGCGATCATCAGCCCGACCAGTACCGGTCCCAGTTCTCGGACCATGCCGATGGCCACGATCTGAGGGACCACGGCCTCGGCTGAAAACCGGGCGCCGCCCGCGAAAATTTGAAGCGCCAAGGCACCGCCGGTGAAGATCGTCGTCAGGCCAACCACCGGCAGCGAGAAGTATCCGATCTGCATTAGTGCCGCGCCAATCTCACGGGGGTAGTAGGGCGGGCGGAACAAATGGCTGACGGTTTCAAATGCGAACAGTGCGACACGCCCAATAGCGGCCAGAAAACTCAGGACAACGCGTCCGATGGCGGCAAGCACACTCATGCGTAGGTCCGCTCATAGCGCGCGCCCATCGAGGTCAGCACTTCATAGCCAATGGTTCCAGCCGCGTCGGCCAAAACATCGACCCCTTGTTGGGGTCCAAGAATAGTTAGATGCCCCGGAACATCGGCCAGATGGGTCACATCTACGGTGATCAAATCCATCGAAACGCGGCCAGCAACTGGGCAGGGCACATCGTTTGCATATAGTGTGGCATGCGGCCCCATCGCCCGGATCAGGCCATCGGCATACCCGGCAGCGACGGTTGCGATGCAGCTTTCGACCTTGGCTTCCCATGTGTTGCCGTAGCCTACGGTTTCAAAGGGACGGACAATGCGGGTCTGGATGACCGGCAAATCAAGGCGCGCCACAGGGGTTGCGTCGGCAAACGGTAAACCGCCATAAAGTCCGATGCCTGGGCGCGTCATGTCGAAATGATAGTCCGGCCCCAAAAGCGTACCGCCCGTGGCCGCCAGCGAGCGTCGGTGCGCTATGCCGTCTGTCATATCGCGGAAGTTGCGCAGTTGTTGCGCGTTCATTGGGTGGTCGGGCTCATCGGCACAGGCCAAATGGCTCATCACTAGACGCGGACCTACAATCATCAGCTCGGATGCCAAAGCGTTCCAATCGCCAGCTTCCATGCCAAGCCGGTTCATCCCGGTGTCAAGCTGCACTCCGAACGGCTTGCCTGGCAAAACCGAAAAATGCCGTGTCACTTGTTCGGGCGAATTCAGCAGGGGAATCAAGCCCGCTGCCTCGATTGTGCCGCTGTCGCCTTCCATATGTCCCGAAAACACATAGATGTCAGCATCGCCCACCACCGAGCGCAAAGCGCGTCCTTCGCCGACTGTCGCGACGAAGAAGCTTTGGACGCCCGCGCGGGCCAGATACGGACCGACCTTGATGGACGATAGGCCGTAGGCATCGGCTTTTATAACCGCCGCGGTTTCGACGGTGTCAGTGGAAAGCGCATCAAGTGCGGCCCAATTCGCGGCTATCGCGGCAAGATCGATCATAAGGTGTCCGGCGCCCATGGACGGGGTGTCCTCCAACCCAGTTGCGGGGTCAAGGGCGGATCGGTGCCAACGGGGGAAGATTGCCCACGCGAACGATTGGCAAGTGGGGCTGGATGCGCTAGCTCGCGCTATGACATGCGAGGGACCGATGGGCGAAATCATCCTTGTCCGCCACGGGCAGGCCAACAGCACAGCGACGACAGAAGAAGACTATGACCGGCTAAGCCCACTGGGTCATCAGCAGGCGCAATGGCTGGGGGATTGGTTCCGCGCAAATGACCACGCGTTCGACCATGTGGTGTCCGGCACAATGCGCCGCCATCGCGAGACGGTTCAGGGCATCGGTTTGACGGCGGATGAAGATGCGCGGTTGAACGAGATCGACTATTATACTCTGTCGGATGCGCTCAACCGGGTGAAAGGCGAACCGCTGCCTACGGGCGACACCTTTGCCACGCATATGCCGAAAGTGTTCGCGGCCTGGCGGGCGGCTGAAATTGAGGGTGCCGAGACGTATCATGCCTTCGAGGATCGGGTCGCTGCGTTGCTGCAAGATGCCGCGCAGCCCGGGCGCCGCGTGCTTTGCGTCACATCTGGCGGTGTGATCGGGATGATCCTGCGGCACATCCTTGATCTTGATATCTCGAAGATGAGCCACGTGATGCTGCCCATTTTCAACAGCTCGGTTCACCGACTGAACGTACGGGGTGGAACCCCGTATTTGGCAGGGTTCAACGCCATTCCCCATCTTGACGCGCCGGAGCGTGCTGACGCCCGCACGCACTACTGAAAGGTCTATCCCATGCTTACCCTTCACTGCGCCCCAAACACGATCGCCGTTGCCGCGATCGTTGCCCTGAATGAAGGGGTCCATTGGCAGCCGGTCCACGTGGATTTCGCGTCGGCGGAACAGACAAAGCCCGAGTATCTTGCGATCAACCCGAAGGGCCGTGTGCCAACATTGATAACCCCTGAAGGGCCGCTGACCGAAACCGGGGCCATTCTGGAGTATATTGGCGATACGGCCGTTCCCAAGCTTGTGCCAACGGATCCGCTTCAGCGCGGGCGGATGCGCGAACTCATGTATTACCTTGCCTCAACCATGCATGTGAACCACGCCCACAAGAAGCGTGGTGCGCGTTGGGCGACCGAACAAAGCTCGTTCGACGACATGCAGGCGAAGGTGCCCGAAACCATGACGGCCAGTTGTGCATATATCGAACCGCAGATCGTCGGACCGTATCTCTTTGGAGCAGAGCCGACGCTGGCCGATTGTTACCTTTATGCGATTGCGACCTGGCTTGAGGGCGACGGTGTTGACACGTCCCAATTCCCCAATCTGACCGCTTGGAGAGCGACGATGGAGGCCCGCGCTTCGGTGCAAAAGGCCGTAACGGACGGCTTTATCGGGTAAGCCTTACTCGCGATAGGGACGGTGGCACGCGGTACACGTCGCGCCAAGTTCAAGCAGCGCTGGGCGTAATTCGTCGAGCGTTGTCACGGACGAAGACATGCGCAGTGCGGCACTTTCCATGTCTTTGGACTTTTCGGTGAACGCCGCAAATTCGTCCCAGATGATGGGCAAAGCCTCGGACTTCGGATCGTCTTCTTGCGCTTCGAACAGCTTGGGCACCGTGGCGGCGCGCGCTGCAATCGCCGCAGCGGCGGCTTGCGCTGCCGTTTGATCGAAAGGTTCCGCGCCCTTGGCCATTTGGGCCAGCGCTTTCAGATCGGTGCCGATTGCCTTCATTTCGTGCATGCGCTTCATGACGGCTGGGTTCTTGACGCCCTCATGGGCGACCGCCGTGGCGCCAAGCAACAGGCAGACAAGTGCAAGGATCAGATGTCTCATGTTGCGGGTACCTCATTGCCGGAATTGGGTGTGACTTTGGGTTGTTCGTTCATTAGCGTTACTTCGCGCTGCGGGAAGGGAATGGAAATGCCGTGTTCGTGGAACGTGTCCCACAGCGCGAGAAATACATTGCCGCGTATATTGGTCAATCCGCCCGAGGGGTCTGTGATCCAGAACCGCAGAATATAGTCTACCGAACTGTCCCCGAAACCGACGATGTGGCACACGGGCGGGCGGTGTTCGAGCACCCGGTCAACGCCGGCTGCGGCTTGAATGGCCAGCCGCCGCACCTCATGCGGGTCATCGTGATAGGCTGTGCCAAAATGGATATCCAGCCGCACGAAGTCATTTGAATGGGACCAGTTGACGACCTGCCCCGTGATCAGGTCTTCGTTCGGGATCAGATATTCCGTCCCATCGCGCGTTGTGATCGAGACGTAGCGTGCGCCCAACGCATTGATCCACCCGAACGTGTCTCCGATCGAGATCACGTCGCCGGGTTTGATGGATTTGTCCAGAAGGATGATGATGCCTGAGACCAGGTTGGACACGACCTTTTGCAGCCCAAAGCCAAGACCGACACCGATTGCGCCCGAAAGAACCGCAAGTCCGGTCAGGTCCACGCCCACCATTTTGAGCCCGATGAAGAAGGCTGCGCCAAAGGCGAGAACCTGGAGGACCTTGACTGCCAGAACCTGCATCGAAGGTGAGATGTCGTTGTTCTTGCGAATGCTGGTCGCGGCAGCCGATGTCGTCAGTCGCGCAAGGGTGGTCAAGATGCCTATGGCGGCCACCGCCTGCAGCAGGGTCAGCACCGACAGGTTGAAGTCGCCCATGCTGATGCCAAGACTGTCCAGGAACCCGGTGGTTTCGTCGAGGACCCCGAGATAATAAAGCGTAATCGTAATCCACAACGCCCAGCTGACGACGCTTTGCAGGAACTTGTTGCGCACCAGCCGAACCGCAAAACCAACCAGCAAGATCGCAATGGTAATTGTGCCTGCAAGCTCAAGAAGGAACCGTCGCGACGGGAACGGTGTAACCTCGGCCATGATCCGGGCCGCGCTCCAGACGATCAGAGCAAATATGATAAGAAACAGTCGCTTATGGATATTTAGGAGGCTGCGAAGTTGCCATTTGGGCCGCCCCTCAAGCGTGCGCATCCAATCGCGCATTCGGGGCGATATCACGCGGTTCAAGCCCCAGGCGAGGGCCACACAGACGAATAGAATGCCAATTTGATACAGACGCGAAGGAAGCAGCATCAACCGCGCCTGCGTCAACACGTTGGTCCATACGTCGAAAAGTTGGGCTGTTGCGTCGCCTTCCATCCACGCAGCATGCGGGCTGGTTCCCTGTCACGCAAGCCTCATCACTCTCGCGTGAGGGGGCTGGTCGCAGCGTGCAGGGTGTACCACTCTCGGCCCGTTAGACGAGGGAGGAGTACATGTTGCCACGACACTTGTTCTATGCCGTGTGCCTGAGCCTTGCGGCCGTCGGTGCAAAGGCCGACCCCGCGTTCTGGAAGTTTGAATGGCCGAAGACGGATTTCGCGACGACGACCATCGAAAACTGGGTCGAGATCGTGTCGGGCGGCCCGCCGAAAGACGGTATCCCGGCAGTCGATGATCCCCGGTTTGTCCCGGTATCAGACGAGACCCTGCTGGATGACCGCGAGGCCGTCGTGACCGTCGAAAT
>JBCCCA010000128.1:0-9642 GCA_039033735.1 Pseudomonadota bacterium
CTGGCCTCTTGGAAAGCCGCCCGCCGCCCGGTGAACCGTTGACCGATGAAGAATCCGAGGACGACGACACACAATCCGACATGTTCGAAGAGAGCACCGAGGAGGAGCCGCAATGACCCTGAACCGCCTGCTGCGAATGGTTGTGAACCGTCTTGTCCGCAAAGGGTTGCGAGCGGCGTCCCAGCAACGCTCGGTCAAAGGGCAGAGTGGCCAGGGTACAGCGCGACGCGTACGGGCTATTCGGCGACCCCGCTGACATGCAGATCAGGACGCTTGACACTCTGGACGAGGTTCGGACGCTTGATGGGCTGCTTGGCGAGTATATAAAATTTGTCTGCGATGACCTGAAACGCGCCCACAGTGTCTCGTTCGATGCGGACGTTCTGATGGCCAACACTCGGGGCAGCTTGCACAAGGTCGTCCCGCCCCATGGAACGACGTTGGTTGCACAAGCCGACGATGGCACGCGGCTTGGCATGGGGTTCCTGCGCCCGTCCGGCCCGAATGCGATGGAAATCAAACGACTGTATGTTCCGCCTGAAGGACGGGGGCGGGGTGTGGGCAAGACGCTTGTGATGCGGGCCATAAAGATTGCGGCCGAGCGGGGCGCCACCGTGCTGAGGTTGGACAGCACGCGCAACCTTGAGACCGCGATCGGGCTCTACCGCAGCCTGGGCTTCGTGGAATGTGCCCCCTATCGCGAAAGCGATCACTACGATGATCCTGTGCTGTCGCCATACCTGATTTTCATGGAAAAGCGCTTGTAGCGGGCTTGGCGCATGCGTGCCCGCAGACCAGCCGGTTGCTACGCCTGAGGTGCCCGAAAGTGCTTCGACAGCTTTAGACCCTGACCCTGATAGTTCGAAGCGATGTCTTGGCCATAGAGCACGTCGGGATGCGCGGCCATCGCCTCGTAAACAAGGCGCCCAACCACCTGGCCATGTTCCAGTACGAAAGGCGCTTCGTGGCAGCGCACTTCAAGGACGCCGCGCGAGCCAGCGCCGCCTGCCTCCGCCCACCCGAAACCTGGGTCAAAAAAGCCTGCGTAATGCACGCGGAATTCGCCCACCATCGCTACATAGGGCGCCATCTCGGCAGCGTGGGTCGGTGGGATTGTCACAGCTTCGCGGCTGACCAGAATATAAAACGCGCCCGGGTCTAGAATGATGCGCCCTTCATCGGTGTGGACGGGCTCCCAAAAATCGGACGGGTTGTAGTGATTGATCTGTTCCAGATCGATGACCCCGGTGTGGGGCTTTGCGCGATAGCCGACCAGCGTGCCAGTGTCGGGTTTCAGATCGACCGAGAACCCAAGCCCCTCTGAAATGACCGGTGTGCCCGAGACGAGGCCAACCGCGTCATGCAACGCGGCAAGCGCGGCATCATCCAGCATGGTGTGCCCGCGTCGAAATCGGATCTGGTTCAGCCGCAGTCCCGGCCGCACCAGAACCGAGAAAGAGCGAGGGCAAATCTCGGCATAGAGCGGCCCGGTATAGCCGCGCGGAATACGGTCGAATTCCGTTCCACCATCCGTGATCGTCCGGGTCAGCAGATCGAGCCGCCCGGTTGAACTTTTCGCATTTGCCACGGCGCCGATGTCGTCAGGCAGGTCGAGATGCTCCATCAGGGGCACAACATAGACGCAGCCTTTTTCCAGAACGGCGCCACCCGTCAAATCGACTTCATGCATCGTGAAGGTGGACAGGCGCTCTTTTACTTTCGCGCCACGGCTGGCGAGGAACGAGGCGCGGACCCGGTAGGCCTTGGTGCCGAGCCGCAGGTCGAGCGAGGCGGGCTGCACCTGTCCCTCAACCCAAGGAGTGTCGCTGGCGAGCTGACCGGCTTCGATCAGGCTACGGATTGCGCTGTCTGGCAGGACACCGTTCATTGGCTTCGACCGACGGCCGACTTTGGTAATTTGTGTATTCTAGACAAGATGAAGGCCGCGGCTTTTCTAACAAGACCGAACGCCGGTGGCGGGGCCTTTGATGTCATACGGTTTGAATTGGTCGGGCTAGCAGGATTCGAACCTGCGACCTTCCGTCCCCCAGACGGACGCGCTAACCAGGCTGCGCCATAGCCCGACGACACGCGTTCTGGCGCAAAAGGCCGGGCAGGGCAAGGGCGGATATCATGCATGGGCGGTGTGTTACTCTGCGCGGTTCACAATCGCGCGCAGACGATCAGCGGCATCGCTTAGGAGCGCCCGATGCGCGACGAACGCCTCGGGCGTGGCAAGTTTCAACCGCGCAGCAAAACCAGGGTCTTTTTCATGCGTCGGGTCGTCATCTGCGACGTCGATCGCCGGGACGTCGGGCAGTACGGGAATGGTTCGGGCTGGTGTGGCAGGCGCGCTGGTCTCGGATGGCGCGGGAGTTTCGTCGGGCCGTGCCCGGCGGAACAAAGGCGGGACGTCCGCCTCGGGTGCCTCTTTCGCAGCAGGGAGTGTTTCAACTTCGATCTCGCCCTCGACTTCGACTACGGCGTCCGGATCAGGCTCGGCGCTGTGGGTCGAGCGTGCGGCATTGGCCGGGCGCGCAGCGCGTTCCAGTGCTTCTTCGTTCAGCGCGCGTGGTGTGACTTGTTCGTCTTCTGTAAAGAGGTCCGGCGCATAGCCAGACACGTGCTTTATGCCTTCTTCACGGAACAGCTTTTGCACACCGCGGATCGTCATGCCCTGATCATGCAACAGGACTTTCACGCCGCCGATGACACGCATATCCGAGGGGCGGTAATAGCGTCGTCCGCCCGCACGTTTCACAGGTTTAATCTGGCTGAAACGCGACTCCCAAAAGCGGAGGACGTGCGTGGGCACGTCCAGCCAATCGGCAACCTCAGAGATGGTTCGGAAGGCGTCTCGCGATTTTTCGGCCAAGGCCTTAGCCCTTGTTGCCCGCGGCCACGCGATCTTTCATCAGATGTGAGGGGCGGAACGTCAGCACCCGGCGTGGATGGATCGGAACTTCTTCACCCGTCTTTGGGTTTCGCCCGACGCGGGCCGCTTTGTCGCGGATCGAAAAGGTGCCGAAAGACGAGATTTTGACCTGTTCTCCGTCGACCAGCGCGTCAGACATGTGTTTTAGAACGCTTTCGACAAGTTGCGCGGACTCATTTCGGCTGAGGCCTACTTCGCGAAATACTGCATCACTTAAATCCATGCGGGTCAAAGTCTTTGGCGTCATCCCGTCCCCCTAACGTTTTTATAATGGTGCCAGCATGAGCGCGTTGATTTTCCGAGTCAATATCAAGTGCTTGGAAATGGGCGTTCATTCATCGAATGCATAGTAGTTTTCGTATGAATGGCGGTTTTTCGCTGTCCGTATCGGATGAATCTTGCGATGTTCGGCCATCACAAAGCGACACGTCTGGTTACCAGCGCAGCACGACCGATCCCCAGGCTAAGCCGCCGCCGATTGCTTCTGTTACGATTAGATCGCCGGTTTTAATCTGGCCGCGGGCCACACCGGCGCTGAGCGCCAGCGGAATGGAGGCGGCCGAGGTGTTGCCGTGGTCTTGGACGGTGACCACGACCCGTTCCATTTCGACGCCCATTTTGCTGGCTGTCGATTTGATGATCCGAAGATTGGCCTGGTGCGGTACGATCCAATCGATGTCATCGCCGGTTAGACCGACCTTGTCCAACGCGTCATGTGCTGTTTCGGCCAGTTTCTCTACCGCGTGGCGGAACACTTCTTTGCCTTGCATTCGCAAATAGCCGGTCGTTCGTGTCCCGACGCCACCATCCACGTAAAGAATGTCGCGGTGACCGCCATCAGAATTGAGGTCGGTTGCCAGAATGCCCCGATCGGCGGTCGTTCCCAAACCACTTTCCGCTTCGAGCACCAGCGCGCCCGCGCCATCCCCGAACAGGACGGCGGTCGTTCGATCCTCAAAGTCAATAATCCGGCTGAAGGTTTCGGCGCCGATGACCAACACGCGCTTGGCCTGGCTCGACAGGATCAAAGCATTGGCTTGAGCAAGCGCAAAGACGAATCCGGCGCAAACCGCTTGCACGTCAAAGGCGTAGCCGCCGGTCATGCCGATCCGGTGTTGCACCATGGTCGCCGCCGACGGAAATGTCAGGTCGGCGGTTGAGGTCGCGACAATCAGCGCATCGATACTGTCAGCAGCAAAGTCGGCTGCGCCAAGGGCTGCAACGGCCGCGTGGGTGGCAAGATCGGATGTGGTTTCGCCATCAGCCGCAAAATGCCGGCGCTCGATCCCCGAGCGCGACCGGATCCAGTCGTCACTGGTGTCAACTTTGTCCTCGAACCATGCGTTCGGAACAACGCGTTCGGGCAGGTAGTGACCTACTCCCCGAACAACCGCACGTACTGTCATTTTGCCTGCCCGCTGGCGGCCGTTTCGGCCTGTTCTATATCCCCATCCTGCGGGCTGAGGTCCAAAGATGCAAGCCGCGCGGCCAATCTGTTGTTGAACCGGCTTTCGGCAAGGCGAAATGCAAGCTTGATGGCGGCACTTACGCCGGTGGCATCGGCCGACCCGTGGCTTTTGACAACTGTGCCGTTCAGCCCAAGGAAGACGCCACCATTCACGCGCCGCGGGTCAATCCGTTTCGACAATCTTCTGAGCGAGGTCAGCGCAAGAAGTGCCGCAATGCGCGAAAGTGGTGTCGCGCGGAAGGCATCGCGCAACAACTCGCGGATCAGCCGTGCCGTGCCTTCGCCCGTCTTCAGCGCGACGTTTCCTGTGAACCCGTCGGTGACGATAACGTCTACCCGGTCCGAGGGGATGTCGCCGCCTTCCACATAACCCACAAAGTCGAACTCGGCTTCGACAGCGCTTCGTGCGATCATGTCGTGGGCATCCTTAATGCCGGGGCGGCCCTTATTTTCTTCCGTTCCCACGTTCAACAGCCCGATCCGGGGGCGGGCAAGTCCCAAGCCGTTGCGCGCGTAGGACGCCCCCATCAACGCATATTGCGCCAGGTCCTTGGCGTCGGCACGGACATCGGCGCCGACGTCCAGCATTACATTAAACCCACCGGGGTTTTGCGAGGGCCACAGGATCCCGATCGCCGGGCGATCCACTCCGGGCATCTTGCGAAGCGCCAGCATGGACACAGCCATCAGAGCGCCGGTGTTGCCACAGGACACAACAGTGTCGGCTTCCCCGGTTTTGACAGCATTTATGGCCGCCCACATAGTGGTGCCTTTCCCATGGCGCATGACCTGGGCGGGCTTGTCGTCCATCTTGACGAACTCGCGCACGTCGCGCAGTTCGCATCGGTGGCCAAGCTTTCGTTTCGCAATGAGGGGGGCAAGTTCGTTCTCGGGGCCAAAAATCAGGAAGTGGATCTTCGGGTTCTTGGCGCAGGATTTGGAAATACCGGCAACAATTGCAGCCGGTCCAAGATCGCCGCCCATTGCGTCAACCGCGATTGTAATGCGCTCGGGCGCTTCTGTGTTTTTGGACTTGTCCGTCATCGCCCTTCCCGGCGCCGACGGGGCGCTTATGCCGCGTCTTCGTCCAGGTCGATCTCGTCGGCCTGAGCAATGACTTCACGCTCCGCATAGTGCCCGCACGCGCCACAGATGTGGTGCGGACGCTTCAGTTCGCCACAATTCGGGCACTCAGCCGGGTTTCCAGCTGTCAGCGCATCATGAGCGCGACGGTTGTTCCGGCGAGACGGCGAAACTTTATTCTGAGGGACAGCCATGTCCTAATCCTCGGTCGGTCGTGTTGGTCACCGGGGTCTTACGCACTTGCAGCGCCCCTGTCCAACGTAATGTTTCAGTGGAGCGCGGAACATACTGCGATTCCACCAAAACGCAAGCAGCGTTTTCTGGTGCCCGGGCGTGGCTCAAAGCATCTGCGGAAAGCTTGTACTGCCCGTATTCCGTTCGGGGCAAACGTGAAGTTTGCAAGCGCACTTTTTAGGGGCTGATGCATGGAGGATGCACAAACCTATGCAGTTGCATTGTAATAAGTTCTATGCGACTGTATTGAAATTCTCAAGCGGAGCAAATGATGTCACGCCCCAAGTCATATGATCGTACAAAAGCCGTCGCGGAAGCCTGTAACGCGTTCTGGAAACATGGGTTTCAGGACCTTGGGGTGCGGGAAATTGAACGGCTGACCGGGCTTAACCAATTCGCTATCCGGACTGAATTTGGTGGCAAGGAAGGCCTGTATCTTGAGGCTTTGGCCTATTATTGCGACGCGGCCATCACCACCGAGATGGCGCCTATGAAACAGGGCGGCATTCCCGAAATCATTGCGTTCCTGCAGGGGTTGGTGACGCCGGGCTCGATCACATCCAGCGCCTTTGGGTGTTTGGTCGTCAATACAGGCATTGAAAACGCCCGTTTCCGAAGCCCCCGGCTTGACGCCGCAACAAGGTCCTATTGGGACACACTTGAAGATCATTTCTGTGCCGCGCTTGAGGCCGAAAGCGAACGCCAAGGGGGCAGTGCAACCTTCTCACCAATCAGCCTAGCTGCAGCCCTGGTTCCGGCAGTGATGGGGGTTCACGCGCAAAACAGATCGCAAGGGGATCAAACGGCGGGCCGTCCCTTGGTCGATTTGATGTGCGCCCTTTTGGAAATGTATCGAACACCATGACACAGCAGGTCTTTTCACGCCTCACTGCCCTTGATGGTGTCTATATGGCGCGGCATGGAAAACTGCACAGCATGGCCTTCGGGCTTCGGGATGGCAGTCTGTGCCTCTACAGCCCTGTCGCCGGCCTAGAGCGGTCGGGGCTGGAAAGCCTGTCGGAATTTGGCAAGGTCTCGGCATTACTGGCACCGAACCACTACCATAACAAAGGTCTGAAGGGGCATGCCGATGCTTTGCCGAAGGCGTCTCTGGTCTGTTCGGACGCCGCAGAACCGCGCTTGAAGAAAGTCACCGGACTGGCCTTTCAACCCCTTGGCACCCTTGCGCCGCGGTTGGCGCAAAATCATCGGTTCCTGCAACCAGAGGGCCTCAAAACGGGCGAGGTCTGGGTGCAGATTGAAACTGCTGCCGAGGTTGCGTGGATGGTCACCGACGCCTTCAGTGCCGGGGTGCATCCGCCCGGCGTTTGGACCGAGACCCCGGAAATGTTGGGCACGTTCCCACGCTACGGGGTCAAGGATACATCGATTTTCAAGGATTGGGTCCGTGAACACGTGGCCGAAGCGCGCCCGACCATTTTGTTGTCGTGTCACGGCTCGCCGGTCCGGGCGCCGGATCTTGGCGCACGGCTGGTCGGTCTGTTGGAAAATAGCCTTTGAGACCTTCGCGGGTGTCAGTCGGGGAGAAACAAATCCGTGTCAAAGAAGTCGTCGTTTGCCAGGATTGTACGTGTGGGGGCACCGGTCGGTGACCCACCCTCGGGTTCGTCCGAGATGGCAAGCGCGCCGCTCTCAATCAAGGCGGCGGTCTCAACGCTGATCTCGAACAGGCTTTTCTGATCGACCGGGATGACCCGACGGCACACCGGCGTGTCTGCCTCTGCCCCGATCGCCCAAAGTTCGAAGTCACGACCGGGCGCGGGGGCACACATCATCGGGCCGAAGGCGAAGAAAGCGGCCATGGCAAGTGCGACCAAACCTGGCAGGGCCAGCCAAACCCAGGTTCACCCGCGCCGCGGCGGAGTATTGTCACCTTCAAGCGCGGCAAGCAGCCTTGTCTTGACCTTGGGCGACGCCGCCGAAGTGATCGAGCGAGCAGATGTCGGCATAACGATGGAGGTGCGTCCAAGCAATGCTTCTACCGGGTTCGCCGGGCCGAGCGTAGTCCCGGTGCGGGGTCCTTGCCGGGGCAGCAAAAGGTGCGGAAACTGCCGCCTGAGATCGAAGGTCGATTTGAGCGCGGCCGTATATCGTCGAGAGGGACGTTTTGACCTTGCGTCCGGCGTGGAGCCGTTAACGGCCTGTTAAGGAAAGAAGCAATTTTTCAAACACTTACTGCTGGAAGTGTGTAAGATGTGCTGGGGTTTTGTGTGTGAGGTTGCGAGTGATGCGTGATTTGCGTGACGCTTCGAGCGATGTGAAAAAAGACGACAGGAACGCCAAAAAGGATACGCCCGAAGATTTCTCAGAAGTCGTAGATCCGTCGCTGCTGGCGTCTGGCGCTGCCGGCATTGCAGGGCTTGCAGGCTTTGTGAACGAGATCTCGGACCCAGACATGGGAATGGCCGGGCATCTCACGTCGACCTCTGCGAATACGACCGAGGCAGAGCGGGCGGAAAGCACTTACGAACCGGTTCGCTTGAGCGATGGGCCTTCGCCAGCGCCGCAAGCGGCCCCCGATATCGCAGCGCCGGCCTTGGCTGACGCCGCTGTCGCGCCGACCAACACAGCTGGCCCGTCCGCTGGACCCAGTACGGTAGACACCCCGGCAATAGCGACGCCGTCCACGGGCAAACCCATGGATCGCAGTACGGAACAAGCACAGCTTCCGCCCACCGCGGACGAAGGACCCGACACGACCGGTGGCACAACAGGCGAGCCAGACATCGACCCGTGGGCGCCAGATGGCGATCTGACCAACAGCGTCGCGGATGGATTTAGTGGCGAAGGTGTCGTGTTCGAACTTGCCGCCACGGATCAATATGGCGCGCCACTTGAATACACGCTGACAGATGCAAACGGCACGCCGTTAAGCGAAAGTGATTATGTGATCGATGGCAACTTGGTCCGTCTGGCCCCGGGTGCGGACGTGGACTTCGAGGCCGGGGCGACCGCGACCTTTTACATCACGGCCACGAATGAAGGGGGCGTGTCCGGGCCCTGGGAAGTTGTTCTAACGATCACGGATGTCGCCGAGGATCTTGCCGTGTCCGATGGCGGGGTCAACTTTGTCGACACCGGTGTCGCGGAACTGTCGATCGCAGGCGGCACCGGGGATGACACGCTGACCGGCCACGAGGATGGCGCTGTCATTGATGGGGGCGCCGGGCGTGACCAGATTGCGGGCAGCGCAGGCAGCGACAATCTTGATGGCGGGGACGGCGCCGACACGATTGCAGGCCAGGGTGGCGACGACCAGATCGACGGTGGTCAGGGCGCGGATTATGTCACCGCAGGCAGCGGGCAAGATACGGTATCAGGGGGTGCCGGAGATGATACGCTTGATGGGGGCGAGAGCGCGGACAGTCTTGACGGTGGCCTTGATGCCGATCTGGTCAGCGGCGGCGCGGGTGATGATACGGTCTCGGGTGGTTCCGGTAATGATGTGATGCTGGGCGGGGCCGAGGATGACACGCTGATCGCAGGCTCTGGCGATGACATCATTGACGGCGGCGCGGACACGGATATCGCTGTGTTTTCAGGCGCTTGGTCCGATTATACGATCACCGAGGCGGGCGGCACCTATACCGTGACCGACAACCGTCCGGGCAGCCCGGATGGCACCGATACGATAACCAATGTCGAGGTCTTCCGCTTCGCCGACGGCGACGTCAGCCCGGCCGATGCTCTGAACGACGGGCCCAGCGTCGCGGCCGTTGACGGCGCGATCACTGAGAATGACGATGGCGCGGTTGTCGGCGCGGTCAGCGCGACCGACCCGGATGCGGGCGACACGGTGACGCTGACCGTCGATGACGCGCGGTTCGAGGTCGTGGGCGGTCAGCTCAAGCTGAAGGACGGCGAGAGCCTGGATTACGAGGCCGATGGTGCGACAGTCAGC
>JBCCCA010000129.1:0-9627 GCA_039033735.1 Pseudomonadota bacterium
CTGCAGTTCGCCATAACGGACAATACGGTCAGACAGATCACTCATCATTGGGGTCCTTCAAATAGGGGGCGGGATCGACGCCCAACGCGCGTAGCCGCTGCGACAAACGCTTGATCTTACGATCCCGCGCGGCCAGGTGCGGGGCCACAAGCGCCCCCAACTCAGCCTCGTCAAAGCGCGGCGTGATGAATTGCGGGCAGTTCCAGTCGAAGGCCACGATACGAATGGACACAAGCCGCTCGACCCGGCCGGCGCCTTCGGTTGCCAGCCGATTGGCCAGCTCGGGCGCGTCCGATGCCGGGATGACAGTCGCATGGCCTTGCAGTTTTAACCGTGCGCGACGGGGATAATCCATCGCGAAGATCGAGACCCGGTCATCTTGCCCGAGATTGCCTTGGGAAATGAACTGTCGGTTGCCGCGATAATCGGCAAAGGCAATCGTCTCACCGTCCAACTGTTTAATGAAACCGAGCGGTCCGCCCCGATGCTGGACATAGGGCCATCCCGTCTCGGACACGCTGGCCAGATAGATCGAACGCCGGCTTTCCAGAAATGTGCGTTCATCTGCGCCCAGCGTGCTTTTTGTGCGCGCGGGGTACTTTTCGGCATATAGGGCCTTTGTGCCAGCGTCTTCCTGCAAGGCCAGAACTTTGTCTGTGAACATCAGCTTGGCATAGCTCTCCATTCAATTTGCCCTTTCGCCTGTTCAAAAATATCCCGGGGGACGTTGGCAACGCCAACGGGGGGCAGAGCCCCCAAAACGTTCGTTAGGGAAGCCTTCGAGACCTATCATCCCCTGTGCAGGGCAATCTGTTTCCAGATCGCCGTCTCGTCATAAAGGGTCCATTCGCGCCGAAGCGTTGGCTCGGCGGCGCCAAGGGTCCCGAATTCGGCATGGGTAATGCCAAGAACAAAAACATCAGCGCCCGTAGGCGCACCAAATGCCCCCCAGCCGTCATGGCGCCCATGCAGGCTCCACCGTAGGGCGGCGCGGGGCGACATGGTCGGGTCTTCGCGTCCGATCTGGTGATGAACCGTAAACAGCGCCGAAGGGAAAGCGGCACGCAGACCCATCCAGAACCGGTCCGCCGCGTCCCACCCGTGCCCGGTCTCATGGCCCGGATAGCTGAGGTGGGCGGCGCGATCGAAGCTGCGAGGGATAGCGGCCATGTCAGCGCCCATGATCCGTGTGACAAGATCGGCAAGACGCGCACCCCATTCGTTGTCGTTGCCGCGACCGGTATAGGGGCCCGGGATGTCTGTCGCCGGGCTCATTGGTGCCACGGCGGCATCCGGCCCGCCTTCACGCTCGATCAGGTTGCGGGCATAGGCCTCGGGCGTCCAACCCAATTGCCGCACGATGGCGCCCTGGTCGCGGATTAACCACTCGTCGTCGATCACATTGTCCCGGGCATGGCAATCGGCCAGGATGCGGTAGGTCAGGGTCTTGCCCGTCGCGGCACCGTACACACCGTCGCCGGAGTGGGTCGCGGTCGAGAGGATCCGGTGAGACGACAGCATCCCGTCCTCGGGTGAGCCGGACCAGATGACATCTTCGCCCAGAAGTTGCCGGTCAGGAAACTCGGCAAGCGTTGCCATCGTGGCATTGATGACCCCGAGATTGCCGGTCACCACCGAGCCCGGCGACCGCACGATGATGTCGGGGGCATAATACTCGCGGAGTGTGGCAATGCCACGGTCTTCCCAGATCTCCTTGGTGATCCCGATAATATAGTCGGGAAAGTCTGCAAATCGGTTTGAAAAGCCCTTCATGGGGCAACTCCCTCTGGCGTGCGCACGGATCCGCGCAGGATCAACTCGCCCTTGATTTCAATTTTTCTGGGTGCCGCCAGACCGCTTTCAACTTGATCGAGGATAAGGTCTACCGTTGCCTTGACCATTCGGTTCACTGGCTGGCGATAGGTGGCCAAATTATATCCGCCCCAGCTTGCCTGTGGAACATCGTCAAAGCCTATAACAGATATATCCTTACCAGGGGTCATTCCCATGTCTCGGATGACGTCGAGGACGGCGAAAGCCATGTGATCGTTGCCGACGAAAATCGCATCGGGCCGCGTGCCCGATAGAAGCTGGTGGGCACATGCCGCGGCCACGTCGCGCTTGTACATGCCGTCAACCACAGCGAACGGTTTTTGCCCGACCGCCGCAAGTGCAGCTTCGAAACCGCGCACGCGTTCTTGCCCCGTCTGGCTGCCTTGCCAGCCCGCAATATGCGCGATCCTGGTGTGGCCTGTTCCGAGCAGGTAGGTCGTGACTTCGTGGGCGCCGTCGTAGTTGGTCGAGGTCACGTTGGAGAAGTCGGCTCCAATTTGACCACGGTTAAACAGCACGACCGGGACACCTGCGGCGCGGGCACGCTTGGCCAACGGTGATGAAAGTGATACGCTAGCCGCTATGATCCCATCGACCTGATAGTCCATAAGATCGGCAATTACCCCCTCGACACCGTCCGTCGAGTTGGGCGCGGTGAAGATCAGCAAATGATATCCGCGTTCCTGCAACGCATTGGACAAGAGCTCCAGTGCCACGGGATAGAATTGGTTTTCCAGATAGGCGACCACCAAGCCGATGATCCGGCTTTTCCCGCTGACCATTGCGCGGGCCAGGACATTGGGTCGATAGCCCAGTTCTTTGGCGGCGCGTTTGACCTTTTCAGCCGTTTTCGCACTGGCCGACGCGCCGGGTGTGAAGACGCGGCTGACGGCGCTTTGGCTGACCCCGGCGCGGCGTGCCACTTCCAGTGAGGTGACCTTGCTCATGTTGCGCCGCCTTTGGCGTCGCGGTGCAAAGGGGGAGCGCTGCTCCCCCTCTGGGCCGTCGGCCCATTCACCCCCTCGGGATATTTCGGAACAGGCGAAATCATAGCCCGTTTTCCAATGTCACGGGTGCGAGGTTGCGGGCCTTGTTGAATTCCCTAAGGCGCGCCAGCACATCGACGCCAATCTGGGCATAGAGATCGAGAAGGTCGACCAAGACCCAGTTTTCACGGATCAATCCATTTTCCAAACGCCAGAAATCGAGCGATCTGAGTGTTACGTTCTGGCCGGCCGGTGCGATCCCCATCCAGCCATCGCCCGTGATGGTGAGCCGCATGTTGGGCCAACCGGTTTCGGCCACGTAGTCGCCTTCGGCGATCCAGTGGCTCATCAAATCGCCCATTGCGTCCAGCTTTCTGTCGGGCATGGCGCGTAGGAACGGGATCTGGTGCCAGTGTCGGAAGCCAGCAATGCCGCGCCCGGTGCCGATGCCGAAAGGTCCGTACCAGTTGAACCGGGGGTGCCAGTAACGCGCAAGGTTCATCACTTCGGGGCCCCCTTCTGCGGGGTGGCGGCAGAGATCGGTCAGCATGGCGATGACGTGATCCATCGCGGTTCGTCCGTCGCCTGCCGGTTGAAGCCCGTCCTGCGACATTGGTGCGGGCGCACACAGAAACGCACCCAGCTGCGGCGCCATCGGCCAGGCGTTTGCCTGGATCATCAGTTCCGGGATGTCCCATATGGCCTGCATCTGGGTGATATGGCCGGCTTCGATCCGAAAGAACTCGTGATAGCGCATATGCGCCAAATGCCCTGTTGGTGGGATGCCGAGAAAAGGGGCTGCGAATGTACCCATGTAATTGCCCATGCACCCAACCCAATCCTGTCCTTCGGGCGTGGTGCCTGCCGTCAAGATCATGTCGCGCCGTTCAAGATCGGGCAGGGCGGTGGCAAGTTGATCCATCGCCGAGAGCAGATGATCGGGCCCAGCGCCACTGCCGAAGGGATGGCACAGGTGCACAGGAGCATCGGGCGTCATAACCGAGTGCAGCTGCCGGTCAAACCCGGCCTTCTCATAGCTTGCCGCGATTGACCTAAGGTTGGTCAGGACAGACTTGATCGCCGTCCGATCGGTCACTCGGCCGCTGTTCCATAGGCCACGTTCTTGCCGCCATAGCGGCGCACGCGGATGTTGCATTGTTCGGCGTGACCCACAAAGCCCTCCAGCATGCAGAGCCGCGAGCCATACTCGCCCACCAGCGTTGCCGCCTCATCCGTCAAGACCCTTTGATAGCTGTGGGTCTTCAGGAACTTGCCAACCCAAAGGCCGCCAGTGTATCTACCGGCCTTCTTGGTCGGCAGGGTGTGGTTGGTGCCGATAACCTTGTCGCCATTGGCGACATTGGTGCGAGGACCAAGGAACAGCGCCCCATAGCTTTGCATGTTTTCCAGGTACCAGTCATCCCGGTCGGTCATTACCTGTACATGCTCATAGGCCGTTTCATTTGCGATCTGCAGCATCTCATCATGGCTATCGCATACGAAAATGTCCCCGTAGTCGCGCCACGAGGCTGCGGCGGTCTCGGCGGTTGGAAGAATGTCGAGGAGACGGTCGATTTCGACCAGCGTTTCCTCGGCCAGTTTGCGGCTGTTGGTGATCAGCATGGCGGGCGAGTTGTACCCGTGCTCGGCCTGGCCAAGAAGGTCGGTGGCCACAAGTTCTGCATCGACGGTTTCATCTGCGATGACCTGCGTTTCGGTCGGTCCGGCGAAAAGATCGATGCCCACCCGTCCGTAGAGTTGGCGCTTGGCCTCGGCGACAAAGGCATTTCCGGGGCCGACCAGCATATGGACCGGATCGATGGTTTCCGTGCCGATGGCCATGGCACCGACGGCCTGAATGCCTCCCATGACGTAAATCTCGTGCGCACCGCCCAGTTGCATGGCGGCCACGATTGCTGGGTGCGGCGCGCCGTCGACAGGTGGCGCGCTTGCCACGATCCGCGGCACGCCCGCGACCGAGGCCGTCAACACTGACATATGGGCGCTGGCCACCATCGGGAATTTGCCACCGGGCACGTAACAGCCGACCGACTGAACCGGAATGTTTTTATGGCCGAGGACGACGCCCGGCAATGTCTCGACCTCGATATCCGTCATTGAGGCTCGCTGCGCCTCGGCAAAGCGGCGGATCTGGGTTTGGGCGAACCGGATGTCTTCCATGTCGCGGGTTGAGACCTTTTGCATGGCAGCCTCGACTTCGCTTGTCGACAAGCGGAAACGCTGGGGCGTGTAATTGTCGAACTTGGCACTCAGGTCGCGCACGGCAGCGTCGCCACGGGTTTCGATGTCAGCCAAAATTGCTTCCACGGTGACACGCACCCGGGCGTCTTCTTCCCGCTTCTCGGCCTCGGGCTTGGATTGCTTCAAATGCTCAATCGTCATGGGCTCGTCCTGGTGGAATACGAAAGGAGTGCAGAACGCTGCGTGCCAATCCGACGTCGGGCTTGGGTGAAAAGAACAGCATCGAGGGCTTGTCGTTCTTCATTTTGCGAAGAATACGCCAGCGGGCCGACCGAAGGGCGGCGGGGACAGCGTCCCCTGCACAGCTGATATGATGCGCAAGGTCTCATCCTTTGACGGCCCCTGCGGTCAAGCCACTTACGATCTGGCGCTGGAAGAACATGACCAAAACGAACAATGGTGCAGTGGCCGAGACCACAGCGGCCACGGCAAACATCACGTTGCCCTCGGTCTGGGTTGTGCCAAGGAAGGCGGCGATTTCCGGTATCATTGTCCGGTTGCTTTCCGAGAGCAGCAGCGAGGTCACGATGAAGTCGTTATAGGCCAGAAGGAAACTGAACATTCCGGTGGTGATGACCCCGGGCCACATGACCGGGATGATCACGTGCCGGAACGCCTGAAACTGCGTGCAGCCATCCACCTTGGCGCTTTCATCAAGCTCTTTCGGAATGTTCTGAAAGAAGCTGTGCAGCATCCATAGCGTGAAAGGCTGGTTCATGGCGACCAGCACAATGATCGCCGTTGGCAAGATGCCCCAGACATTCCACTCGAAGAAGGGCAGCATATACCCCGCGACCAGCGTGACCTGCGGCAGTGCCCGAAAGATCAGCGCGATGATCAACAGCCAGATCACATAGCGGAACCCGGAGCGGCTGAGCGCATAGCCGCCCAACGTGCCGATGGTCAGCGAGGTGGTCACCACAAAGACGCACACGACGAATGTGTTGATGACATTCCGCCAGAATTCGTTTTGCACCCAGGCACCTTCATACCCGGCCGCTGTGAACGGCGAGCCATGGGTCGCTTGCGTGCTGCGCCCGACAAGCGCATTGGTCCAGTCCGCGATGGAGAAGAAGTCCAGCTCGACCTTGAAGCTGCCCCAGAAGGTCCAGAAAAACGGGAAGGCCGCGATGATTAGCCAGAAGATGATGAAAGCGCTGGACGCCAGCCGAAGGCCTGCGGGCATGCGTTGTGCTTTGGACGCCATCAGTGCGCTCCCGACTTGAAATCGCGCCATGTGCGCACAAGCACCGGCGACAACAGAATTGCCACGCCCAGGATCGTTAAAACGGACGTTGTCGCCGCGGCCGACAGCTGCCGGGTTTCGCCACCCAGATCATTCACGATGATCCAGGACAGCGACGTTGCATGTGCGCTGGCCTGGAAGCCGATGATCGGCTCCAGCACTTTGAAATTGTCCATGATCTGGATCAGCGCCACGAAGGTGACCAACGGCATCAGATGCGGGATCACTACGTAACGTACCTGTTCCCAACGTGACGCGCCGTCGATCTGTGCTGCCTCGATCTGGTCGCTCGGCAGGGTTTGAAGGCCTGCATAGAACACCACAAAAGCAAACGGGGCGGATGACCAGATGCCGTAGACGATCAGCGAAATCCACATAAGCGGCGTCGACGCTTTCAGCGACAAGTCCGGGTCATCGGCAAGATACGAGATGAAGTTGCCAAGGATCCCACGACTGTCGATCATCCAGAACAGGATCAGTGACCCGATCAGCGGGGTCACGATCATAGGCAAAAGTGAAAAGAAGATCGCCAACCCCTTGAAATGGCGGTGCAGCGAATTCACGGCCAGCGCAATCGCCAACCCAAGCGCGATAAGCGCGGGCGTGCAGATGAACGTATAGGTCAGGGTGAAGGCCAACGCTCGGTAGAAAGGCAAGTTGAACAAGACATCCCAGAACTCTCCCATGCTGCTTGCAGTAGCCCAAGCTTCTGAGATCTCGCCCACGGCAAGGTGCGCCCGGTCAAGATAGATATCGAGGCCGACAAAACGCCCAAGCGGTTGGGCTTCGCGAACAGCCGCGGTGGCCTCCTGGTCGATTGTCGTTTCGGTGGTACAGCCGAAGGGTCCGCAATTCTCGACTTCGATGATGACCGCCTCGTGCGGCGCATAGACGGACTGGATCACCACGGACACGATGGGCAGCGCGATGAACATGAACATCGCAAGCCCGGTCGGCAAGAAGAACCAGAAGAAAGTCTTGTGTTTCATTGCGCTCGCTCGGTCGTTTGAGATGTAGGGCGGAAGGACCCCGCCCTACGGGTAACGGGGCGGTCGTGACACCGCCCCAGTCGGCTTAGAGAAAGCCTTTTTCCTTGGCGGCCGCGATATAAGCCGCTTCCACGTCCTTCAGCGCTTGTTCCGCCGACTCTTTGCCCTGCATGAAGTCAGCCAGTTCGTTGCCAAGTGCTGTGTGCAAAAGGCCCATGTACGGCAGCATGGGGTAGGGGATCGTGCTGGCTTGTGCCGCCGCGAACACGCCTTGCGCCTTCTCGGTCGGCTCGTAGCCGTCGATCAGCCAAACGGCAAGCGGTGACGTTTCCTCGTTCAGCATGTCAGGACGGATGGCATGCGTCATGGCGATGAACGTCGCTTCAGCTTCTTCGTCACTGATGTTTTTTGCGACGGTCCAGCCATCCCACCACAGTGTCGATGCGGGTGTATCTCCACTGCCAACCGTCAGCGGGCCGCCCATCGCGGTGCCGTCGATGACCTCTTGTGGCGTGCCTTCGGCCTCGGTCAGCACGGCGGCGCGTGATCCCCACATGTTCATGATGGCGGCATTGTTGGCGCGCCATTCTGCGTTCGCTGCGTTCGAGTCATGCGTCAGGTAGTCGGGATTCATGTATTCCGACAGCGCCTTCATCATCTCAAGCGCCTTGATGCCTTCCTCGGTATTCACATTCGGCTCTGCAGTGCCCGCCTTGAAGTGCGATCCGCCAAATCCCAGGAACATGTTGTTGAATTCCTGCGCCAGGTTCCAACCCGCGGCATAGGCCCCGGTGATCGGGTTTTCCATGATGCCCGCTTCGCGGATCTTTGCTGCGACATCCAGCATCTCTTCATAGGTTGCTGGCGGCTCGGCCCCGACCTGCTCAAGCACGTCAGCGCGATAGACCAGGTGCTGCGCGTTCGCCATAAATGCTACCGCCATCACCTGACCGTTGATGGTGATCAGTTGGTTCTTTGACAGACCTTCGCCATGCTTTGCCACCAGATCGTCCAGTGGGCGGATGACATCATCATTCATCAACGCCACGATCGACGAATTTGCGATGATCGCAGTCGTGTATTCTGCTGGATTGCCCTGCATGCCAGGCAGATTGATTTTCTGGTGATCGGCGGTCAGGTTCGTCGTTACCTCGCCGCCTTGGCATTCCTGGGCATTTGCGCCGACGGTCTGAATCGCCGGGAATTCATTGCCTACAATCGACACGCGCGCGCCGATTTCGCACGCTGCGTGGCCGTCGGCAAAGGCCATCGTTCCCGTCAGTGCCACTGCTCCGGCAAGAGCTACTGTCTTGAAATACATCAGTTTTAGTCTCCCTGATTGTCGGATGTGCCTTGCAATCACACATCCTTGTAGCCCGGCTTGGCGGCCGGGATTGTTCCGAAGGTCACCCTCCGATCCGTGCCCCTGTCGTGCCATCGAACAGGTGACAAATCTCATTCGGTATCCGGATCGAGATCGCTTCGTCGATCTCGGCCCGATACGCCTTGTCGGCCTTACAGCTGATCAGCTGTCCACCAATCCGAACACTAACCATCGTTGCGTCGCCCAATAGCTCCATCGTGTAGATCGGCGCATTGATCTGACCACCGCTTTCGACGACTGAGGCGTCTTCGGCACGGAAGCCCAGCGTGATCTTTCCGTCCGGCGCATCCAGTCCGTGGATTTCAGTGCTGCTTGCGCGGAACGTGCCGCTGCTTACTTCGCCTTCGATCAGGTTCATGGCCGGGTTGCCGATGAAACTGGCAACGAAAGTATTCGCAGGTTTGTCATAGATATCGGTCGGGCTGCCGACCTGCTGCACGACGCCCTTTTCCATCACGACCACCCGGTCGGCCAAGGTCATCGCTTCGATCTGGTCATGGGTCACATAGATGGTGGTGACGGCCAACTCGTGGCTGAGGTTCTTGATCTGAGCGCGCGTGCTGACCCGCAGTTTGGCGTCAAGGTTCGACAACGGTTCGTCCATCAGGAACACGTTCGGTTCGCGCACAATTGCCCGGGCCAAGGCCACCCGCTGTCGCTGACCGCCCGACAGGGCCGCCGGTTTCCGATGCAGAAAATCATCCAGTTCGACCATGGCCGAGGCGCGCCGCACTTTCTCGTCATGGGTGGCAGGATCAATGCCACGCACCTTCAACGGAAAGCGAATGTTTTCGTAGACATCCATGTTCGGGTAAAGCGCGTAAGATTGGAACACCATCGCTACGTCGCGATCCTTGGGCTCAAGATCGTTCACGACGGTGCCACCGATCAGAACCTCGCCATCGGTGGGGTCTTCCAGCCCTGCGA
>JBCCCA010000130.1:0-9561 GCA_039033735.1 Pseudomonadota bacterium
CCACTGACTAGATACCACAACCCGACCAGAGCCGCGCCCAACCAGCCCGCAAGCGTGCCGGACCAGGTCTTTTTGGGACTGACCTTGGGCCAGAATTTCGGACCGCCGATGAAGCGCCCCGCAAAATACCCAAGAACGTCCGAGGCGATGACGACTAGGGCGAGCCACAGCATCCAAAGGAAGCCAAAGTCTTCGCGAAGGGTGAAAATTCCCAATCCGGCCAGCAAGATAGCGCTGGCGAACAAGGCGTAGCGCGTGCGATAGGTTGCCAGCTGCGACACGCCGATCAGACCCGGCAAAAACAACAGCGGAAGCACCAGGCCGGTTGGTAACAGCGCAAGCGCGATCATGATCACGCCAGCCAACATACCAAGCGGCGCCGCAAGCTTGCCCGCGCCGACCATACGACCCACTTCCCAAATCATGATGCCCACGATGATCGAGATCAGCAGCTTAAACGGCACCCCGCCCCACCACATCAGGCCAAGCCCGATGGCGGCTGCGCACCCGCCCGAGACCAAACGCTGTGTCAGGTCCCCCCATTTTCCCGGCGACAGTGGTTCGGATGTCATAACGCCTTAGCGACCTCGTCTGATCACGTGTGACATCCCCCCGCGCGCGTCACAGCGTCAGCCGGGTACCGCGCCGAACCGTCGTTCGCGCGTTGAAAACCCGGTCAGAACCTTTGCGAACTCGTCGCGGGTGAAGTCGGGCCAAAGGGTGTCGATGAATTCGTATTCCGAATAGGCGGACTGCCAGAGCAGAAAGTTGGAAATCCGTGCCTCGCCACTGGTGCGGATGACCAGATCGGGGTCGGGCAAGACATAGGTGTCAAGGAAGCGCGCCAATGTTTCGGCATCGACGGTTTCAGGATCAATCCGACCGGCCGCCACTTCACGCGACAGCCGTTTGGTGGCCCGCGCAACTTCGTCCCGGCCCCCGTAGTTCAGGGCAACCGTCAAATGGACGAGGTCGTTGTCACACGTGAGCAGCTCAAGTTCGTCCATCAAGGCAACAAGCGTTTCATCCAGTCGGATACGGTCGCCGATGAACCGCACGCGGACACCACTGGTGACAAGCCGTTTGGTTTCGCTCATCAAATAGCGTTTGAACAGCTTCATCAGACCCGAGACTTCAGACTGTGTTCGCTTCCAATTCTCGGTCGAGAACGCGAAAACCGTCAGATATTTTACACCAAGATCAGGACAAGCCTCGACGATTTCACGCACGCGGCGCGCGCCCGCATGATGCCCGAACAGGCGCGGCTTGCCGCGCGCCTGAGCCCAACGACCGTTTCCGTCCATAATAATGGCAACGTGTTCCGGTGCCTTACGGTTTTCCTTACTCACGACGCAAACGTCTCCTGTACCTGACCCCCGCGTGCACCCCTACACCTGCATTATTTCTTCTTGCTTACTATCCAACGCCTGATCGACCTTTTCGATGGCACCATCGGTCAATTCCTGCACGGCAGATTCCCAGAATTTCTGGTCGTCCTCACTCATGCCATCAGACTTGGCCTTTTTAACCTGATCCATCCCGTCGCGGCGCACATTGCGCACAGCCACACGGGCGTTTTCCGCATATTGACCGGCAACCTTTGCCAATTCCTTACGGCGTTCCTCGTTCAACTCGGGGATCGGCAGCATGATGATCGTGCCGTTCAACTGCGGATTGATCCCCAGCCCGCTTTCCCGGATCGCCTTTTCGGCCACGCCCACCAAGGACTTGTCCCAGATATTGACTGTGACCATGCGTGGCTCGGGAACATTGACCGTTCCGACTTGATTTATCGGTGTCAAAGCCCCGTAAGCGTCGACCATGATCGGCTCTAACATCGAAGCCGACGCCCGGCCGGTCCGCAAAGACGCGAAATCTGTTCGAAGACTGGCCAGCGCACCATCCATGCGCCGTTCCAAATCGTCCATATCAAGCTCGAAATCGTCTGACATCGCTCGTCCGCCTAGATACTTTGTCCAGCATTTGTCCCGGTTTCTGCTTTTATATCTTTAGTTTGTGGCGATTGTATAGAGCGTGCATGGCGCGGATGTGCAGTCAACGCAATGTGTTGCAGGACCGTTTTCGCATCGAAAGTGCAGCTTTTCGCCTGAAACATCAGAGTTTGCCGAGGATCACACCTCAAACCCTTCAGTGGCCATGCTATGTGGCCGGTATCAGCCCTTGACGATCGTGTAGGTGCCCTGCCCCCCAAGAACGCCCCGGAACCCGCCCGGTTCATCAAGCGAAAAGACAATGATCGGCAGTTTATTGTCGCGTGCCAGTGCGATCGCCGAGGCATCCATGACCTTCAGGTTTTTCTGAAGAACTTCGTCATAGGTGACGTGGTCATAACGTTTGGCATCCGCATGTTCCCGCGGGTCCTTGTCATAAACGCCGTCCGTTCCGTTCTTGCCCATGAATATTACCTCGCAGGACATTTCGGAAGCGCGCAACGTTGCGGCGGTATCGGTTGTAAAATAAGGGTTCCCTGTCCCGGCGGCAAAAATACAGACACGTTGCTTCTCAAGGTGTCTTACAGCGCGTCGCCGGATGTAGGGTTCACAGACCTGATCCATCGGAATAGCGCTGATCACCCGGGTAAAGACCCCCAGCCCTTCCAGCGCGGCCTGCATGCCAAGCGCGTTCATGACCGTCGCCAGCATCCCCATGTAATCGGCCGTCGTACGCTCCATGCCCTGCGCTGACCCTTGCAACCCCCGGAAGATATTGCCGCCACCGATCACCATACAGACCTGAACCCCGAGATCATGGACGGCTTTCACCTCCTGCGCGATCCGCTCGACCGTCGGCGGATGGAGCCCATAGCCCTGATCGCCCATAAGCGCCTCGCCCGAAATTTTCAGCAGCACACGTCGGTAGGTGGTCTCAGAAGTATCGGTCATGGGAGGGGTCCTTCCGGGCATTTTGCAAACGTCGCGAAAATGTCGGAAAACCCCCGCGTTGGCAACGAGGAAGACAATGCTTTCGGACCTCAAACCTATTGACCGGGACCGGCATGTTCTGATCGCCGGGCCAACGGCCTGCGGAAAATCCGCCCTTGCCCTGGAAATCGCGGCCAAAGGGGGCCGGACAATCGTCAATGCCGACGCGCTTCAGGTGTTTGCGGATTGGCGTGTTTTGACTGCGCGGCCCTCCGTGGCAGATGAAGCGGCCTGCCCCCATGCGCTCTATGGCCATGTCCCAGGCGATCACCCCTATTCCGTCGGTCAATGGTTGCGCGATATCCGCCCTTTATTGGCAAACCCATGCGTTATCGTCGGGGGAACGGGCCTGTACTTCACAAGTCTGACCGAGGGTCTGGCCGATATCCCCGACACACCTGATGCCGTACGCCGCGAAGCGATGGCGCGCCTTGACGCCGAAGGCCCGGCGGCGCTTTTGGCCGAACTGGATGCTGAAACAGCGGGAAAGATCGATACGAACAACCCCATGCGCATCCAGCGAGCGTGGGAAGTTCTGACCAATACAGGCCGTGGGTTGGCCCAATGGCAAGCCGAGACGGGCCCGCCGCTGCTTCCGCGTGGCGACGCGCAGCCGATCCTGCTGGATGCACCGAAGGTGTGGCTCACACCCCGGATCGAGCAGCGTTTCGACAGTATGCTGGCCAATGGCGCACTGGACGAAGCGCGCGAAAATGCGGCAGATTGGGCATCGACACGGCCCTCGGCCAAGGCGATCGGGGCCGCCGAGTTGATCGCGCATGTCAAAGGTCAGATGAGCCTGAGCGACGCACGCGAGGCGGCCATCATCACCACACGCCAATATGCCAAACGCCAGCGCAGCTGGTTTCGGGCACGCATGGCCGACTGGGATGTCGTGCCATGCTGCTGACCGTGGCGAGGTGACGCATCTGCACGTTACTTTCGCGCCCTATCTCACCTGGTAACACAGCGATTACGGGAGATCTCGCAATGTTCAAAGGCCTTGGAATTTCAATGACACTGATCATCGCAGGCGTGATCGGCCTGCCAGCGCTTATCATTCAGCTGGTTTGACACCGGCGCAACTTTTCACATGACATCAAGGGGTCGCGCCAATACGCGGCCCCTTTTTGTTCGCAGGGTCAGTGCGATTTCAGGAAGGCCACCAGAATATCCCGTGCAGCCTGAAGATCGCTCTTTTCGATCATCTCGGTCACTGTGTGGATGTACCGCGTGCCAACCACGATACCAACCGCTCGAGCACCCGAGGCCGCCTGTTGAGCTGCCGCCCCGTCCTGCCCGCCCGAGCGCAGCATGGTGCGCTGGTAGGGTATCTTCTTCTTCTCGGCCAGCGCCGCAATTTCGGACACAAGGGCTTTGTCCGCAATGAATGAACCATCCCGAATGTGCAGACCAAATCCTTGCCCCTGCACGGTCGTACGGTCCTGTTCCGGCACACCGGGCGTGTCACAGGACAAGGTCACATCGATGCCGATCCCAATGTCGGGCTTAACCTTATAGGACGCGGTCCGCGCGCCCCTTAGCCCGACTTCTTCCTGCGTAGTGAAAACGACATGGATCTCGGCATTCGTCTTGCTTTTGCCAAGGCCACGGATCGCTTCAATACCCAGCCAGCAGGCAATCCGGTTGTCCAGCGCCTTCGAGACCAGCTTTTCCCCCATCTCGAGGAACGGCTCATCCATCACCACCATGTCGCCGACATTGACAGCCTCTTTGGTCTTGTCGCCCAAACCTGTATCGACAAAAAACTCATGCGGCTCGGGGACCTTCTTGCGGTCGGCCGCGCTGGCGATGTGAACAGGCCGACCGCCAGGGTTCATGACGGCTTTCAGGTCGCCCTCCTCGGTACAGACCAGAACGCGGCGGGAAAACAGATTGCGCGGGTCAAAACCGCCCACTGCCTGAAGATACAGAAACCCTTTGTCCGAGATATGGCTGACCAGAAACCCGATCTCGTCCATATGACACAGCAGCATGATTTTTTCGGGCGCCTTGCCTTTGCCTTTCCGGACACAATGTAGCGACCCCATGGCATCGACCTCGACTGCGTCGAAAAGACCTTTGCATTCTTCAAGGATCAGCGCCCGCACTCGCTCTTCATGCCCCGGCACGCCAGGCGTTTCGCAAAGTCGCCGCAAGAGATCGATGTTCATGATGGCTCCTGTTTTTCGATGATTGTCGACAAGCTGTCGCATTCTCTGCCCGAGTACCAGACGACTTTAACGAAATAATGGGAGTTTTCGCGGCATCCCCTGAGGCGTGACGCTGAAAGTAAAAATTCAATTTGCCCTGCTGGTGGGGGGTATGGCGGTTTTGGCTGGCCTGCTGCCTGCCTTTTTGGCTTTGCGCGAGGTTGAAGCCGGGTTTGCCAACACCGTCCTTGGCGCGCCGACGCCCGACGCAGAAGCCGTCGCGGCCCTTGCCGATCAGATCACGTTCGCACTTTGGGCCATGGCCCCCGGCGCCGCTAGCCTGACCCTTGCTTTGATCGCTTTGGCGCTTTGGATGCATCGGCTGATCGTTTCACCGCTCAGGGGGCTTGCGGGGCAGTTCCCGGACGCGGCGCAGGCAGCCTTCGCATCACCCGACACCCTGGACCGCACGGATGAAATCGGACAGCTCTCACAGGCCATCGCGACGACGGTCAGCGCTTTAGATGCAGCCGTTCAGGCCGGGGGAACAGCGGCAACCGAAGACACTGATGCGCGGTATCTTGACCTGCTGACACTTGCCGCCGACTTCGTCTGGGAAACCGATATGCACGGTCGGCTCACCCATTTGGCAGGTGCCTTGCCGGAGGAATTGGAGGCTAGCGAGGAAGACTATTACGGCCACCCGTTGCAGGCCCTTCTGTCCGTTCCGACGGATGGCGGTACGGACCGTCCGCTTGAGCTGGACAGTCGCCGACCGCTGACAAACCTGCTGTGCTGCTACGAGACGGCCGGGGGTGAAAAGCGCTATTGCCGCCTGTCGGGCCATGCCGTCTTTGACGATACGGGCACGTTTTCCGGCTATTGCGGCATCGCCAATGATGTGACCGTCGACTTGGCCGAGCGTGAAGCGGCCCGTATTCTTGCCTATGACGATGCCCTGACCGGGCTTGCCAACCGCACCCTTGTGCTTGAGCGGATCGATCAGGCCTTGGAAGCCCGCCCCCTGTCGGGCGGCGATGTCGCCGTGCTGTTTGTCGAGCTTGATCGGTTCAAGGATATCAACGATCGCTTCGGTCACGAGCTTGGCGACCATGTTCTGCGCGAGGTGGGTACGCGCCTACACCAACTGGCCGGCCCGCAGGATACGGTGGGGCGCATCGGCGGCGATGCCTTCGCCATGGTTCAGTCAAACGCTGCGCAACCCGAAGCGGCCGAGCATGCGTGCCTATCCATCCTGACATCTCTGGCCTTGCCGTTTACGGTGGAAAACCAATCGCTCGAGCTGACCGCCAGCCTGGGCTGCGCCGTTGCATCGACGGACGACACTGGCGCCCTCGACTTGCTGCGAAATGCAGACATCGCAATGTACCGCGCCAAGGACGAAGGCGGGAACACTTACCGGTTCCACGAAACGCAGATGGCGGCGGAAATGCGCGGGCGCGTCGCAATGGAACGCGACCTGCGCCATGCAATCGCAGACAACCAGCTTGAAGTGAATTATCAACCGCTGATGCAGACAGCGACAGGGTCGCTGACCGGGTTCGAGGCGCGTGTGCGATGGCCGCGGCAGGGTCACGGCATGGTATATCCCGAAGAGTTTCTCTCGCTTGCCGAAAAGTCAGGTCTGATCGCACCCCTGTCCGCCTCTGTCCTGTCGACAGCGTGCCGCACAGCAATGTCCTGGCCCGATCTGGTTCTGGCCGTCAACCTTTCGCCGATTTACTTTCTGGACGATACTTTGCTGAAAACCCTCGTCCAAACGCTCCGCGACAGCAATCTGTCGGCACATCTGCTTGAACTCGAGATCACCGAAGCCGCCCTTCTCAGCGCCGAGAACACGGCCCTTTTTCAATTCGATGCCCTACGCGAACTTGGCGTTCGGATGGTGATGGACAAGTTTGGCTCGGGCACGTCGTCGCTTCAGCACCTGCAACGGTTCCGTTTCGACAAACTCAAGCTGCACCGGGGCTTCATCTCGGGGATCGAAACTGATCCAAGTTCCGCCGAGATCGTGCGCTCGGTCCTTCAACTTGGTGCGGCGCTTGGGTTGGAAACGGCCGCCGACGGCGTTGCCAACAAGGACCAAGCCAGATTGCTGAAGAAACTGGGATGCCAGACGCTGCAAGGGCCGTTCTTCGGCAAGGCGCTTTCCGCGAACCGGGCATTTGCGCTGCTTCGCAGCAAGGGCATCATGCCCGGCGCACCCAAAGCCGAACGCCACCTATAACGGCCAGATTATCGGGATCAATATGGCCGAGATGACCCCGGTGCTGATGTTCAACGGCACACCAACCTTGAGAAAATCACTGAACCGGTACCCGCCCGGGCCATAAACAAGCATATTGGTCTGATAGCCGATAGGCGTCGAAAAGGCGGCAGACGCCGCGACCATAACGGCAATAACCAAAGGACGCGGATCAACGCCAAGCGTTTCGGCAAGGCCAATCGCGATCGGCGTGACAACGACGGCCACCGCATTGTTCGATACCAGTTCCGTCAGGATAGAGGTCAGCAGGTAAATCGCCCAAACAATCGCCCATGGGGGCAGGCTGCCCAGGTAAGGCCCAACCGCTGTCACGATAAGCCCGATGGCCCCGGTTGCCTCAAGCGCGGCGCCAATGGCCAACATGGCAAAGATCAGCGCCAGAAGGCGCCCATCAATCACCGAAAACGCTTCATCGGCATCGATACACCGGGTCAGGAAAAGCACGGCCATCGCCACGACGGCCAGCGCCAGAATGGGCGCCACACCAAGTGCGGCAAGCGCCACGATACCGCAGAGCGCCACGATTGCCACGGGCGCATGACGGCGGCGATACGCGCGTTCCGTTGGTTGCGCCACATTCACCAACCCCGCATCAGCCGCCAGGCGCGCAATATCCTCGGCCGCGCCTTCGAGCAGCAACGTATCACCGACCCGGACCACCAGGTCATCCAGTTTGCGCCCGATATTCTGGTTCTGCCGATGCACCGCCAAAGGATAAACACCATAGCGACGCCGCAACCTGAGCGCCCCAAGCGTGCGCCCAACAATGCTTGCGCCCGGCGTAATAAGAACTTCGACAGTTGTGGTTTCGACCGACGACAGTTTGTCCACCAGATGAACGTCGGGGCTGTCCTGCAAGCCAAGCAACTCGCCCATCTGTGTGCGCAAAACCACCCGGTCGCCCGCAGCCAGTTCAACGGCACTAAGATCGCGGCGCAACGACAGGTCCCCGCGCAAGACATCGACAAGCCGGACGCCGTCGCGCCTAAAGCGTTCGATCTCAGTTACCTTGCGCCCGATCAACGGGCTGCCTTCAGGCACAGCCGCCTCCGTGAAGAACTTTCGCTTGCTGCCATCGGACAACAGGCTGGCCATGCTGGGTCGATCCGGCAGGAAACGAAATGCCACGAAGCGCAAATAAATCGCGCCCCACGCCACCAGGCAAAGCGCAAGCGGCGTCACTTCAAAGATCGTGAAGGGCGCCAGGCCCTGCGCCCGCGCAACCCCGTCGACCAGCAAATTCGTCGACGTCCCGATAAGCGTCAGCGTGCCCCCCAGAATGGCCGCATAAGACAGCGGAATGAGGAGTTTGCTGGGCGCCAGGTTCAAACGCTTCGCCAACTGCACGAAGACAGGGATCATCACCAGCACCACGGGCGTGTTGTTGACGAAAGCCGAGGCCAGAACGACAAGCACCATCAAAGCCAGGATTGCGACGCCCGGGTTGGTGTCGGCGCGCGCCTCGGCCATTTGGGTGAACCAGGCAAGCGCACCCGTGCGCACCAGTGCGCCCATGACAATGAACATCGCCAGAATGGTCCAGGGCGCGGGGTTCGACAACACATCCAAAGCTGCATCATATGGCAGAATACCAAGCACAAGCATCGCCGAAGCACCGGCAATCGCTGTCACCTCGGGCGGATAGACCTCGCGCACGAACAGCGCGAACATCACGGCGACAACAGCAAGCGCCAAGAAGGCTTGGGTTGTGTCTGAAAGGGAAAGAAACTCAGCCATCATGCCCGAGTTTTGCGCGGTTTTTCAACGGTATCAACACATCTTGTCGCGCAACGGAGGTCACGTTGGAGCCAGGACGCCCCCGTCCCGCACCGGCCAGATGCCGGTTGCCTTGCCCGTCCGGTCGTCCGTTTCGATCAGCGCGCCTGACAGCGTCGCTTCGCCCATGGCCGGTTGAAAGCGCCCTTTGCCCATCCCGGTCACAAAACGACGCATCGGCTCGCCTTTGTCCATGCCTATGACCGAATTGTAGTCGCCGCACATACCGGCATCCGTCATATACGCGGTTCCGCCCGGCAAAATCATGCAATCCCCCGTTGGGACATGGGTATGACTGCCGATCACGGCGCTGATGCGCCCATCACAAAAATGGCCCATGGCCATCTTTTCAGACGTGGCCTCGCAATGCATGTCCAGCAGGCTGGCCTGCACAAGTCCACCC
>JBCCCA010000131.1:0-9528 GCA_039033735.1 Pseudomonadota bacterium
CCGTCGATGATATAGGCCTCCTTCAAACCGCGCTGAATAAGCCCCTGCCCCTGTCCCAGCTCCTGACGCAATTCGCCATCTGAAATAAACCGCTGTCGCTGTCGCGTCTGGTTCAGGAATTCGGCTAGCGCTTCGGCGTCTTCTGCAATGTCGCGCCGCTGATCTTCCTGATACGCCTCTGCCGCCGAAAGCGATGCGCCCACCACGCTTGAAACACGGTCCGAGAACCAACCTTCCAAGCCGACATTGATCGTGATGCCCGCGAAGATTGCGACCATAACCGTTGGGATCAGGGCGATCAGCGCAAACACCCCGGTCAGGCGCAAGTGCAAGCGGGAGCCTGCCGATTTGGCCCGCCGCGCTGCCACCATCGAGGCGATCCGCATCATCACCAGTGCCGAGATAACAAGCGCATAGACAAGGTCAGCCAGAAGAACGAGTCGCAAGCCGTTTTGCGAAGTGCGTGCGTCAAGCGGGCCCAAAACAAGGAAGGTTGCGATGCCAAGGACGGGGCCCAGCAGAACCAACGCTATTGTCGCCGCGTTTTGAAAGCGTCGTAACCGCCTGAGGCGGTTGAATTTCTGCCATGTGGCCGTTCGCGCACGCTCAGTCACGCGAAACCGCCCAAAATGATGTGCCGCATTTGCGACGTACCGCCCAGTGTTGTCGGCCTTTTCTTCGCAGTCGCGAATTGGCCACTCTATTGTTGCGGTTTTACATCAATTTGCGTCGGCGTGTCACCCTTATATCAAGCTCGGTAATCTTTTTCCTGAGTGTATTCCGATTGATGCCCAGCAGGTCGGCGCATTTGGCCTGGTTGCCACCTGTTGCATCCAAAGCAATCTCGATCAGGGGCAGCTCCATTTCACGCAGGATCCGCTGGTACAAACCCGGCGGCGGAAGCTGTCCGCCGTGCAAGTCGAAATACCGACGCAGATGCTTCATGATCGACGCCGACAACTTGTCTTCATCGCTGCCCCCCGTGAGTGGCTCGATGGCGGGCTGATTGCCCAGAACAAGCTCGACCTCGTTGCGACCAATCCGTTCCTCCCCGCCAATCAAGGACAGCCGGCGCACAACGTTCTCAAGTTGCCGCACATTCCCGGGCCACGAATAGGCACGGATTAGTTCCATGGCGTTATTGTCGAACCCACGCACCGGCAAGCCGTCGCGTTCGGCGCGGGCCGCGAAATGTTCGGTCAGCAGGACGATATCTTCGACCCGCTCGCGCAGGGCGGGCACATTCAGCGTGACGCCGGACAGGCGATAGAACAGGTCTTGGCGAAACGCCCCCTTGTCCAGACGGTTGGCAAGATCGGCCTGACTGGTAGCCATCACCCGCGGTCCGTTGTCGCCGAAGCTGTCCAACATGCGGACAATCCGTGCTTGCGATTCTTCGGACAGGTCCGCGACCTCATCGAACAGAAGTGTACCATTGCGCACCTTGCTGATCAGCGTGGCGGGCCCCTCCATAGGTTCCAGATCCGCACCTGTCGCGACGACAAACGGCAAGGACCTGCGATCCGACAAATCATGGATGGTCCGTGCAATAAGCGATTTCCCAGTGCCGCTTTCACCCGTGACCAGAACCGGCAGGTCGGCGTTCATCACGCGGGCGATCAACCGATAAAGCGTTTGCATCGAAGGTGTGCGCCCCACCAGTGGAAGATCATCCCCGCCCACATTCTCGGTCGGTTGCGGCGTAGGTGCGGGTGCACGTCGTTTAACCTCAAGCGCACGGCCTGCGCGCTTCATTAGGTCCGGCAGATCAAAGGGCTTCGGCAAATAGTCGTAAGCGTCCGCTTCCGTCGCCTGAATGGCCGTCATGATGGTGTTTTGCGCCGATATGACAATGACCGGCAAACCGGGCCGCATTTCGCTGATATGCGGCAACTGCTCCAATCCGTTTCCATCGGGCATCATAACGTCCGAGATAACCAGATCGCCTTTGCCTTCTTCCACCCAGCGCATCAACGTGACGAGTGAGGACGTCGCGTGCACCTTGCACCCGGCACGGGTTAAAGCCTGGGTCAGGACTGTGCGAATTGTCCGATCGTCATCTGCAACAAGTATCGTGCCATCCATTGGGGAGTATCCTCTATTGGTCCTCAGGCCGCTCTTTCGGAGCGACGGGAAGCGAAATTCGAAAAACGGTGCGACCGGGGACGCTATCAACGCTGATCCAACCGTCATGGTCGGAGATGATCTTGGATACGAGCGCCAGGCCAAGCCCGGTCCCGTTCTCGCGTCCCGAAACAAACGGGTCAAAGACATCGCTGGCAATCTCGGGGGGCAGCCCCGGGCCGTCATCGATGATCTCGACATTCAACGGCACCGAGGCTGGGCCGTCCTTTTTGCGCAGTCGCAGTGACATGTCATAGAAGGTGCGAATACGAATAGTGCCGGGCGCCCCGTCCGTGGCTTCAACGGCATTCTTCAACAGGTTTAAAAACACCTGAAGCATCTGATCGCTATCGACGAAGGTAGGCGGCAGCGAAGGATCGTATTCCTCTTTCATGGTCATGTGCGCGCCATACCCGACCGAGGCCGATTTGCGCGCGCGGTCCAGAAGATCGTGGATATTCACAGGCTTGCAGACCGGCGGGCGCAGATTGCCGAACTGTTCGACCTGTTCCAGAAGCTTCACAATCCGACGGCTTTCCGACACGATCAGGTCGGTCAGTTCCATATCATCCTTACTCAGGTTCATCGACAAAAGCTGCGCCGCCCCGGTGATCCCTGCGAGCGGGTTCTTGATTTCATGGGCCAGCATCTCGGCCATGCCGATCGCCGATTTGGCTGCCGTTTTCGCATTCATGGAACGGCCCAGCCGTTCGGCCAGGACGCGGGGCTCGATAAGCAGCAAAACGTGGTCTGTAAGCTGCATCATCGGGGCCAGTTGTACGATGCACCGCACAGGTGCCGCATTACCACCGCTGACATCCACACCGTTCATCACAAGGGACGCCTGATCGCGGCGCGCGCGACGCATTTTATCGTCGATCGGCGCGTCGATCGCCAGAACATCAAAGGCGGGCGCTCCTTCCACGGATCGGGCCGAACTGTTCAGGAAGCTTTCCGCCGCCGGATTGATCTTTGCCAACCGGTCCCGATCATCAATCAGAAAGGCCGGCATGGGCAATGACAGCCAAAGATCCTCGGCAAATGCAGTCATGCGGCCAGCGCCTTTTGGCAAAGGGCATTCGGCAGCAGGCGACGCACGAGATCGGCGTCACCCGTCAGGATGCGCTTGCGCAACGCCCCGGGTGTCTCGGCCCGATCCATGTACCATCCAAGATGCTTGCGGATCACCCGTGCGCCCAACCCGTCGCCATAGAAGGCCAGCGTCGCATCGTAATGCCCTCGGACCATGTCGACGAAAGCTTGGCCTTCGGGGATGACGGGTGCCGGTCCATAGCCCAACCCATGGGCAATCTCGGCCACGCGCCACGGTGCGCCCTGAATGCCGCGACCGATCATGACGCCGTCGGCGCCACTTTGATCCAGCGCCGTCTTGGCATCACGCAGCGTACAGATATCACCATTGGCAATGACCGGGATCGACACCGCATCCTTCACCGCCCGAATGGCCCGCCAATCCGCCCGACCCTTGTAGAATTGGCACCTGGTCCGGCCATGCACGGTGATCATCTGTATGCCCTCGGCCGCTGCGCGCAACGCGATCTCGGGCGCGTTGAGGCATCCATCGTCCCAACCAAGGCGCATTTTGAGTGTCACGGGCACTCTGACTGCGCCGACGACAGCGCGGATCAAACTCAACGCGTAATCCGGCGTTTTCATAAGTGCCGAGCCTGACAGACCGCCTGTGACCTTTTTCGCCGGGCAACCCATATTGATATCAATGATCCGTGCGCCTCGCGCTTCAACCTGGCGCGCGGCCTCTGCCATCCAATAGGCGTCGCGTCCGGCCAGCTGAACCGAAGTTGCCGCGTCACTCAAGCCAAGTTCGGCGCGTTCACGCGCGCCCGGTTTTGCTTGCACCATTTCTTGCGAGGCAACCATTTCGCTCACCACAAGGCCCGCGCCGAAGCGCGCCACCAATTGCCGAAAAGGCAAGTCAGTGATCCCCGCCATAGGCGCGAGAAGAACTGGCGGTGCCAGATCGATATCTCCAACAACGAGCGTCATGCCTAATCCTTGTGCACGTGTGAGACTCTAGGGGGACAATTGGTCAGACCCAATATGACCCGCGGCTTTAAGCCTGAGAATTTAGCATATGCTTAATTTTTAATCACAACTACCATATGTTGGCCCCCATTGTCAGCAGCGCAACTACCACTTAGACCGGGACCGTCATGGAAAGGGGTGATTAAATGGACATTCGACTTGGCAACGGATTTGACGTCCACGCCTTTGGTCCAGGCAGTTTTGTTATGATTTGCGGCGTGAAAATCCCGTTTGAACAATGCCTTGTCGGACACTCGGATGCAGATGTCGGATTGCATGCACTGACGGATGCGGTCTTTGGCGCCTTGGCGCAAGGCGACATCGGCCAACACTTCCCGCCCAATGACCCAAAATGGAAGGGGGCGGCCAGTGATATCTTTCTGGACTATGCTGCAAACCTTTCCCGTTCGCAGGGCTTTACGATTTCCAACATGGACTGCACCTTAATCTGCGAGGCACCAAAAATCGGCCCGCACACCACGCAAATGCGCCGCGAAGTCGCGCGCATTGTCGGAATCGAGACATCGCGGGTCAGTGTTAAGGCAACAACCTCCGAACGGCTTGGGTTCACCGGGCGCGGCGAAGGCATTGCCGCCATTGCAACAGCGGCCTTGGTCAAAGCATGAGACAGCTGTTCCTAAGCTTCCTCGGCACGGGCTATTTGAAGCCGGCGCCGGGCACATGGGGCTCGCTGGCCGCAGTCATCGCCGCGCTGCCCCTGATCAACGCGTCGCCCCTTCTGTTCCTGGCCGCGTCGGGGGTGGTCACCGCCTTCGCGTTCAGGGCTGTCCGCGCCGAGATGGCGGCGAGCCCGGTGCATGACCCAAGCTGGATCGTGATCGACGAAGTTGTCGGCCAATGGGTGGCGCTGCTGCCTGTCGCCCTTGGGGTCTGGATGACGGGAGCGAATGTTCTGTCGTTGTGGCCTGGCCTTGTGGCCGCCTTCATCTTCTTTCGCCTGTTCGACATCTGGAAACCCGGGCTTGTCGGGCGGCTCGACCGGCAGGAAACACCCGACAGCATCATCAGTGATGACATTGCGGCAGGCCTTTTCGCTGCAATTACGGTCGCCCTGCTGGCGGCGCTGGCGCATGGCGCGATGGCCTATGTCGTGACCAGCTTCCCAGCACCGGCATGAGCGCGCACGCGCTTTTGGACAAGGCGCGCGCGGCGGGTGTCATGCTGGCGACCGCCGAAAGCTGTACGGGTGGGCTGATCGCGGGCGCATTGACCGATATCCCCGGCGCCTCTGACGTCTTCGACCGGGCCTTCGTCACTTATTCAAACGCGGCGAAGATACAGATGCTGGGCGTCGACCCTGCCGTGATCGAAGCGCATGGCGCGGTCAGCGATGCGGTGGCGCAAGCCATGGCCGACGGGGCTTTGGCACGATCGGATGCCGGGCTGGTGATCGCCGTTACCGGTGTGGCCGGACCTGGCGGAAGCGACCGGAAACCCGAAGGTATGGTGTGCTTTGGTCTGGCAAGCGCCCATCACCGGCGCGCCGAAACCATCCAGTTCGGGGCGCGTGGACGATCAGGAGTGCGCGACGCAACTGTGCGACGAGCCTTGCGCATGATGATCGCCGAATTGGACCGCTGAGCCGAAACTGACATCGCATCGGGTAAGCAAGCTGGACCGGGATCGCACAGTTTTTCGTGAAAGCGGCTCAGAACGCCCCTATATATCATGTCAAAGTTCGAACGATGGCAAGGAACATGGCAGAACGGCGCGGCTATATAACCCGACAGGCAAAGCGCCTGACCAACGGCGAGATAAACCGGCGTCGCTTTGTGATGTCGGCCTTGTCCGCAGGTGTCACCTTGCCAACCGCCATGTCACTTGCGGCCAAGGCAGAATCTAGGGTGCCAAAACGCGGCGGAACGCTGCGAATTGCCATGAACCACCCCGCCCCGATTCGTAGCGGGCAAATGCTGTCCGATCTTGACGCGCTTGTCGCCTTGGGCACCGGTAATGCGCTGACGGAAATCACGACGGATGGTACTGTTAGAGGCGAGCTTGCCGAACATGTCGACGCCGTGGACAGTCACCGCATCTGGCAACTTGAATTGCGCGACGACGTGTTCTTCGCCGACGGTGCCCCCCTTACCGCTCAAGACATTGTCGCCACATTGGACGGCCATCCGCTTTTGGCGCCTAGCGTTGTCAGTTTGACCGTAGATGGCCCCCGGGGCGTCCGCTTCGAATTACATGCCGCTGACCGTTACTTCGCGCACCGTTTGGCGGACCCCCGACTGGTCATTCGCTCGGCCCATGACGATGGACGTCACCTGACAGGCGCTTATCGACTGGAGGGCGCCGATAAGAAGGGTGTATTGCAGATGGTCCGCCGCGACGGCTATTGGAAACCCGGGTGCGCTCATTTCGACGCGATCCGACTGACGCCAATGGCCGACGTGACCGCGCGCCAGCACGCGGTTATGGCGGGCGACGTAGACTATGCCGACGGGATTGACCCCCGGGCCTGCGAGCTGCTGCGCCGAACACCGGGCATAAAAGTAATGGAAAGCGACATCGGCCGGCGGATTGACCTGCAGCTTGAGCAGGCGGACGCGGCAGGCCTTGCCGCACTCGAGGCACTAGAGGACCACCTTCCCCGCCAAGCCATTCTGGATCAATTGCTTCTTGGTCACGGCACCATAGGGCCAAGGAGGCAATTCGGAACAACCGATGCGGCACTGCCCGACCGCCCGTTTGAGGTTGCGATTCAAGACACCGGTGTACCAAGCCTGAAAGAGACGGCGCAGATCGTCACGCACCACCTTGCAGAACGCGGCATGCATCTGCACGTGACGAATGACGGGCATGCCGCTGACTTCGCACTTGTGTGGCGGACTGTCCAATCTTGGGAGCGGGGATCAGCACGGCAAGCGACCACTTTGGTCACGGCAAACGAGTTGTCGGCGTGTCGCTCAAACCTTGCCCACCCAGACAGGCTTGCGACCCATGCCGCCCATGATGGCGGGCGGCTGCTTGAACGCTGGTGGTTTGCCTAGGCCCTCGGCCTCGCGCGCAGCCACTCCAATCGCTTGCAGAGCGTAACATTGTCGCAAAGCGGGCATCAAAGCCTTGAAATTGCCTTTATGTTTCGCCGAAAAGCCTTGGTTACGCGCCGAAAAAACTCTGCCGAAGCAATGATTAAAGAATGGTTATTGCGCTTGGGAGAGTAACATGAGCGAGATCAAGAGTGCGCGCGAGCGGCATGCGACTTTAGTAAACCGGATTGCGAAGCACGAAGCGGAGATTGAGGACCTGCGCGCAGAAGTAGACAAACTTGAAGTCTTCCTGCAGCTGGCAGAAGAACTGTTTGGAGGCGAAACCGAAGCGCCCGCACCGCCCCAAACGGCCGTGGCTGCTGAACAGCCAACGGCTGCCCCAGCCCCCCAGCGCCCCGTTGACATGGCTGGCCCGAAGGTCATTCAAAAAGAAGACCTGATTCAACCTGGCGCCGCAACTCAAGCCGCGGCACCAACCGCGGAAGCCCCGCGCGTCATGCCTGCGCGCCAGCAACGGCCCGAGTAACCCGAAGCACTCGCGCTCGCGCCCGGGGTTGGGCGCGAGCCGATGTCTGTCTTGATTAGATAGCGGCCGCAGCAGCGCCGGCGTTCCGACGGGCGCCAAGCTCTTCGGCGACCAGAAACGCCAGTTCCAGCGATTGCGACGCGTTCAGACGCGGGTCACATGCGGTGTGATACCGGTCAGACAGGTCTTCGTCCGTCACCGCCCGGACACCGCCCGTGCATTCCGTCACATCCTGTCCGGTCATCTCGAAGTGGACACCGCCGGGGATCGTATTCTCGGCGGTGTGAACTTGAAAAAACTCGCGCACTTCGCGCAGCACGCTTTCGAAGGGCCGGGTCTTGTAGCCGGTCGAAGACTTGATTGTGTTGCCATGCATCGCATCACAACACCAAAGCACATTCGCTCCCTCGTCCTTTACCGCGCGGATCAGGCGTGGAAGGTGTTCACCTACGCTGCCAGCGCCAAAGCGGGCAATAAGCGTCAAACGCCCCGCCTCGTTTTCAGGATTCAGCTTTGCCATCAGTACCTTGAGATCATCTGCCGTGGTGGTTGGACCGCATTTAAGACCAATCGGATTGGCCACACCGCGACAGTACTCGACATGGGCACCGTCCGGCTGACGGGTTCGGTCGCCGATCCAGATCATATGGCCGGAGCCCGCAATTGTTTGACCCGATGTCGAATCCACCCGTGTCAGCGCCTCTTCATACTCAAGCAGAAGCGCCTCGTGGCTGGTATAAAAGTCGACCGTCCCCAATTCCGTATTGGTCGCTGCGGTCATGCCGGCTGCTGCCATGAAATCAAGTGTGTCCTGTATGCGATTGGCGATATCGCGGTATTTCTCGGCTTCGTCGCCATCTGTGAAGCCCAGCGTCCAGGCGTGCACCCGGTGCACATCGGCGAACCCGCCTTTGGAAAACGCGCGCAGCAGGTTCAGCGTCGCGGCCGCCTGCGTATAGGCTTCCAGCATCTTTTCGGGCGCCGGAATACGCGCTTCAGGCGTGAAATCCAGTTCGTTGATGATATCGCCACGGTAAGAGGGTAGTTCCATACCGTCTTTCACCTCGGTCGGCGCCGAGCGTGGCTTGGCGAATTGCCCAGCCATCCGGCCCACTTTCACCACCGGCACTTTTGCACCATAGGTCAGGACCATCGCCATCTGCAGCATAACCTTGAACGTGTCGCGGATATTGTCGGCCGAGAATTCGGCGAAACTTTCTGCGCAATCGCCACCTTGCAGCAAAAACGCCTCGCCCCTAGAGCCAGCGCCAAGGCGTTCCTTGAGGGACCGTGCCTCGCCAGCAAAGACAAGCGGGGGATACTTTGCAAGCTGTGCTTCAACTGCATTCAGCCGGGCTGCATCCGTATAGTCCGGCATCTGCACCCGCGGCTTGTTACGCCAACTGGATTTCTGCCATTCGCTCATCTCTTTGTCCTCGATTGAGTGTTGCGATGCGGGGTTATAGGCGGTTCGCGAGAGGTTGCAAACACGTCGTTCTGATTGTGGGTCGGGAAACCTGCCTTGGCCCATTTATGACGCGCCCTCAAGTTGTACGGCCCACTGACACTGCGACAATAACGCAAGATGCACCGAACTCTCTGTCTTGCCGCCGCTTAAGCTTTGGTGTTCAGTATCGTGCACGACACATCGCAGGAGGAGCATGCGGTGACAGAACGCTCGGTCCAGACGATCGAAGTTGCGGACATTCAGAAGCCGCGACGCTTCGTATTTGTGTTGCTCGATCAGTTTACACTGCTTTGCTATGCCTGTGCTGTCGAAAGCTTGCGGATCGCCAA
>JBCCCA010000132.1:0-9450 GCA_039033735.1 Pseudomonadota bacterium
ATCCACTTGGCGGCGCAGGCGGGCGTCCGTTTCTCGATCGAAGCCCCGCGCAGCTATCTGGAAGCCAACATCCAAGGCACGTTCGAACTGTTGGAAGCGGCCCGCGCGCATCCGGGCGCACATCTGTTGCTTGCCTCGACCTCGTCCGCCTACGGCGCGAACAAGGCCATGCCTTATGCCGAGACCCACAAGGCCGACCACCAGATGAGCTTCTACGCCGCGACCAAGAAGGCAACCGAAGCGATGGCCCATTCCTATGCGCATCTGTACGACTTGCCGGTCACCATGTTCCGCTTTTTCACCGTATACGGTCCTTGGGGACGGCCAGATATGGCGCTGTTCAAATTCGTCAAAGCGATGCTGAACGGCCAGGCGATCGACGTCTACAACCACGGGCAGATGCGCCGCGACTTCACCTATATCGACGATCTGGTCGACGCGATCTGGAGTCTGGCGCCAATGCGCCCGATTGTTGGGGCCCCTGCAGGTGAGTTCGACAGTCTTAGCCCCGTCGCCACCTTTCGTGTTGTCAACATTGGGAAGGCAAAACCCGATGCATTGATCGATTTCATTGCACAAATCGAACAATCTCTGGGGATCGAGGCCAAAAAGAACCTGATGGAGATGCAACCCGGCGACGTTCCGGCCACATGGTCGGACACCCGCTTGCTTGAAGCGCTAACCGGGTATAACGCGAGCACAGGTCTGGACGTGGGTATCCCTGCGTTCGTCGCCTGGTATCGCAAGTATTATGACGTGTAACAGTCTCAACGGTAAGGATTTTGAACCATGCGCATCGCGATGATCGGAACCGGATATGTCGGTCTTGTCTCAGGTGTCTGTTTCTCGGATTTTGGACATGACGTGGTGTGCGTCGACAAGGACCCCGCCAAGATCAAAACGCTTGAAAAAGGCGAGATTCCAATCTTTGAGCCGGGTCTTGATGTGCTTTTGGCGAAGAATGTCGAAGCCGGGCGTTTGTCTTTCACGCTTGATCTGAACGCCGCGCTTGAGGGCACGGAAGCCGTGTTCATCGCCGTCGGCACACCCACGCGGCGGGGCGATGGCCACGCCGACCTGAAATACGTCGAAGCGGCAGCGCGCGAAATTGCGACCACCGCGAAAGGGCCGATCACCATCGTCACCAAGTCAACGGTGCCTGTGGGGACAAACCGACAGGTGGCTGAATGGGTGCGCGAGGCGAACCCGGATCTGGATTTCGATGTGGCATCGAACCCTGAGTTTCTCCGCGAAGGTGCGGCCATCGATGATTTCATGCGGCCGGACCGTGTTGTCGTTGGCGTCGAAAGCGAACGTGCGGCCGACGTGATGGCCGAGATCTATCGCCCCCTGTTTCTGCGCGATTTCCCGATCGTCACGACCGATCTGGAATCCGCCGAGATGATCAAATACGCGGCCAACGCCTTCCTTGCGACCAAGATCACCTTCATCAACGAAATCGCGGCGCTTTGTGAAAAGACGGGTGCAGATGTGAAGCAGGTCGCAAAAGGCATGGGGCTGGATGGGCGCATCGGCAACAAGTTCCTGCATGCCGGGCCCGGATATGGCGGGTCGTGCTTTCCCAAGGACACCACAGCGCTGGCCCGAATGGGACAGGACTATGCCTCGCCCATGACCATCACCGAAGCCGTGATCGAGGTAAACGAGAAGGTCAAACGCAGGATGATCGAAAAGCTGCGCGACCTGTGCGGTGGGACGTTCAACGGTAAGAAAATCGCGGTGCTTGGGGTCACCTTCAAGCCAAACACCGATGACATGCGCGACGCGCCTTCGTTGACGATTGTGCCGGCCCTCGTGGGCGGGGGGGCCGCTGTTCACGCGGTTGATCCCGAAGGCCGTCGTGAAGGCGAAGCGTTGTTGCCGCATGTGCAATGGGACACAGACGTTTATGCGGCCACAGCAGATGCCAATCTGGTGGTTATTCTGACGGAATGGAATGAATTCCGCGCCCTCGACCTTGACCGGATCGCGGGCGGTATGAAAACCGCGCGCATGGCGGACCTGCGCAATATCTACGATGCCGAGCGCGCAGACGCGGCCGGGTTCGAGGCGTATGTCTCTGTGGGTCGTTCGCCGTTTCCGGCCGACTTGATCGAGGGGTAAGTCAGCGGCGCCGCTGCGCCCTTCCAATCCTGCAATCCCTACCCCGTCACATTGGGGCAGCGATCTGATAAATGGCCATCAAAGGGCGCGCATCCGCGCCTTGGACAGAAGGTACAAGCCGCATGAGTGGTGCGGCAGGGTTCGAACAGTGCGGAGTGTCCCAAACAGGGCTTACGTTTTGGTGACGCAAGCGACCGTCTAGTACGTATATCCGTAATCTTCTTCCATGAAGCGGCACTTATTCAGCAGAATGCCAGCGACATTGGTGTACTGCGCGACTTCGCGTTCGACCTCATCGACCTGTGCCACCGACGTTGCGTCGGCGGCTGCCACGATCACCACCGCGTCTACGCTTTTCAGGAAACCGCGCGTTTCATCGCTGATCATCACCGGCGGTGTGTCAAAGAGCATCAAGTGTGGCGCATACTCGTCCTGGATCGCGTCAAAGATCTCCATCGTGCGCGACCGCAAAACGATACGGGCCGGATCATTCACCACGCTTTTCATCATCGAAACACAGGTGTTGGGGTGCCAGCGAAGCGCGTGTTCTGCAAAGGGAACTTTGTCGTCCAGCACATCTTCAAAACTATTCTCGGGCTTGATGCCGAATGTCCTGGCCACCGAAGGCCGGCGGAAATCCATATCGAACAGCATACCACGCACCTCGGGCGTGCGGCCAAGCCCTGCAATCAGATTACAGGCAATCGTGGTCTTGCCGCAGTTTGGCGATGCCGAGGTAACCGCGATGCGGGTCCAGTCGTTGCGGCGCATCTCAAGCAGAAGCTTCGTGCGCAGAATATCGAAATGCTGAGCTTCACCACTGGCCTTATTGGCAAAAATCCGGGCCTTCTGCATGGACTTTTCTGCGGGTGCGAACGCGCCAAGTGCATCCCAGCGGTCGATAATGTCCTGCTCGCGGGCCGCACGGCGTGCGCCTGTCCGAAGGGTCGGGTTTGTCCGATGTATCGGACGACCGTCATTGTCACGCTTTTCGCGGGCACGAGCGAGAGCAGCTTGAAGTTTTTCCATGGATCAAACCCAGTTCATCGTTAAACGCCAATTTTCTCAAGCACTTGTTCAAGCAGCAGATCAAGAGGCAGATAGTAGGTGTGGAGGGCCCAAAGCCCGACCGGAATCGACACCATCACAAACAGAATGAAAGCGATCTTGGCAATCCGGCGGCGGCGTCGGACAGAGGCTTCTTCGATAAACGGGATTGTTGCCAATGGCTGGACGCCAAGCCCGCGGGTCAGATCAACCGGGCGACGGATCGCGTTATTGATCAATTCGGTCAGCACGAAGAACATGGCAGCAAGGGCCGAGCCAACAAAGACGCCGCCACCCGCGATCAGCTTGCGGTTGGGCGACGTGGGCGATTCTGGGACAACGGCCTGTTCGACAAGCGCAACGCGTTCGCCCTTGGCCGAGGTTTCAACATCCACACCCTGTTCGGCGGTCGAGCGAGCCAGCACAGCATCGTTGTACTGCCGCTGCGTGTTTTGATACTCGCGATCCAGTTCTTCGAGTCGGCCTGCGATCTGCGGGGTCCGCTGAATCGCGACTTCAAGCTCGTCCATTTCTTCTTCCATGGCCTGTATGTCCATGTCGATTGAACGGAGTTCGGATTCGATGCCCGCCAGCTGAATATCAAGCAGCGACTTCGGACCATCTTCGTTGTCCTCCTGCCCGGGCACACGCTCGGCCAGTTGCACCTCGATCTGGCGCTGCAGGAACTGAATTGTCGGGCTGTCGGGCTCATGGATCACAAGCTTCGAGCGCAGCTCGGTCTGAAGCCGAGCGATTTCCTGTTCCTGTGCCGTCAGCTGACCGCTGAGAAGGCCTGCCTGGCTGCCCGCCTCGATTAGGCGGTTCTGCTGTTCCAGAAGCAAAAACCTTTCGCGGGAAATCTGGCTCAGCCGCTGCTGCAGCTGCGCCTGACGGTCCAGCCGGAACCCAAGGTTCTCGGGCAAAGCATCGCTATTGGCTTCCTTGAACTCGACAATAGCGTCATTCTGTTCGGTCAGGCGACGCCCCAGGCTTTCAACACGGTTCTCGAAGAACTCCAGCGTTTGGCCCGACCCATCGCGGCGGCGTTCGGCGTCAGCACTTAAAATGTAAGAGACATATTCATTGACCACATTGGCCGTGATTTGCGGATCGCCATTCGAAAAGGTCACAAACAGGATCGTTGCGGAATCGCGGTTGCCAGGCTGCAGCGTGAATTCGGTGGCGGCGCGCATCACATCAACGATGTCATCAGGTGACATGTCGGGCGCGCCGCTGAAGACACCGTGTTTGGAGGCGATATCGATCAGGTTGGCACGCGACATCAATCGCAGCTCGATCTGCTGCAGCTCGTTCACCGCCTCGCTTTGAACGGTTGACGTGAACAGCGTGTCGGGAAGGGCGGCGCCTTCGACCACCAGCGCGGCACTGGCTTCGTACCGCGGCGGCATCGTCATGGCCAGACCAATGCCAACGCCCATACACAGCGTCACGATCACCGACATCACTGGCAGGCGCTTTTTCACGAGTTCCCAATAAAACTTAAGATCAGAGGTCATTCTGCAGCTTCCCCAGCTGGTTGAACGGTTGGAAGGAAAATGCCGTCGTCCAGAACTTCTTCAACAATGGCCGCGTCCACCACACGGCGTTCTTCGGTGGCAGCGTATACCATGGCAACGTCGCAGAGCTTGTTCACAAGACGCGGAATACCATGCGTGTGGTGATGAACCAGATCAATGGCTTCCGCCGTAAACTCGGACCCCGTGCCGCCCGCATGTTGCAGTCGGTGTTGCATGTAGCCGGCAACGGCAGCCCGATCGAGCGAACCGATGTGATATGCGGCCGTCACACGCTGCGCGAACTGCCTGAGTTCCGGGCGCATGATCATCTGCCGCAGTTCGGGTTGGCCCACCAGGATGAGTTGCAACAACTCGTCCTTGTTGGAGTTGATATTCGTCAACATCCGCAGTTCTTCCAGCCCCTCAATCGACAGGTTCTGCGCTTCGTCGATCAGGATGATGACACGGCGACCGGTGGCATATTCTTCGATCACGAAGTCCTGCAACTGCTGGAAGAGCGTTACGTAGGCCGCCGAGAAATCAGTTTCGACCCCCAACGAGTTCAGTGCCCATTGAAGTAACTCGCCCCGTCCACCCTGGGCGTTCGACACCAGGCCAAGCGTGATGTCGTCATCAAGGGTTTGCAGAAGCTTTTGCACCAGGGTCGTCTTGCCGACGCCGACCTCGCCTGTGACCACCGTGATCGGTGATCGGGTCATGACACCATATTCCAGCACGGAATAGGCCCTGCGGTGCGCCCGGGACCAAAAAATGAAGTCTGGGTCTGGCAGAAGCGTAAAGGGACGCTCCGAGAACCCGAAGAATTCGATATATAGTTCAGTACTCGTCATTTTCTCACTACGCTCACACCCGGTCTATATAGCGCTTGAGTGACCGGGTGTCCAAGTTTCGACGCCATGAAATCAAAACATGTCCCGTTTGCGGCACATCTGCACGCTTTTGCCATCGTCTTCTACGAATCGATTTCGTTCTGCGAACAATAGAGGCAAACCACTGTTTCCAATCTGCACACAGTTTGTGCTTTTGGCGAGAATTGTTGAATTTGGACCAAATTATTTGTCCAAATCAATCATGTCGGAAATATGGCGCTAAACACCCAAAGAACCATACGAAAGTGGGTGTTAGCGTTAACCATGACTTAATACAATAACGTTCAATTCACGCGTATGTCGTTGCGCCACAAGGTTTGTCTTTGCTTTCTGCACTGCCGAATGGTAAATCTTAACGGCATTGAGCGTGCTGCTGCCTGTTGATTGCGGCATAATTTTGTTGGTGTGAGTTTAGGGGGCCGACCAAGGTCGGTGGTAGATAGTGACGGTTCATTCTTCCAAGCTGGTTGCTGCCGATGTTCAGGTAGTTTCTCACGGTGAGCATAAATCAGGGGTATATGCACAAGGCCTTAAGCGTGTGCTGGACTTACTGGTTGTTGTAGCGGCTCTGCCGTTTCTGATCCCAACATTCATTTTGGTGGGTGCCCTTGTGGCCCTTGACGGTCATTCCCCGTTTTTCCGTCAGGAGCGTGTCGGCCTGAGCGGCAAACGCTTCTTCATGTGGAAATTTCGCACAATGGTGCCGAACGCGGAAGAAGAGCTAAAAACCTATCTCGCGTCAAACCCCGCCGCCCAAGCGGAATGGGACGAAAAGCAGAAGCTGACCTGCGATCCGCGCATCACGCGCGTCGGTCGCGTTCTTCGGCGGACATCGGTCGACGAATTGCCTCAGCTTATCAACGTCTTGACCGGTGAGATGTCGCTTGTAGGCCCCCGTCCGATGATGCCCAGCCAACAGGCTTTGTACCCCGGCCACGCCTATTACCGGCTGCGCCCCGGCCTGACCGGCAGTTGGCAGGTATCAGAACGGCACACGTCATCCTTCGCGGAACGCGCGACTTACGACGACGCGTATGAAGCAGATTTGACCTTCGCGACCGACGTCAAGATTTTGACACAAACGGTTGGAGTGGTGTTTCGCTGCACCGGCGTGTAACGCGACTTTCAAATTTTCGCGAAATCATAGCTGACACTGGATCGAGCTGGTAAAACCATCTCGGTCTTTTGTCGTTACGGGAGTTCAAGTCATGACCATCGTGTTTCGTGGGGCAGTTCTGGGGCTTTGCCTGATCGCCCTCAGTGCGTGTGATAGTTCTGAAGAACGTGCCGAAAAGCATTATCAGAACGGACTCGAGCTGCTTGAAACCGGTGACGTGGCCCGCGCCCTTCTTGAGTTCCGTAACACGCTGGCCTTAGACGAAGCGCACCGCGACGCCCGCCTCGTCTATGCCCGCACGGCCCGCGAGAACGGAAACATGCCGGAAGCCTATTCGGCTTTCCTGCGACTTGCCGAAAGCGCGCCCGATGATGTGGAATCGCGTCTTGCCCTGAGTGAAATAGCCATCGCTTCTCAGAACTGGGAAGAGGCCGAGCGCCACGGCGCGAAGCTGGCGGAAAATGCCGCTGACTTGGAAGGGGCCGACATCGTCGCGCTTGCGCTTGCCTTCCGCACTGCAGCGATCGCCGAGGAGCGCCCCGTCTTACGCGAGCTGACGCGCCAGGCAGAAGTTCTGGCGCAAGCGTCGCCTCAGAATGAAATCCTGTCCCGCATGTTGATCGAAGGGTATCTGACTGAAAACCGCACGGATGACGCCATTGCCGTCACTGCGGATATTTTGGAAACCAACCCCGAAAACCCTGCCTTCTATCAGATCATGGCCGAGCTGTTGATCGCGAAGGGCGATACAGACGGTCTGGAAACACATTTCCGCGCCATGCTGGAACGGTTTCCGAATGACACCGAAACCAAGGGCAACCTGATCCGACTGCTTGTCTCGGAAGGGCGCGGCCCGCAGGCCGAGGACTTCCTGAGGGAAGAAATAGCGCGGTCCGATACGCCCATGGACACGCATGTCAGTCTGATCGCCCTGATCCGCCAGTTGCGTGGTGACGTGGCGGCCCTGGAAGAAATCGAAACCGCCATTAATGCCTATGAAAATAACGGTCTATTGGTCGCACTGAAGGCTGGGCTGATCTTTGATCGCGGTGACCGTGATCAGGCAATTGCACTGATGCAATCGATCACCGATGGCCAGGAACCGGGCATGGAAGTGAATGAGTTCCGGGTCACGCTGGCCAAGATGCTGATTGCCGAAGGCAACGAAGTGGGGGCCCGGCAACTGGTGGGCGCCGTGTTGGAAAACGACGCCAGCCAAGTCGAAGCGCTGAAACTGCAAGCGAACTGGCAGATCGCAGCCGACGAGGCGGACGCTGCCATCGCCAATCTGCGCATCGCATTGGACCGCGCGCCGAACGATGCCGAAGCGATGACGATCATGGCCCGCGCTCACGAACGCAATGGCGCTACACAACTGGCGCAAGACCTTCTGGCACTTGCGGTTGAGGCCTCTGGCAACGCGCCCGCCGAAAGTCTGCGCTTCGCCCGGGTTCAAATGGGCGAAGAACGGTACCGGTCCGCCGAAGACACGTTGATCACGGCGCTTCGCCGTGCGCCAAACCAGCCTGATCTGTTGAACGCGCTTGGTCAGGTTTATGTGGCCACCTCGGATTGGGGGCGCGCCGAACAAGTGATGCAGTCGCTTCGCCGAAGCGATGACGAATTGGCCAGACTGGCGGCCGAAGACTTGCAACTTCAAATCATTTCGCTGCGTGATGGTCGGGAAGAAGGCATAGAATTTCTTGAAGGACTTGCCGGTTCCGGGACCGATCCAACAGCCGTCGCCGTCGCGTTGATCCAAGCGAAACTGCAGGAAGATGCGGGCGACGAGGCGCTTTCTCTTGCAGAGCAGCTTGTTACGGACAATCCCGGACTGCCGGGCGCGGCACTGGTCCTGGGCAACACGCATCTGGCCCTTGGCGACCTTCCAAAGGCCGAAGAAACGTTCCGCACTGTTCTTGCAACCGACAGCGCAAACACCGCCGCCGTCATGCAGCTGCTGCGCACGCTGAGCTTGCAGGACCGGACGGATGACGCAGAGGCCGCCTTGGACAGCGCGCTTGCGGTGCAACCAGAGAACCCTGATCTGCTTTGGGCCAAAGCCTCGTTCCTGGAACAGGCGAACGACATCGATGGCGCGATCGGGGTCTACGAGAAACTGTACGCACAGAACACGAACAACAACGTGGTGGCCAACAATCTGGCCAGCCTTCTGGTGACCTATCGGGACGATGATGCATCGCTACAGCGCGCGGCCGTCGTCGGACGTCGACTACGTGACACCGATGTTCCGCCGTTCCAGGACACTTATGGCTGGCTCCTGTACCGCCAGGGATTGTTGGACGAAGCCGTGTCCTATCTTGAACCCGCCGCCCGCGCCTTGCGCAGTGATCCGATCGTGCAATTCCACCTTGGCAAAGCCTATCTGGCGCTTGGCCGGGACGCGGATGCGAAGGCACAGTTCGAAAAAATGCTGGCCTTGGTCGAACCATCCGACCCACGCCTGCAGGTGGCCGAAGCCCGTGAGGAAGTCAGCCGCCTGTCCGTCGCAACCGAGTGAAAAGCACGTCGGACGACCTGGGCAAGGCAGAGGTCACTGGCGTGACCAATGCGCCGGTGGTGCTTGGCATCATGGGGCTTTGCATCGGCATTGAAGCCGTGATGCAGCTTGGGGATGCGGGTTTTCTATCGTTTCCCCGGTTTCGGTCGCTGGTTTATGAATACGGTGGCTTCTGGCCCGGTCTGCTGAACACGTGGGGTCCGAATTATCCGTTTCAAAGCAGCGCGATGTTTG
>JBCCCA010000133.1:0-9369 GCA_039033735.1 Pseudomonadota bacterium
CGCAGGGTTGAACGCCTGCGAAGGGATCACGTGCCCGGTGCCCGAAGGGGCGTTTTACGTCTACCCATCGATTGCGGGCTGCTTGGGCAAAACCTCGCGAGGCGGCGCGACCCTGACGACGGATGAAGATTTTTGCAGCGCCCTGTTAGAAGAAACAGGTGTCGCCGTGGTGTTCGGCGCCGCCTTTGGGGTCTCGCCCGCATTCCGGGTCAGCTATGCCGCCGCCGATGACGTATTGGTCGATGCGCTGGCACGCATTCAGGAATTTTGTGCAGGTCTGTCGTGACGGAAGTGCCCGAATACTATTTTCGCGTGCGCGACAGCGGTGCTTTCGTGTTTCACATCGATCCCGAAACCCGGATGAAACGGCTGGATATGACCCAAATCGCGGTCGTAAATGTCCGAAATGGCGAGGTTAAGGCGCATGGCGATCACGCGTTGAGCGATCAGGACCGCCAAGCCATCGACGCGTGGCTGACCGAGCGGCGCAACACGTTGCAGGCCCGCAAACTGGAGGACGCCAAACGCCTGGCCGACGATCTCAACCTGGCGACGGTTTGGGCGCAACAAGCGGCCGCGCCCGAGGAATTGTCCGAAGTGTCGGACCGACTGCTGTTGGCGATGCACGATCTACGCGCTGTTCTGGTTCGAAAACGCGCGCAGGGCGTCGCGAGAGACTGACCGAGTTACGCCAGCCCCGGTGATGACGCCGACACCACAATGCCTGTTACGCCGGACCACGCCCCGTCGACCAGTTCGCGCCCCAAAACACGGTCCGGATTTGTGGGAGGTGGCATGTGGACGCCGGTCAGCTTCTGGAACCCGAACCGATTGTAATAGGGTACGTCGCCGACCAGCATGGCACGGTCCCAGCCATTGGCGCGCGCCAGACTTTCTTCCATCAAGACGCGCCCCAGCCCTTCGCCCTGCCGCGTCGGGTGAACCGCAATGGGCCCCAGCAGCAAAGCCGCATGCCCGCCAACACGGACGGGCCAATACCGGATGGCGGCTGCCACGATCCCAAGATCATCGCGGGCCACGAGACACAGATCAAAAACAGGGTCGACCCCGTCGCGCAGCCGATAGGATGACAGCGCCTCGCGACCAGGCGCGAACGCCAGATCAAAGAGGGCTTCAACCTCCCATATATCGCCTGGTTGTTCGACCGCTATGTCCACTGCGCACCCGCTCTTTTCGCCGCGCCCGCGTTAGCATATGCCTCATCCCACGACAAATCAGTGAGGCGACGCATGTTCTATCGACCTGAAGACGGCCACGGCCTGAAGCACAATCCGTTCAACGCCATCGTCACCCCGCGTCCGATTGGATGGATTGCGACACGCGGGTCGGACGGTCAGGACAACCTCGCGCCCTATTCGTTTTTCAATGCCATCGCATATGTGCCGCCGCAGGTCATGTTCGCGTCAACAAGTGCCAAACCGGATCGGAATGGCACGAAGGACAGTGTGGAGAATATTCGCGACACCGGCGTCTTTTGCGTGAACATTGTCGAATATGCCATGCGCGACGTCATGAATGTCACTTCGGGCCCCTGGCCAAAAGAGACGGATGAATTCACCAAAGCCGAGATTGCACGCGACGCTTGCTCGCAGATCGACTGTTCCCGTGTCGCCCAGGCGCCGGCCAGCCTTGAGTGCCGGATGTCGCAGATCGTGACACTGGCGGGCGAGACGAATTATCTGGTGATCGGTGAAGTGGTCGGCGTTCATCTACGGGATGACTGCGTCGAAGACGGTATGTTCAATGTCTTGAAGTATCAGCCCCTGACGCGGCTTGGATATCGCGACTATAGTCGGATTACCGAGGTGTTCAGTCTTGCCCGACCCGGTGAGTGATCAGTTGGTTTTCTGACGCGGATCGAATGGCAAAGGCAGGGCTGGAACGCCATCATCGATCAGCGATTTTGCGTCGCCCTTGTTGACTTCGCCATAGATGGCGCGCGCAGGACGATCCCCCACATGCATAGCGCGTGCTTCGCGGGCAAAGTTTTCGCCCACATATTCCGAGTTTTTTTCGACATGGTCGCGCAACTTTGCGATGGCCTGCACCACTTCGGGATCGGAAGTCTGCATCATCGGCTTGGTCTCAGGCAGTTTTGCGTCGTTCGACCGAACTTTGGGTGCCATCAGATCCTTGGTCACCGACGTTCCGCCGCAAACTGGGCATTGCACCAGCTTGCGATCCAGCAAGCCATCAAACGCCGCCCCCGACTGGAACCAGCTTTCAAAACGATGGTCGTCACTTTCACATTTCAACGCAAAACGGATCATATCACTACCTTATGCCAATATGAGGTAGGTCGGTTGATAAACTATTGCAACAGCACGTAACTTTAAATGGCTTTGGGATCGAAATGCAGGATCATGTTGGCCAGTTCAGGCTCGCTTACAACCTTTGCTGCCTTCTTGCGACTGAACCACTTTCTGCGACGCTGTGACTTCTCGGCATATTCTGAAAGTGTTTTGCGCACCCGTAGCGGGAAAACGGCGACCACGCATGGCAAGACGTCGCCATCATCAAGATATTTGTTATAGCTATAAATCCCGAGGCAAACCGGCGCCATGTCGCCTTTGGCCCCACTTTCTTCAAGAGCTTCGGTCATCGCGGCTTCAGTGGGTGTGGCCCCGTCTTGTGGCCAGCCCTTCGGGACAATCCATCGTTTGCGCTGGCGGGACGTTACAAGCAAGAACTCAAGCTTATCCCCACGCATCCGCCAGCATAACGACCCGAATTGCGTGCGGACGGCCCTTTTCCCCTGATGCTTGAGGCGCAAACGGCGTTGATTTGGCTGACGAATTGACATGGTTCCTTTAGCGTCAACGAAAATAGCACGAATTCATGGCCGCGAGAAGGTTGAATGGTGGCAAGACCCCTAGTGCACTGACGGCCTTGTTCCTTTAAAATACAATTATTTACAAAATGTTAACCATTTAAGCCGCCAATCCTCGCCCTTTCAGCAGGGCCGCCGGCCCCGGCATTCTGCCCCGAAACGCCGTGTAAAGCTCGGCCGCATCGCGGGACCCACCGACTGAAAGGATATGTGCTTCAAGACGCTTGGCCGTGTCCAGGTCAAACGGATCGCCAGTTTCCTCGAATGCTTCAAACGCATCTGCATCCATGACTTCCGACCACATATAACTGTAATACGAACTGGAATATCCATCTCCCGCGAAGACGTGGGCGAAATGCGGCGTTGCGTGGCGCATCGGAATCGCACGAGGCATGCCGATCTGATCAAGGACTTCCGTCTGTCGCTGCATCGGATCGCCAGGCGGTGGGCCCTGATGAAACTCGAGATCAACCAGTGCCGAAGCAACATATTCGACCGTTTGAAAGCCCATGTCATAGGTCGAGGCGGCAAGTAACCTGTCCAGAAGCGCCTTTGGCATCGGCGCGCCGGTCTCGGCGTGGGTCGCATATTGCTGCAGGACTTCCGGCACGTCCAACCAATGCTCGTACAGTTGACTTGGCAATTCCACAAAATCGCGCGGCACGGAAGTGCCCGAAACACGTTCATAGGTCACGTCTGACAGCATTTGGTGCAGCGCATGACCAAATTCGTGAAACAGTGTGCGCGTATCGTCATAGGACAAGAGTGCGGGCTTACCTTCGGGTGGTTTAGCGAAGTTACAGACATTGACGACGATGGGGCGGACATCGCCGCCCAACTTGCTTTGTTCGCGCAACGTGCTGCACCAGGCCCCGGAACGTTTCGACCCCCGCGCGTAGTAGTCACCAATGAAAACGGCAAGGTGCTTGCCGTCGCGCGTGATCTCCCAGGCACGCGCGTCCGGATGAGCAAGCGGGACATCCAGGGGCCTAGCTTCGATCCTGAATAGGCGATGCGCACAGGCAAACACCGCTTCGATCATTCGGTCGAGTTGGAAATAGGGCTTTAGCTCGGCTTCGTTCAGGTCATGTTCCAAAGCACGGCGCTTTTCCGAATAGTACCGCCAGTCCCAAGGCTCCAATTCACCCGGAATGCCGTCTTCGTGCAGCATCTGGGTCAGCTTTTCAGCATCGGCCAGTGCAGCAGCGCGGGCCGGCGTCCAAACCTCCATCAACAGGTCCCGGACGGCAGCCGGTGTTTTCGCCATTTCAACATCCAGCTTGAACTCAGCGAAACTGTCATAGCCTAAAAGGGCGGCGCGTTCGGCCCGTAAGCGCAGCGTCTCGGCCGCAATGGCGCGGTTGTCCGTATCGCCACCACCTGCGCCGCGGCTTGTCCAGGCCTGCCACGCCGACTTGCGCAACTCGCGGTCGGGCGAGAATTGCAAGAACGGCACGATCAAGGAACGTGACAGCGTAACGACTGGTCCTGATGCGCCCCGTTCACGCCCCGCGGCGTCGGCGGCAGATTGAAGAAACTCGGGCAAGGCTGCGACCGCAGTGGGCCCCAAGGCCATCGACCAACTGCGTTCGTCCGACAATAGGTTCTGGGTGAATTCCGTCCCAAGAACGGCCAGCCGTTGGGTAACCTCTTTCAACCTGTCCCGATCAGCCCCTTCAAGCTGCGCGCCCGCGCGGACAAAACCGCGGTGCGTCAGCATCAGAACCCGCGCCTGTTCATCAGTCAGGTTTAGCGTATCCCTAGTATGCCACAGGGTATCAATCCGTTGGAAAAGCGCGTGGTTCATCGTGATTTCCGAGCTGTAGGCAGCCAGCCTTGGGGAGATTTCCCGCTGCAGCGCCTCAAGCGTCGGATTGGCGTCTGTCGAGATCATATTGAAGAAGATAGAGGCCACGCGGGACAGTGGTCGATCCGCCTGTTCAAGAGCTTCGATCGTGTTGGCAAAAGTCGGCGGGCTCCCAGCTTCGGCAATTTCATTAATACGAGCCCGGGCCATGTCAAGCGTGGCATCAAATGCGGACGCGAAATCGTTTTCGTCAATGGTTTTAAAAGAAGGGAGGCCAAAATCGGCATCCCATTCGGCAAGCAATGAATTGGTCATGCCGAGTATCTAATTACTCTTTCTAGGCTTCGACAAGGTGCCACTTTTCGATTGTGAGGGAGACCGCAGAAACGGGCAGATCTCCACCGGCGGAAACTAGCCGCAGACAGGGCAATTCTTGCGCGGCTTTACCCGGATCAGACGCGTTTCACCGTAAAGCGCGTCGTAGATCATCATGCGGCCCAGAAGTGGGTCGCCCGCGTCGGCTACAAGTTTAATCGCCTCGACTGCCATCATCGCGCCCACGACACCCGGCAGAGGGCCCAGGACCCCACCCTCGGCGCAGCTTGGCGCCAAGCCGGGCGCGGCTGGCTCGGGAAAAACGCATTGATAGCAGGGGGCATCGCGGGAAGGATCAAACAAGCTGATCTGCCCTTCCCATTGGCTGATCGCAGCCGACACCAATGGAAGCTTGAGATACACCGCAGTGCGATTGACCAGATAACGCGTGTCTGCATCGTCCGTTCCATCGAGTATGAGATCGTAATCGGCGAACAGCTCCGCCGCGATCTCGTCGGTAAGGCGTCTATGGTAAGGGCGCACAGTGACAAAGGGGTTTTGCGCCTCGATCGCCGCTTGCGCTGAAAAAACTTTCGGCATGCCGATCCGTGCGTCCGTGTGGATGATCTGCCGTTGGAGGTTTGAGTTTTCGACTATGTCATCATCGATCACACCGATGGTCCCGACACCGGCAGCCGCTAGATATTGCAACGCAGGCGACCCCAGCCCCCCCGCACCAATAACCAACACACGCGCCGCTTTCAGTCGTTTTTGGCCCGGCCCACCAATTTCCCTCAAAACAATGTGGCGCGCATTACGTTCCAGTTCGACCGTGCTGTCGCGCATCACTTCCTTTGGCTTGTTTTCCGGGCGGACACGCGTTTTCAAGCCTCGGAGCCCCTTGGAATACGCCCAAATGACTGCGCCCAAGCCCCCCAAGATCAGCCACTGCGCTGCGGACCCACCAGTTGCTTCACGCAAGGGATGCCCCTCGGGCATGGCGATCTGAATTGCCAGAACGGCCACGTAAAGCAAGCCAATCATCATTACACGTGCGTTGGCTGGCGCCTTGATCATAGTGCCAAGGCCCCACAGCCCGGCGGCCAACACAAAGATCAGCGCCATCAGCCCTGCCCTGTCGATCCAAAGCCGTGCGATCCACGGGCGGTTTCTGTAAGCGTGTCCGCAAGTGTAAATCGCGCCTGCACCACCGGAGCGATCACGGCCTGCGCTATGCGGTCCCCATGTTCGATTTTCACGGGTTCCTGTCCGAAGTTGATCAGGATGACACCCAAGGGGCCCCGGTAATCGCTGTCGATTGTCCCGGGCGTGTTCGGCAGTCCCAGACCTTTTTTCAGTGCAAGGCCCGAGCGTGGCCGGACTTGCATCTCAAAGCCCATGGGAATCTCGACGTGAAGACCGGTCGGCACAAGCGCACGCGCACCGGACGCAAGGATCAAAGGCTGACGGTCAGGGAGGTTTGCGCGCAGGTCAGCGCCCGCCGCGCCCTCGGTTTCGTATGTGGGCAAGGGCAATGTCCTGTCTGCCCCTTCGGCCCATGTCATACGGATGTCCGGCGTCATGTCACATTGCCTCTTGGATAGGTGTTACTTGGTCAAGCTATCGGCGACCCGCTCGGCCAAACGTCGCGCAACATCAGTTTTGCTGGCGCGGGGCCACGCTTCGGCGCCGGTCGCGTCAATGAGGGTCACAGCATTCTCGGACCCTCCCATGATCCCGGTCTCGGGCGAGACGTCATTGGCAACGATCCAGTCGCACTTCTTGCGTTTCCGCTTGGCGGTGGCATTGGCAATGACATCATCGGTTTCGGCCGCGAATCCGATTACCAGCGTTGGCCGGTCTTTCCGCTTCTTTGCAATAGTCGCCAGAATATCCGGGTTCTCTGCAAACTTCAGCGCCGGTGGCTTGCCGGTCGTGGTCTTCTTGATCTTGCTGTCCGTCGCATTTTCCACGCGCCAATCGGCAACGGCCGCCGCAAAGATGGCGGCATCCGCAGGCAGCGCCTTTGTGACGGCCGCCAACATCTCGCTCGCGGTCTGAACAGGGACGATATCGGCACCGTCTGGCAAGGGTGCGTCGGCGGGGCCGGTTACAAAAGTGACCTTTGCACCAAGGCGCACCAAAGCGCTCGCAATCGCACTACCCTGCGCGCCCGAAGACCGATTGGCGATGTAACGCACCGGATCAATTGGTTCATGCGTCGGGCCAGATGTGACCAGAATATGCTTGCCGCTTAGCGGGCCAGTTGCAAGACGGGCGGAAATCGCATCAAGGATCACCGTCGGCTCGGCCAAGCGACCAGGGCCGAATTCGCCGCAGGCCATGTCCCCCTCATCCGGGCCAACGAATGCGACACCATCTGATTTCAGCGTTTCCAGGTTCCGCTGGGTGGTTGCATGTTGCCACATGCGGACATTCATCGCAGGGGCCACAAGCACTGGCGTGTCCGTCGCCATCAGGATGGTCGAGGCTAGGTCGTTTGCGTGCCCGTGCGCCATCTTGGCCATCAAGTCCGCGGTTCCGGGCACGACCACAATCAGATCAGCCGAGCGCGACAGCTCTATATGCCCCATCTCGGCTTCATCCGTCAGGTCGAAAAGATCGGTATAGACCTTGTCGGCCGCCAAAGCCGAGGCCGAGAGTGGCGTCACAAACTGCTGGCCCGCTGCGGTCAAAACAGGGGTAACAGCCCCGCCCGCTTTGCGGATCAGCCTTATCAGTTCCAGCGCCTTAAAGGCAGCAATCCCGCCGCCGATGACCAGAAGAACACGTTTTCCGTTTAGCATAGCCAAGTGTTAGGCCGCAGCGGGCCAATCGGCAAGCCGTGCTATTTGGCAAAGGCCGCACATGGGTCCCCACGTTCAGGCGCGCCGGTGACGACCCAGTGCAGGTACGGGGGACTGTCTGGCGCCTCACCTTCGAACTGCGCCAAGGTTGCAAGTCGCAAGCGATCTTTGCCATACGCGGTGTACGCCCGTGACAGCAGTGACGGCATGCCCCAATCGGTGCGGGCGTGCCCGTTGCCCGTGATGACAACAACAGGTTGTGATGTCCGACGGGCCCGCATTTCTGCGACCGCTTCAAGCGTCGCGCGCGCCAAGGCTGCGTCGCGCAACCGTTGTGCTTCAACCATGCCCGGCAGCATCTCGGCCGGCATTGCGTGACAGTGGGCCACGTCTTGCAAGTCGATACGCGCGGTCAATTCATCTTCGGGCAGAGGCTGGTCTATTCCGAAGAGAGCGGACGCGTCTCCGAACACTGCGGCCGCGCCTTCACCGACAGCACGATAAACCTTTTCGGGCGACAAGGCCCCGCCGAATATTTCGGCCTGCGGCGCGGCCACAAAAATGGGATGATACATATCGAAGTCGGGCCAACCGCGCGCTTCCCATTCAAAGGCCGCCTCCAGCGCGTGTTTTTGGTTGCGTGGAATGCCCCGCGCAGCTGCGGCATGGCGGGGTTCCAGCATCTCAAAGACAATTGCGCCCGGCTTTAGCGCGCGCACCATCCGGGTCTGAAGGGCGTGGTGTTCGGGATTATCATGAAGCTCGCCCAGTACAATGACCGAGGACCCTTCAAAACTCGCAAGGGAGCCCGGGTCGTCGGGATCAATTTCACTGGCGAAGGATGCGGCGCCAAAGAGCAGCGCCGCACAAATTGCGATCAGACGAGAAATTCGAAGACTTCCTTCGACTGCGATTCAAGGTTCTTGCGCATCTTCGCAAAAGCCGCCGCTTCGAGCTGACGCACGCGTTCTTTGGACAGTCCAAGTTCGTTGCCAAGGGATTCGAGTGTCCGAGGCTGATCTTTCAGCTTTCGTTCCTGCACGATGAAGCGTTCACGTTCGTTCAGCGAAGACAAAGCCTCAACCAGCCACGTACGCAACGTTTCGATATCCTTGGCTTGCTCTACCGTTTCAGCCGCAACCGCGTTCTCGTCTTCCAGTGTTTCGATCCACTCGCGACCTTCTTCGTCTGTCGACTGGGTCGCGTTCAGCGAAAAATCGGAGCCAGATAAACGGCCTTCCATCATCTCGACATCATGCAGAGGCACACCAACTTCGGTCGAAATCCGTTCGCGCATGATCTGACGGTCGAGAGGTTCGCCCATTGCGGCTGCTTCACGCTCTAGGCGGGCTTGTACGCGACGCAAGTTGAAAAACAGCGACTTCTGAGAGGAGGTCGAGCCGGTCCGCACCATCGACCAGTTCCGCATCACGTAGTCCTGGATGGAGGCTTTGATCCACCACACAGCATAGGTTGAAAAGCGCACACCGCGGTCAGGGTCAAATTTGTCGGCCGCCTTCATCAAACCCAGGCCCGCTTCCTGGATCAAATCATTCATTGGGGCGCCGTAGCGGCGGAACTTGGACGCC
>JBCCCA010000134.1:0-9316 GCA_039033735.1 Pseudomonadota bacterium
GCGTGGGAGTATGCGAAGATCTTCAACAAGCCTTCATTTGTCCAATGAACCGTGCCGTCGGGTTCGAACTCGATCACCGTTAGCGACGCAGTGATGGAATCTATGGTATTCTTGGTAAGGATCCCGCGCTTGGTCACCTCGGTTACATCTACGCCGAATTTCAGGACTTTTTCGACAGCACCGTCTTCTCCGCGGATCGGCTTATATGACACTTCGATGAAGATGGGGCTGCCGTTTTTGCGAATGCGTTTGAAACTGTCCTTGAAAGAATTGCCCGTCTCAAGGCGTTCCCACATAGCCTGATAGTCCGGTGAACCGGCAAAGCGTTCCTCGCAGAACGACACTCATAAAGTTCACCTACTGGGTGAAATCACCGACCTCGTATCCGTGGATCAAGCGCGTCGCGCAGGCCGTCGCCGACGTAGTTCACGCTTAGAACTGTCAACGAAATCAGCAACCCGGGCCACACCACCCGTTCGGGGTATAGTTCCATGCGGTCGACTGCGTCGAACAACAACTTGCCCCAAGTCGGGAAGTCCGGGGGGAAGCCAAAACCGAGAAAGGACAGCGCACTTTCCGTGATGATTGCGGTGGCAATCCCCAGCGTCGCCGATACCATGATCGGGCTCATGACATTCGGCAAAAGGTGTCGGGTAATCATCTTGCTTGGGGACGTTCCGATCGAGCGCGCAGCCAATATGAATTCGCGTTCCTTCAACGCAAGCACGTCACCACGTACAATACGGGCCGTCTGCATCCAGCTTGTGACGCCCACAAGTGTGACAATTAGAATGAACGTCCCTCCCTCGGGACCAAACGCGCCGGATAAGCGGTCGCGAAACAGAAGGACAGACACCAGAAGAAGCGGCAAAAGCGGCAAGGCCAAAAACAAGTCGGTCAGACGCATCAACGGGCCGTCAAGCATCCGAAAATACCCTGCAACCACACCAATCAAGGTTCCCAACAGCACGGACAGAACCATTGCCGCAATCCCGACGGCAAGCGAGATGCGACCACCAATCAGCAAACGCCCCAAGGTGTCTCGGCCAAGGTTGTCAGTGCCAAGCGGGTGAAGCCAGTTCACCTTGGCATCCGCATCCCAAAGCGCGACGTAAATCGGTCGGGTGTCCCGCAAATCAAGGAAGTCGCGTCCGGTTGGCACAAACTGCGGATCGTTCCAATAAACCCAAGGGCCTACGATCACCATAAGGACGATGAACAGGAAGATGGCAGCGCCCCACATCGCGCCGCGATGACTTCGGAACTGATCCCAGATATCAGCCCATTGCGAACGTGGCGGGGCGGTCGGTTCGACCTTGTCCATGCTGATTGGTGCGTCAGTCATAGCGGATCCTTGGGTCGAGGATGCCGTAAAGGATGTCGGCAATCAGGTTGAATAGCACAATAAGGATGGCAAATATGAAGGTGAGCGTTTGTACCATGGGCAGGTCATTGGCCTGAATGGCCGTGATCAGCAATTGCCCGATCCCATTCACTTTGAAGACTTGTTCGGTGATAATGGCACCACCGAAAATTGCCGGTATGCCAAGCGCGATCACCGTAACGACGGGGATCAGCGAATTGCGCAGGACGTGGATCAACACGACCGTCTTTTCGCCAAGCCCTTTGGCTCGTGCCGTACGCACATAATCCTGGTTCAGGTTGTCCAGCATCGACGCGCGCATAAAGCGGCTGAGCTGAGATGTGATCTGCAAGGCAAGAACCATGACCGGCATCACCATTTGTTGCAGTTGTTTAACGAAGCTGTCCCAATCCACGACCTTCAGCGTTGTGTCATAGATCGACGGGAACCAGCCAAGCTGGACCGAGAATATAACGATGACCAATACGCCCGAAAAGAAAGGCGGCACCGAGAAGCCGACCATTGTGACGAATGTGCCCGTATTGTCGAACCAGCTGTACTGCCGGTAGGCCGAATAGATGCCGATTGGCAGTGCAATCAGAATGGCCACGACATAAGCCGTTCCAACCACCCAAAGCGTCTGCGGTAGGCGCTGCGCGACGATCTCCATCACGGGGGATCGTGTTTGCCACGAGATGACGCGCTGCTGATCGGCCGCCCAATTGGTGCCAAGCATCGCGTCAAAGAGGTAAAGCGGTTCAACGACGAAGAACTGATACAGCCATTTGGGAAAGGCGATGTACCAAGGCGCGCCAACGCCAAGAGCTTCGCGCATGCGTTCGCGCACTTCCGGCGGAATGGTAAGCGGCTGGCTCGCCATCGGGTCGCCTGGGGCGAGCTTCAGCAAAAGGAAAATCACAAGGCTGATAAACAAGAGCGTTGGAATGCTCAGGATCAGACGTCGAATTGTATATGTGAACATGCGCGCGCCCCGCAAAAAATGTAGGGCGGGGGTGACCCCGCCCTACCGAAGGGATCACTTGATCCGGTACCAGTCAGCGATGTTCCAAAGCTCGCTGTCCCACACATTCAGCGACACGCCGCCAAGAGTATTGGCATGCGCCGACAAACGTCCGCGGTGCACCAGTGGGATCATCATACCGTTTTCGATACCCATATCGTTCAGCTGAGCGGCCAGCTTGCCGCGCTCTTCGATATCGGCGGTTTGCGCGAGTTGAGCATGAAGCGCATCATACTCTTCCATGCAGAAGCGGCTGACATTTTCGCCCTGCCACTGGGTGGCAGGCGACGGGATTTTGGAACAAAGACCGTTGCCCAGATAGGCCTGCGGGTCCGTACCATTGAAGGTGTTGGCGTACATTTCCACGTCTGCATAGAACTTCTGGAACGTGTCCGGGCTGCCCGGGTCGCCGCCGAAGAACACCGACGCATCAAGGTTGCGAAGCTCGCTTTCGATGCCAATTTCGGCCCACCACTGTTTAATCAGCGCCTGGAAGTCCTGACGGACGGCATTTGTCGAGGTCTGGTACAGAAGCTTCATCGGCACGCCGTTTGCTTCGCGCACGCCGTCTCCGTCGGTGTCGACGAAACCGGCCTCGTCAAGCATCGCGTTGGCGCCTGCGATGTCCTGTGTCGAACAATCGAACGTGGTCGAGGCATAGATATTCGGCACAGGGACCCAGTTACAGGTCACGCGCCCCGCCTGGCCATAACCGATTTCAACCAGAAGCGGGCGGTCGATGGCCATGGACATGGCCTTGTAGACTGCCTCTTCCTGAAGGAACGGGTGCGGACGGACCACAGCGCGCTCATCGGGACCAAGGGCAGGATCAGGGTTGGTGTGGTTCAGCATGATACGCTCGACCAGCGGGCCGAAGCCAGCGACCGGCGTGCCAAGGCCGCCTTCTTCCATCTTGGCGATGACGTCTGGTGCCAGCTGCAGGTTCCAGGCGTAGTCGAATTCGCCGGTTTCCATGACAGCACGGCCTGCAGCCGTTGCATCGCCGCCGCCTTTGAAGGTGACGCTGGCAAAGGCAGGCTTGCCCTCGACGCGATAGTTCTCGTTCGCCGCAAAGGTGATCACATCGTTTGGCTTGAATTCAGTCACGGTAAATGGACCGGTGCCGATCGGGTTGAAGTTCTCCTCGGTGCACTCTGGCGCTTTGGCGCCCATACAGTCGGCAAACTGCGCAGCTTGCAGGATCGGAGCTTCGCCGCCGACGAAAGGCCCGTAAGGGTTCGGGGTTGGGCCGCCAAAGGTCACGACAACGGTCAGATCGTCCGGCGTTTCAACGCTGACGACACCCTCATACTTTGTCGCCTGCGCACAACCGCCTTCAGGATGAGTGCAGTATTCATAGGTGAACTTCGCATCAGCACTGGTCACCGGCGTGCCGTCGGACCAAACAAGGCCCTCGGTGATTTTCCAGGTGATTTGGGTCAGATCCTCGGAAACGCCGCCATTGCCGACAGTTGGGACTTCGTCGACCAACCACGGAACAAGGTTGCCCTCAGTGTCATATCGGGCCAGCGGCTCGACCACGAGCGAGGCGCTTTCAATGTCCTTGGTGCCGCCGGACAGATAGGGGTTCAAGATAGACGGGGCCTGCCAATAGATGATTTTTACATCGCCGTCGCGGCCACGTTCGCCTTCATGGCCATCGGCAATCGCAGTGGTTGTCATCGCGCAAAGCGCTGACGCGCCCAGTAGGGCTGTCATGAGTTTCATGGGTTTCACTCCTTGTTGGGATAATCGTGCGGGAGGTTGCGCCCAATCGGACACGCGGAAGAGCTATTATTTTCAAGTTGCGTGATAGGCACCACGATCCAACTTCATTAGCTTGCTCGTCCCCACCCCCGCGGCACGGACACCAGCACTTTCGACCAAAAGGTCAACAAAATGCAAGCGCATCGGCAGGCTTCCCAAAGGAAAAGCGTTGAAGTTTTCATCGAGTGATCAGGAATTATGCAAGTATTGCACGGCGTTGCCCTGAAAACCGAGCAAGCTTGGAACTTTTGCAATATTATCGCATGACAAGCTGCTTGAATTGACGTCAGCATAGGGCGCGTCTAGCGTTTGACCGAACAATCGGGATTGCCGCAATGCTTGATCAACCGCTTGCCTCGCTCCGCAACCTGCGCGTGGAGTTTCAAACGAAAGAAGGCCCGGTGGTCGGAGTGGAAGATGTCAGCTTTGACATCGCACCCGGCGAAACGGTTGCGATCGTTGGCGAATCTGGTTCTGGGAAGTCAGTTTCGTCCTTGTCCTTGATGCGCCTGGTCGAGTTTGGCGGCGGCAATATCGCCGGTGGCGAACTGTTGTTTGACCGTGGGCAGGACCGCGGCGGTCAGATTGATGTCTCGAAAGCTGGTGACAGCGTGATGCGCACGATACGCGGCAATGAAATCGGGATGATATTTCAAGAGCCGATGACCTCGCTGAACCCGGTATTCACGGTGGGGCGTCAGTTGACCGAGGGTTTGCGCGTTCATAAGGAGATGAGCAAAGAGCAGGCGACGGAACGTGCATTGGAACTGTTGCGCCAGGTGCGAATTCCCGAACCCGAGCGTCGCTTGACGCAATATCCTCACGAGTTATCGGGCGGTATGCGGCAGCGTGTGGTCATCGCGATGGCGTTAGCCTGCGAACCGCGCCTTTTGATCGCTGATGAGCCGACGACGGCGCTGGATGTGACGATCCAGGCAGAAATTCTTGCACTGATTGACCGCTTGAAACGCGAAACCGGAACAGCGGTCATGTTCATCACGCATGACATGGCAGTTGTCGCCCAGATGGCCGACCGTGTCGTGGTCATGTTCCGAGGCAACAAAGTTGAAGAAGGCCCGGTCGAGCAGATTTTTGAGGCGCCGCAGCATCCTTATACCCAAGCTCTGCTAGCCGCGGTCCCAAGACTTGGCGAGATGAAGGGCACCACTGCGCCCGTACGCCTCAAGCTGATGGGCGATGGCGACGGCGTGGCCGAGCCGATTATTCCGAAAGAAGATAAGGTTCTTCTTGATGTAAAGAACCTGACCACGCGGTTCGCAGTAAAAGGCGGCCTGATGCGGCGCACCGTCGCCAATGTGCATGCCGTTGAAGATGTGTCCTTTCAGGTGCGGTCTGGGCAAACCTTAAGTCTGGTGGGCGAATCGGGCTGCGGAAAGTCGTCATGCGGACGCTCGGTCCTGCGCTTGATCGAGCCTGCTTCGGGCGAGGTCTGGCTGGACGGCAAGAATGTCATGGACTTTGGTCAGGACGAATTGCGGCGCGCCCGGCGCGATATGCAGATGATCTTTCAAGACCCGTTTGCGTCCTTGAACCCACAAATGAAATTGCAGGATCAGGTCGCGGAACCCCTGATCAACTTCGGCATCGGGAGCGCGCAGGAGCGGGCCGAGATCGTGGCGCGCCTTTTTGACCGCGTCGAACTTCCACGCAGCTTCCTAAGCCGCTTTCCGCACGAACTTTCCGGCGGTCAAAGGCAGCGGATCGCCATTGCGCGGGCTTTGGCTTTGAACCCCAAGCTGATCATTGCGGATGAAGCCGTCAGTGCGCTTGACGTCAGTGTTCAGGCGCAGGTGTTGAACCTGTTGATGGAGTTGCAGGCCGAACTGGGCATTTCCATGCTGTTCATTAGCCATGACATGGCCGTGGTCGAACGTGTCAGCCATTTTGTTGGTGTCATGTATCTCGGTCGGATCGTTGAAATGGGGCCGCGGGCCGCGATCTTCGAAGACCCGCGGCATCCTTACACCAAAGCCTTGATGTCGGCCGTACCTGTTGCCGATCCCCGGCAACGGAAGACAGAACGCGACTTGAACTTTAAGCCGATCCCGTCACCGATCTTCCCCATAGATTACACGCCCGAGCCGTCGACCTATGATGAGGTGACGCCGGGACATTTCGTGCTTCAAGGCAATTGGGGCGGTTTCGAACGCGATGACGCCATCATCGCAACCGAGGCACGTGTGCGCGAAGGGCTGGAAACGCCGATCGGCGCAAAAGAGAAGCCGCTTCATGACTGACGCCCCCAACGCGCGGAGTATTCTGGATGCGCTTGTGTCCTTTCCAACGGTCAGTCGCGATACGAACATCCCCTTGATCGACTGGGTCGAAGGATACCTGACTGATCTTGGCGTGACGGCCCATCGGCATGTGAAACAGGACGAGCCGACGAAACACGCGCTTTTTTGCTCGGTTGGGCCGGATGTTCCAGGCGGTGTCGTTCTGTCGGGTCACACCGATGTCGTGCCCGTAGATGGCCAGGACTGGGCGACCGACCCTTGGACAGTGACGGAAGCGGACGACAAGCTCTTTGGGCGTGGTACATGCGACATGAAAGGCTTTGATGCGCTTGCCCTGCATGCAGTGCAACGAGCGCTGACCAGCGATCTGAAACGGCCTTTGCAAATCGCGCTGTCCTATGACGAGGAAATTGGCTGTGCCGGTGCCCCGCCACTGATCGAGGCAATGGAGAAGGCCGGCCTGCCAAAAGCTAGTGCTGCCATTATCGGGGAACCATCGGTGATGGCTTGTGTCACTGGGCACAAGGGCAGTGGTGCCTTTGACTTCCACATCAAGGGCTTCGAGGTGCATTCGTCGCTGTTGCACATGGGCGTCAGTGCCATTCACGAAGCGGCCCGTTTGATCCAATGGGCCAACGAGCAGAACGACCAAAATCAAGCCAAAGTGCCATCACCGATGGCCGCGATCTTTAATCCGCCCTTTACAACAGTTCATGTGGGTCAGATTTCGGGCGGAACAGCCCACAACATCACCGCAGGTGATTGCCGTTTCGTGATGGAGATGCGTCTTGTCCCTGGGGACGATCCTGCGGCCTTTACCGAGGCGCTTTATGCGAAGGTGGCCGAGGTCGAAGGCGAAATGCAAAAGATTGCCCAGTCGGCGCGGATTATCGTCAAAAAGGGCCATGATGTGCCGGGCCTTATGCCTGAAGATGACGGGGCGGCCGAGCGTATGGTGCGCCGGATCACCGGCGACAATGCGGATCATGTCGTGAGTTACGGCACAGAAGCCGGACATTTCCAGGCGGCAGGCATTTCATCTGTAATCTGCGGGCCGGGCAATATCGAACAGGCGCACCAGGCAAACGAATTCATCAGTCTCGATCAATTCGATGCAGGCGGCCGGTTTCTGGAGAATGTGGTCGACAGTCTTTGCGACTGACCGCGTAAGTGCGGCTGTCGGACACGGACGGGACAGACCGGTTCGACAGCCGCGGGCACACACAAGAAACAAACCAAGTTACTCGTTACAACGGGGAGATTGACTTACGAGGCGACGATTTCGCCGCGCATGCCGGGGTGGAACTCGCAGAAGAAGGTATAGGTGCCGGGTTTCTCGATCACGACGGTTTCTTCTGCACCGCGGTTCAGACGGCCCGTGTCAAAGGCGCCGTTATCGGCGGTCGCCGTATGAGGGGCGTTGTCCAGATTGACGAAACGCACCTTGTCGCCAGCTTCCATTTTCAACGCTTTTGGCTGGAAAGCGAACTCGGTGATCTCGATCTGATGTGTCGCGTGGCCACCTGCCTTGGCTGTTGCGGCAAGGGCGGGCAGGGCCGTTGCTGCACCAAGTGCGACTTTCAGAAACTGGCGGCGATTTTGAACGGTCATGGTCGTAGTCCTCATTACTTGACGTGGTGTTCATGGGGGTTACGCGTCGGCCTGCAGACTTATTCCCGCCATTCAATTTTTTTTAGAAATTTTTTCTAGCTGACTGCGTCAAGGCCGGCTGCAGCCATCAGTTTATCGGCCTCTGCCGCCAAAATACGCTCGCGCCCTTCACCCATGATAGGCACCCGCCCCGGCTCAAGAAATAAGGGCGCGGCAAGCGGCGTCACACGGTCCAGAACCCGGTGATCGACCCGACCTTTTGAGCGTTCAAGCATTTCTTCGATGCGACCGAAATCGACCAGGCCACGGTTTGATTCCTCACGCGTGATCTGAAGCAGCAGGTGCTCGGGGTCATATTTTATCAGTGTATCGTAGAGGATGTCGGACGAAAACGTGGCCTGCCGCCCCGAACGGCGCTGCGCGCCATAATTCCTCTCAAGCATCATCGACACGGTGGCTGTCGCACGGAAGGTGCGTTTCATAACCGCATTGCCTGACATCCAGGTCGCAAAAGCGGCGCGCAGGGCATCTGCCTCAAAAAGCGGCGCGGGATCGGGCATCTGCTCCAGCCCCCAGATCAGTACCGCGTAGTCAGTCGACACAAATCCAAGCGGTGCCAGGCCATTTGCTTCCATCTGATGGGTGATCAAAAGACCAAGCGTCTGCATCGCGTTGCGCCCTGCAAACCCGTAGATGCATGTGTTCTGGCGCCCATCATGGGGAAAGCTTTCTACAAGGATACGGTCGGCTTGAGGAAGCTTGGATCTCTTGGCTTGCAGGTCCAGCCATTCGGCCGTGTGGCCCGGCAGGCCGGTCCAATCGCGTGCCTCAAAACTGCGCAGAATACGGTGGGTCAACTGGGTCGAAGTTGAAAACTTCGAGCCGTTGAACGTCGCGATCTTGGGCGCCTTGTCGGCGCGTCGGGTGACCTGGACCGTCATCTCCTTCAGCCCCTCGTACCGTACGATCTGGCCGCCGATCAGGAATGTGTCACCCGGCGACAGCGTTGCCGCGAAGCCTTCCTCGATCTCGCCCAAAGGTCGGCCGCCCATGCGGTTCTTCAGGCGGACCTTCAAAGTTTCGGTATCCTGGATGGTGCCAAGATTGCGCCGGATATGTGCAGCGGCGCGCGGGTCGCGCAAGTGCCAGCGCCCCTGCTTGTCTTGTTTCAGTCGTTGCCAGCGGTCATAAGCCCGAAGCGCATAGCCGCCGGTCGCCATCAGATCGAGGCATTCGTCAAACGCCTCGCGCGATAGATTGGCATAGCCCCCGGCGCTGCGCAGCGTGTCAAACAGC
>JBCCCA010000135.1:0-9144 GCA_039033735.1 Pseudomonadota bacterium
GCGAGTGCAACCGGAGCTTTGTTGTCATTTGCAACTAGCTTAAATGCGCCGATAACGGTGGCTTCCAGCCGAGACAAAGCAATCCCCTTTAGACGTCCGTCGATCCTATTTCGGCCCCATGATCCCCAAATGAAGGATGTTTGGTGGAGCCGCCGGGTACCGCCCCCGGGTCCGATCCGCTTATTACGAGCGCGTTTATGTCCATAGTCTCCGGAGAGACACTCTAGATATAAGGGCTTTCGCCCCCCATTGAAAGAGGCCTAGGCCGTGGTGACAGAGTGATCTTCAAGTAGTTCTTCAAAATCTGAAATGGCCATCGGTCGGCCTAGGGCAAAGCCCTGCAAAGCGTCACAATCAAGGGATTGGGCAACGTTTAGCACGCTTTCGGTTTCTATGCCTTCCAGCAGAACCTCGGCGTTATGGAGGCGTGCCACATCGATAAGCGCCTCCAGAAGCGGTCTTTTTTGATCACTGGCGGTCAGCTGCTTCACAAGAGAAGCGTCGAACTTAATGCGGTCGGGGTGGATGGATTGAAGTGAAAGGATCGAGGCGTGGCCCGAACCGAAATCATCAACTTCAACCCGTATTCCAGCCTCGCGGATGGCATCCAGTCGAAATCGCACGATGTCATCCAGATGGTCGTACATGGCCGTCTCAAGAAGCTCGAAGGAAAGTGCGTGATGCGGCTTGATCCGTCGGTTCAAGTCCTGACAAAAGTCATTGTCCGTTAACCTTTCAAGCGACACGTTCACGGCGGTTGTCGGATAGGTCAGACCAGCCTCGTACCACACGTCCTGCAGTTCCAGGACTTTCGCGAAGACTTGCCTGTCGACCGCGGCAAGGCGGCCGTTCCGCAGCGCCTCGTCCAGAAACCTATCGGTCGTCACCGATGTCTGATCGTCCAACTGCCACCGCGCAAGCGCTTCCACCCCGTCGAGTGACAAGGTGCGCGCATCGAATTGCGGTTGCAGCATGATCGTCAATGCGCCTTCTTCAAAGATCTGAAGCGATTTGCGTTCCGAAAGACGCCGGCGTGTCACGCGCTGGCGTCGCAGGCCGTCGAACGAGCGGAAACACCCCCGGCCTTCCCGTTTTGCCGCGTAGAGCGCGGTGTCTGCTTTGACAAAGATCTCCGATGGTTTTTCGGGACGCCCAACACCGCGCACAAAGCCGATACTTGCCCCGATCTGGCAGTCATTGCCTTCAAACGTGAACGGGTCGGACAAGATTGAGATCAAAGTACCGCAAATTTCGGCCATTTCTTCATCGGATGGGCTGGACGGGATGACGAACATAAACTCGTCCCCGCCCACTCGAAAGGCACGCGCCGTGTCCGGAAGGACATCGACGATGTCTTTCGCGGCCTTGACCAACGCACTGTCGCCTGCGGCATGACCAAGCCGATCGTTCAGGGCCTTGAAGTCATCGAGATCAATCGCCCCAAGCACAAAGCTTTCATCCGCGCCCAGATCTGCAAAGAAGCTGTCCATCGCTTCATCAAAAAAGCGGCGATTGCCAAGCCCGGTCAGTGCGTCGTGCAAGGCCTCGTATTTTAGCTGGTTGCGCGCCGCCTCAAGGTCCTGTGCGCGCTTCATATCCTCGGTGATGTCAAGGTTGATGCCAATCAACCGCTCCCCCATGGTTGGATTGAAAACCCGGCGCGAAAGTGCCCGGATATGACGGATGTCGCCGTCTTCCCGCACGATGCGATAGTCCAAGGCAAGATCCAGCCCACGGCGGTCGCATTCTTTCGAATGCGCCAGCACGACCTCCCGATCGTCGGGGTGCAGAAAGCCGTCCCAATCCGTGTTCGCTCGGATATGTACGCCGTCGGTGACACCATAGATGTCCAGCATACGGTCGTCCCAGTGGGTTTCCATTTGTTCGGGGTCGAATTCGAAAATCCCCAGGCCGGATACCTCGATAGCAAGCCGCAACTTCTCGGCAAGATTTATGCTCTCGGCTTCGCGTTCCTTGAGTTCCGAGATTTCTGTATCCACACCGATGATGCGCGTTGGATGATCGTCTTCATTCGTTTCAACAACATTCGCCCGGCAGAGGATCCACACCCACCCCTTTGTCGGATGGCTATGGCGGTATTGGATGTTAGCAATCTGCATATCGCCATTCTTTTGCGCCTCGAACACGTCAAGAAGGTGCTTGCGATCGTCCGCGTGTATCGCCTCGGTCCAGCCTTGATCGCTGACGTCGATTTTCGCATCGGACGCAAGACCCCGAATGCGTCGCCAGGTTTCTGTCGCGTGAAAACGATTGGCCAGCACGTCAAAGTCCCAAAAGCCGACGTCGAGACGATCCATCATGTCTGTGCGACTTGTCACCAAAGACGCGGCACCGCGCGACGACGACAGCTTGCCGTCCCGCTCCGGGGGCTTTGGGGCCGGGCTATCTGGCGTTTCGCGTTGCACGTGTTCCTGTCCTGGCCGATGCAATCGTTTGTGGCAATAGGTTTTACAGATAAAGGGTATCGAAACCGTCTACGTGCATGGGGGCTCTTAGGTACTTTCCTTTGCAAAGTTTGATCGTTACTCCGAAATGGAACGCTATTGGAGGTCATCATGCGGGCATTGATCGTCGAAAAGGAAGAACAAGGGCAAACCAGCGCTACGGTGCAGGACATAAACGAAGACCGGTTGCCCGAGGGCGATGTGACCGTCGCGGTCGAATATTCGACGGTCAACTATAAGGACGGGCTTTGCATCGGGCCGGGCGGTGGCCTTGTCCGGACTTACCCGCATGTGCCGGGCATCGATTTCGCGGGTACGGTCGAGACATCGGAAGATGCGCGCTATGCGCCGGGTGACAAGGTTGTCCTGACCGGCTGGCGTGTCGGCGAGGTGCATTGGGGTGGGTACGCCGAAAAAGCGCGCGTTAAAGCCGACTGGTTGGTTCCGCTGCCAAATGGGCTGACGACCCGGCAGGCTATGGCTGTGGGGACGGCAGGCTTCACGGCCATGCTGGCTGTGATGGCGCTGGAAGATCACGGGTTGAAAGCCGACGTTGGCGAGGTTTTGGTCACCGGTGCCGCGGGCGGTGTCGGTTCGGTCGCGACGGCAATTCTGGCGAAGCTTGGATATGATGTGGCTGGCGTGACCGGACGGCCCGAGACGGCTGACTACCTTATGGGCCTTGGCGCCACGAAAATTGTGGCGCGCGAAGATCTTGCGGAAACTGTTAAACGGCCGCTTGAAGCTGAAGCTTGGGCGGGTTGTGTCGATGCGGTGGGCGGAGCCATGCTGGCGCGCGTGCTGGGCCAGATGAATTATGGCGCGTCGGTTGCGGCCGTGGGCCTTGCCGGTGGGGCCGGGCTTCCGGCGACGGTTATTCCGTTCCTGCTTCGCGGTGTGAACCTGCTGGGCATCGACAGCGTCATGCAACCCTACGACAACCGGGTGCGGGCCTGGGATCGGATTGCGTCGGACCTTCCGATGGACAAGCTTGAGGCGATGGTGGTCGATGCCGGGCTGGGTGATTTGCCGAAGCTTGGGGCCGACATCCTGAAGGGCCAGGTGCGCGGGCGCGTTGTGGTCGATGTGACAGCCTGATAGCAGAACGCCAACGCGATCGAGACGGGAGGGGCACATGAGCCTGGCATTCGTATTCCCGGGCCAGGGGGCCCAGACCATTGGCATGGGGCGCGACTTGGCCACAGCCTATCCCGCGGCGCAGGCCGTGTTCGACGAGGTCGACGAGGCATTGGGCCAGAAGCTTTCGGCTTTGATCTGGGATGGCGACATTGAAACGCTGACCCTGACGGAAAACGCGCAACCTGCGCTGATGGCGACGTCGCTTGCTGCAATCCGCGCCTTGGAGGTCGAAGGCGTTTCGGTCACCCGCGCGGCGTTCGTGGCTGGTCATTCGCTTGGCGAATACTCGGCTCTTTGCGCGGTGGGTGCGTTGAACCTGTCGGATACAGCACGCCTGTTGCGCCTGCGCGGCCAAGCCATGCAAAGCGCGGTTCCCGTGGGTGAAGGCGCCATGGCGGCGGTGTTGGGGCTGGAGATCGAGGCGGTCGAAGCCTTGGCCGCCGATGCTGCCGAGGGAGAGGTGTGCGAGGTTGCGAACGAGAACGACCCGGCGCAAACGGTTGTTTCCGGATCGAAATCAGCTATTGAACGTGTCGTTGCGATGGCAAAGGAACGCGGTGCCAAGCGCGCGCTTCCCTTGCCGGTTTCGGCGCCGTTTCACTGCGCTATGATGCAACCCGCCGCCGAGGCAATGGCGGCAGCCCTTGAGGATGTCGCGATCATGGAGCCGTCGGTGCCTGTCGTGGCGAACGTGACGGCCGAGCCGGTGCGCGCGCCGGATATCATCCGCAAGCTTCTTGTGGCACAGGTGGCCGGTCGCGTGCGGTGGCGCTCCTCGGTCGAGCGGATGGCGGCGGACGGCGTTGATGTGTTCTGGGAACTTGGCGCGGGCAAGGCGCTGACGGGCATGATCCGGCGGATCGCGAAAGAGGCCGAGACCCGGGCCATCGGCACTGCGGCAGACGTGCCCGATGCGGTTGCTGCGCTGAGCGGCTAGTGTTTTCGCACCCGGGTCCGGTGGGATTTGAATATTTTTGACAAGATGAAGGAGAGTCCATGTTCGATCTGAGCGGGAAATCGGCCTTGGTAACGGGCGCCTCTGGCGGGATTGGTGCCGAGATCGCCCGGGCGATGCACTGGGCGGGTGCAAGCGTTGGCCTTTCGGGGACGCGGACGGAACCGCTTGAGACTTTGGCCGCTGAATTGGGTGACCGGGCGCATGTTTTGCCGTGTAATCTGAGTGATGCGGCCGCCGTCGAAGCTTTGCCGAAGCAGGCGGCTGACGCGATGGGCGCGGTGGATATTCTGGTGAACAATGCCGGGATCACGCGTGACAATCTGTTCATGCGGATGTCGGTCGATGAATGGGATGAGGTTCTGTCTGTAAACCTCGGCAGTGCAATGCTTTTATCTAAGGGTGTGATCCGTGGAATGATGAAGGCGCGCTGGGGGCGCATTGTCAATGTTTCGTCCATTGTTGGTGCCACAGGCAATCCGGGCCAAGCAAACTATGCGGCGTCAAAGGCCGGTCTGGTTGGCATGTCGAAATCGCTTGCCTATGAGGTTGCAAGTCGGGGCATCACGGTAAATGCGGTGGCGCCCGGTTTCATCACAACGGCGATGACCGACAAGCTGACCGACGATCAGAAGTCAGGCATCCTGTCTCAGGTCCCGGCCGGGCGCATGGGGGAACCCACGGAAATCGCGGCCGCGGTGCTTTATCTTGCAAGCGAGGAAGCAGGCTATGTCACCGGCGCGACGTTGCATATCAATGGTGGAATGGCCATGTTGTAGGCGCTGAGGTTTGGGAACAATAATATTTGCGTTTCAAAGCGTGATGGGTTACCCGGCGCCTCATCCCCGCCTGAGAGCGGAAATCGCCACGGTTGGCGGGTGAACGGTCGGGCTAATGTCCGAGGAAACATGAGGAATTGATATGAGCGACATCGAAGATCGGACGAAAAAGATCGTCGTCGAGCATCTTGGCGTTGAAGAAGGCAAAGTCAGCGAGAACGCGTCTTTCATCGATGATCTGGGCGCTGACAGCCTGGACACCGTGGAATTGGTGATGGCTTTCGAAGAAGAGTTCGGAATTGAAATTCCGGATGATGCTGCCGAGACGATCCAGACGTTTGGCGATGCCGTGAAATTTATCAAAGAAGCTGTCTGATCTTTCTGTTACAGCGATTTCAAGCGGCGCCTTCGGGTGCCGCTTTGCGTTTCAGGACACTGTCGTTTCCTTTAACGCTTTGAGTTCAGTTTTGTTGAGAGCTGTCTCGAACATGATCCCGGCATAAAAGTCATTTGCCCAGGCGATCTTGGCAAACCGCTGGCTGCCGAGCAGTTCCAGGGTCACCAGTATCCCCGGTGGCGGGGCATCTTCCCACTTTGCCTTGAGCCCGCCCTGCGAAATGTCGAGTGCATCGGCATGGGTCTGCTGCATCTCGCCATTTTCATCAGTGAACGTAATGGATAGAGGCAGAGAAATGGGAAAGCGCGGCATTCGCTCAAGTTGACGGCGTCGCATCGTGAAAGAGCGAGAGAAGCGGTATCCCGCCACGCCCAAGGCAAGCGCCAATGCGGCAAGCCCGGCCAGTAGAAGGGGATGAGGCCCCTGAATGGGCGTCACGTCGGTGGCATTTTGCGCAGCGCGCGTGGCATAATTAGGAGCAGCGCTTGCCGTCTCGGCGCTGCGAGCACAGCCGGTTGCCTCGAAGATCTTGGCCAGCCAGGACACGTTCTGACTGTGGTGAAACGTGTCCTCTTGTGGGAACCGCTGGCCAGCAAGGGTCACCTTTGCGAGGCTCGCTGCGTCATTGAGCGCGGTTTTCAGGCGGGCCCGGTCCACATCCAGGCCCGTGCGTTTCAGTCCATGCGCCATGCGGTCCACGCTTGAACCGCCAATTGCAACCAAGATGGTTTTTGCAGTCCGTCGCTGGGTTTCCGGGTCGGCGACAAGCGTGGCAAGATAGGCGTCGTGAAGCGTTCCGAACGCAACCGCACCCGAACATCGGGCTAAAGCAGGTGCGGGCAGGCAAAGGGCTGCGCCGACGACGAGTTGGGCAAGAAAACTGCGCATGCGGGCCGTAAAAGCGTTGGGTCAAGTGACTTTCTAACGCTGGCTGTTTTTCGCTTTGGTTAATAACGCCGATAAAGTCGCCAGATTGCACCCACTTTGGGGCACGTGTATGTCTCCCCTCAAGAAACAAAAGGAGCCGGGCATGCGTCGAGTGGTCGTGACAGGTCTTGGAATGGTATCGCCTTTGGCATCGGGCGTTGACGAAACTTGGAACCGTTTGCTTGCCGGGCAGTCTGCGGCGGGGACCATCACGCGGTTTGATGCCGGGCATTTGGCAACCACCTATGCCTGCGAAGTGCCGCGCGGCGATGGTTCGGACGGGACGTTCAACCCGGATGAATGGATGGAACCGAAAGAGCAGCGCAAGGTTGATGAGTTCATCCTCTATGGTATGGCGGCTGCCGAGCAGGCTGTGAAGGATGCCGGATGGGCCCCGACCGATTCCGAAAGCCTTGAGCGTACTGGCGTCATGATCGGATCGGGCATTGGTGGATTGCAAACCATTGCGGAGACCGCCGTGACGTTGAAGGAACGTGGGCCGCGTCGGGTGTCGCCGTTCTTTATTCCGTCCGCCTTGATCAATCTGGTCTCTGGTCAGGTGAGTATTCGCTTCGGCTTCAAAGGGCCAAACCATTCTGTGGTGACAGCGTGTTCGACCGGGGCACATGCAATTGGGGATGCTGCGCGGCTTATCATGCTGGGGGACGCTGACGTGATGGTGGCTGGCGGAGCCGAGAGTCCGATTTGTGAGATCGGGATTGCAGGTTTTAACGCGTGCAAGGCGCTGTCGACCAAACGCGGCGACGAACCGGAGAAGGCGTCACGCCCCTATGATGCGGATCGGGATGGGTTCGTGATGGGTGAAGGCGCTGGTGTTGTCGTGTTGGAAGAATACGAACACGCCAAAGCGCGGGACGCCAGGATCTATGCCGAAATCTTGGGTTATGGATTGTCGGGGGATGCCTATCACATTACCGCGCCGTCCGAAGATGGTGAGGGTGGCGAGCGGGCGATGCGCAATGCCTTGCGCAGTGCCGGGCTGGAGGGCGGCGATGTGCATTACATCAATGCACACGGCACCTCGACGATGGCGGACACGATCGAGCTGGGCGCGGTCGAGCGCGTGATGGGCGCGGCCGCCAAAGGGGCGACGATGAGCTCGACCAAGTCGTCTATCGGGCATTTGCTGGGGGCGGCGGGCGCTGTTGAGGCGATTTTCTGTATTCTGGCGCTGCGCGATCAGGTGGCCCCGCCGACAATTAATCTGGACAACCCGGCTGTTGAGCCGATGCTTGATCTTGCGGCGAATGTAAAACGTGAGCGCGAGATTGGCGTGGTGTTGTCGAACAGTTTTGGGTTCGGCGGCACCAATGCTTCGCTTGTCATGGGACGGGTGGACCGCTGATGTGGCGTAACTTTGCTTCGAACATGCTGACGCTTCTTGTTGTCGTGCTGATCGCCGTTGCGGGCGTGGTCGGGTGGGGGCAGTCGCAATACGTGGCAGAGGGCCCGCTTGATACGTCGATTTGTTTGCAGGTGCCGCAAGGCGGCTCGATGACCGGCGTTGCCAATGATCTGGCGGATCAGGGCGCGATATCGAACGCTACGGTTTATCGGCTGGGGGCGGATTATACCGGCAAGGCGGCGCAGCTGAAGGCTGGCTCGTTTCTAATTGAGCCCGGGTCCTCGATGCAGCAGATCGTGGCAACAGTGACGGGTGAGGGGCGGTCAACCTGCGGGACAGAGATACTCTATATTATTGCGGTCAACGGTCAGGAAAAACGGGTGCGCGAGATGGACCCCGAGACACAGGACTTTGTTGTCACTGCGCAGTTTGACCCAAAGGCAGATGGAGAGGTGCCGTCGGAATACAGGGATGCCATTGAAGATGTTGCGACGCAGTTCCGCCTTGTTGTGGTTGAGGGCGTAACCAGCTGGCAGGTCGTGGAAGGTCTGAAGGCGACGGAAATCCTGGAAGGCGAGATCGCGGACATTCCGCCCGAAGGATCGTTGGCGCCCCGTGAATTTTCCATCCGGCCTGGAGCAGATCGGAATGCGATCCTGGCCGAGATGGCAGCCCAACAAGAGGAATGGCTGGCAGAGGCATGGGCCTCGAGGTCCGAGGACGCAGCCGTTGAAACGCCGGAGGAAGCTTTGATCCTGGCGTCGATCATTGAGAAGGAAACGGCGTTGGCCGTAGAGCGGCCATTGGTGTCGAGTGTGTTCAGCAACCGGTTGAAGCAAGGGATCAAGCTGCAGACGGACCCAACTGTGATCTACGGTGTGACCGAGGGCCAGGGTGTGCTTGGTCGCGGTTTGCGGCGCAGCGAATTGCGGGCGCGTACACCATGGAACACCTATGTGATTGACGGGTTGCCGCCGACGCCGATTGCGAATCCGGGCCAGGCATCGATCGAAGCTGCGCTTAACCCTGACAGTTCGGAATTTATCTTTTTCGTCGCCAAGTCGCTTGATCCCCGCGATGGCCACAACTTTGCGGTCACACTGGACGAGCACAAC
>JBCCCA010000136.1:0-9137 GCA_039033735.1 Pseudomonadota bacterium
CTGCCTAAAGAGGATGGGGAAAGCGACCGCGCCTACCAATCCCGACTGGCAAGGGTGGAGGTTTCGCTCCAGATGCGGCGATGAAACCCGGTGTAAGCCCCTGGATCGCGGCTTTCGTCGCGGCCGTCTTTGGCGTTGGCTTTGCGTGGGTCATGCGTTTGCCGTTGCCTTTTGACGGGTTTGCGGCTGTCGCCGCCGCCGGGTTGGCTTTCCTTGGCACGTTGACACTGCTGGCGTGGATGCCGACGGGGTGGATTTGGTCCGAAGCGGAACAGTTGCGACAGGCTTTTCAGGCGCGCCACGGCGTATCCGATTATGCCGCCGGCAGTGCGCTTGAGGCGATCACCAAGGCCCACACACGTGCCACGGCGCTGCGCGGTGCCGCGCGTACCATGCGCGAGGACGTGGCCGAGCGCGTGTCGGCGGTGGCCGACCGGATGGATGCGGCCGCGCGCGAGATATTCTATTCCCCCGACCGGCAGCGCGATCTTCGGGCCGTGCTGATCCGTTCGGAACTAATTGAAGATGCGGCCGTGGCACATGCCGCGCTGCGCCGCCGTGATCACGCCGAGACCGAGGACGCGTCGCGACAGAAACTGATATCGGCGGTCGAGGCGCTGGATGTCGCCTTTGATCAAACCGACTTGTTAGCGGCACGTGGTCTTCTGGCCGAGGTCGAGGCCGCCTCCGAGGTGGCCGAGAGCGTGTTGAAGCCGCGTCGCATTATGAATTCCTGACCCTTGAAACGAAAGGGAACTTACGCCCATGAAACTGTTTATATCTGCATTCGCTGTGGCCCTGATCCTTGGGGCCAACCTTGCGCTTGCGAACCCAGGCGACCGACTAGCCGAGGTGGTGACCGACCCGGTCCGCGACTGTGCACCTGGATGGAATGGCACCATGCCGCTGATTGCCTGGGGCGCGGATGGCGTAGTTGCCTATGCCAACGGCGCATCGCTTGAGAATGATGGCGGTCCGCTTGGGGCGGCGGGCTTGCCCTTGTCGCTGTCTGTGGTCGACAGTTTCGAGGCCCAGCTGAAGGCGTATCTGTCCTGCGAAACACCTTACCTGCGGGGCACGCTTGGCATGTTGGCCGCCGCGGCGCCGGTGACCGAGTTTGATCCAAGGACCGAGCAGATCGTTTTCTTCAAACACTCGTTCTCGGCGGGCGACGGGATCGTCGCGTCGGATGGCATCAACCGGATCGGGGATCTGGCGGACAAGCGGATCGCGATCCAGGCAAACGGACCGCATGTGGATTTCGTCGGGCGTATTCTGGCGGACGGTGGGCTGTCTTTCGATGATGTTGAAATTGTCTGGGTCGAAGGCCTAACTGGTGATGGCGATACGCCGTCGGCGGCCATTGCCGATGGGCGCGCCGATGCGGCGGCGGTCATTCTGCCGGATGCGCGGTTTCTGACCTCGGGCGGGGGCGTTGGCACGGGCGCGGAAGGTTCGGTGCGTGGCGCGACCATCCTGATATCGACCCAGGAAGCGGCCTCGGTGATCGGTGACTACATTGCGGTACGCGCAGATTACTTCGGTGCGAACCGGGACGACATTGCACGCATGGTCAACATTCTGTTCCGTGCCGAGGAAGAGATGCGCGGGTTCATGGCCGATGATGGCGACCCGCGACAGACGCAAATGGCGGCACTGATGGCGTCCGAGTTTCTGGGCGGTCTGCCGACGGAAGAGGGCGTCTTCCTGTGGCAAGACGCGATCACAGATGGTTGGGCAGGCAACGCCAAGCACTTTGGCGATGCCACTGAAGCGCGCCGCTTCGAAGTGCTGCTGGAAGAAGTCAACATTGCGCTCCGGGGTGCGGACCGGTTGGATGCGCCAGCGAACCTGACCGCAGCCGGATGGGATTACTCGGCCTTGGCAGACGGTTTGAGCAATCTGGATGACCGCCAGATCGCCGCATTCAACCCTGAAGCCGCAGCGGCAGCCGTCCAAAAGCTCCGCCGTACCGGGCAGCTTGACGCGAACACCAAGATCGATTTTGAGGTGTATTTCGAGCCCGACAGCACGACCTTCCCTGTCGCGCTCTATGCACAAGATTTCGAGGAAATTCTTAGGCTTGCATCCACGTATTCAGGTGCCATCATCACCGTTGAAGGGCATTCGGACCCACTGCATTTCCTGCGGCGCGAACAGGACGGGGCCGACAATGCCGAGCTGCGGGCGATCCGCACGTCGACCCAGAACCTGTCGATGGACCGTGCGATTGCTGTCGTGGATGCGTTGACCGCCTATTCCTCGGATCTGGGGGTGCGGATGAACCGCGACCAGTTCACGGTCGATGGTGTGGGCATCTCGAACCCACAGCATAATCCGCCTGCGACCGAAGCCGAGTGGCGCGAGAATATGCGTGTGGTCTTCCGTGTCCTGACGGTTCAGGCTGAGGCCACCACATTCTCGCCGCTGCAATAGGAGCGCGCCATGAAATGGGATAAGTTTAGTGTCATCTCTGTCGTGGTCGCAGGCGTCATTGCGTTTACGATCTTCCAAGACAACATCCAAAGCCCGCCAGAGGCCGCAGAACGCGCGCCGGTCATGCCTAATTGGGCGGCAATTTCGGCGTGGCCCGGCATCCCGACGGACGTGATCGAGGCGCAGCCCGATCCGAACCGACGGGTGACCGCGATTGTGCTGGATGACAGCGGGTCGATGGGCGATGACATCGAAGCTGCAAAGCGTGCGGTGGTGGGCGCGCTGAACGCGATGGGTGCCGACGACCGGGTTGCCGTTCTTGCTCTGAACGCCGGTACGATTTTGCCGTTCACCAGCGTGACGGATGCGCAAGGTGCGTTGTCCAACCTTCTCAGGCCCATCGTCAGCGATGGCAGCACGCCATTGACCCGGTCTATTCAGGAGGCGCAGGTGTTGCTGGAAGCGGAGGCGGCGACCATGCGAAGCTTCGGGACGTTCCGTTTGATCGTTACGACGGATGGCGAGGCGGATGATGGCGAAGCGCTGGACGCCGCGATTGAAGCGTTGGCCGCCAGTACACCGATCCAGGTCACGACGATTGGCATCGGGATAGACGGCGGCCATGTCTTGCGCCGCGACGATCTTGGCAGCTTTGTTGACGTGGCGAATGTGGAGGCTTTGGAACAGGCGCTTCAGGCCGCCGTCGCCGAGAATGCCGATTTTACGGCGATCACCGATTTCGGCGAAACGGAGGGTTAAGCCATGGGACGACGCGTTGATCTGAACTGGGATGAGTGGAACCCGGGCCTTGATACCGACGACATGACCATCGCCGAGGTTCTGGCAACAATGCCAGCCGCCAATGCCGACGAAGTCCCGGATGTCATCAAGAAATACGAAAACCCGGAAAGCCCGGACGCCTTGCCAGGCGCAATTACTTTGGCGCGGCATGATTGCATTCACGTGCTATTGGGCCGGGGTTTGCATGTTCAGGATGAAGCTTTCATCATTGGTGCCACGATGGGGGCGGCGTCCGACATTACCGGGGATATCGTCGAGTTTTTCATCAAGGTTTCGACCACCGAATACCCCGAGCATTGGCGTTTCGAGGAAGCGCATATCCCCTCGTTCCGGCTGGGTGTCGGGTTTGCAATGGACAATTTGCGGGGCAAGGACCTGCACTTGATCCCGCTTGAGAACGAACCCTGGCAATCGAAGTCCGTGCGTGCGGCGCGGCGTGACCTTGGCATTGTTAAGGAAGAGTTACGGGCCTATTTCCGCAAGGCCGAGCTATTAGTGCCAGGCACCCGTGCTACCCGTCGTCTGGACACGACCGCGCAGCGCGATGACACTCAATTGAAGCGTCCGGACTAGCCTTCGATTGGCATAAGGGGCTCAAGCTTAGAATTATTCTAAAAGCTTCTTGTCATCAGGATTACGGTCGCTAAGTGTGTGGGGCAGCAAGCACGCGCGTCCGCCAGCCAGCGACCCAAACCAAACGCAACGCTCAGGAGCAAACGATGACACAAACAGCCGTGGCCCTTTCCAACGATCCGAAAGCCGAGATTGTCGAGGCACTGAACCAAAGTGTGGCCGAAACGGCTGTGACGACGATGCTGGCTCAAAATTTCCACTGGAACGTGACAGGCATGGCCTTTGGCCCGCTGCACGATCTGTTTCAGAAGATCTACGAAGACCATTTTGTTGCGCAGGATGACTTGGCCGAACGCATCAAATCCCTGGGCGGTCATGCCGAAGGCACGCTGTCCGGCATGGTCGAACGGTCGAAAGTGTCCGAACATGACGGACATGCGTCGGACAAAGACATGATCGCGGCCATGCAGGCCGCTCAGGAAACACTGGCTGCCACTTTGGCAGGCACGGGTGAGCTGGCAGCGGCGCATGGCGATACGCTGACCGAGGATCTGTGTATCGCGCGCGGTCAGGAACACGAGAAATTCGCGTGGTTCCTGCGCAGCCACCTCGCCTGATCCCAAACCAGAACTAAGCAGCAAGGAAAGCCGCGCCGGTTAGGTGCGGTTTTTTCATGTGCGGCGGTGGTGTTGCAAACTGCGTCGAAGGTTTCGACATCACGGTTGCGCCGTTCAGGCGACGTTTCGGACGGCCGCGACCGGCTTGACCTTCTTTTTCAGGCACTTCCGCATATAGGCTGCGGCCCACGGTGTGTACTTGCCCATCCGTGATTGCTGCCCCACCAACATCTCGACAAAGGCGCGTCGGTGCTTGTCCTTCTTCAGGGACTTGAACATGGATTTCTGCGCTTTTGTCATGGAACAGCCAATACAGTGACCGTCGCGTTTGAATTTGCAGACATCGATGCAGGGAGAGGGGGTCTTTGCCATGCGGTGCGCCTTTTGTATGCGGGCTGTTGTTTCAAGGGTGGAGACTTCGGTGAGGTTCGCGGCCCCCGCTGGCTTACTTGGTCAGGATCAGTTTGCCTGCGCGTGTGATGCGCAGGAAGTACTGCTGATCGTCAAGAACAATGCATACTTGCGAGCCGTCCTGGATCAAATCGCGCGCATTGAAGGCCGCCATTTTCGGCATCTCGGTCGTCTGGAGTGCGTTTGGCATCGTTGTCATGTCCGTCTCTCCAAAAAAACGCGTCCGGCTTCCCAAAAGGGTGGCTGAGACAGAATTTTCCTATTCTTGATAGAATTACTCAGTTATGTCAATCCTGACCAAAACAATCAGAGCTACCCACGGCGCTGATTTCAGGCTAAATCCGGGCGGGGAATGCTGGATGGTGAGACCGAGCCAGATGAATAACCGCGTTATTGCGTCCTTGGCGCTGGGCATCGCGATTCTTTGCCTGTTGCCAATCGTTGGTGTTGTGCTGGCGGCCGCGTCGGGGTCGTTTGAGACCCTGTCGATGTTGGCTGACACCGTTCTGTGGCGCTATACACAGACGACGTTGATTCTGGTCGTTCTTGTGGCCTTGGGCAGCATCCTGATCGGTGTGACCACGGCCTGGATCGTGGTGGCGTGCGACTTTACCGGGCGGCGTTTTCTGGAAGCGGCCCTTGTGGTGCCCTTGGCCTTCCCAGCCTATGTGCTGGCATATGCCTATACGGATGTGCTGGACCACCCGGGCATCGTGCAATCCACATTGCGCACGGTCACGGGTTGGGGGCCGCGTGACTATTGGTTCCCAGAGATCCGATCGCTTGGGGGTGCGGCCTTCATGCTGATCCTTGTGCTTTATCCGTATGTCTACCTGATGGCGCGCACCGCGTTCCGGATGCAGGCGGCCACGCCGTTCTTTGCTGCACGTGCCCTTGGCGTGACCCCGTCACGCGCATTTCTGAAAGTTTCGCTTCCAATGGCGCGCCCGGCCATCGCTGCTGGGACATTACTGGTCGTGATGGAGACGATTGCCGATTTTGGAACGGTCGCGCATTTCAGCGTGCAAACCTTTGCGACAGGCATCTACACCAGCTGGTTCGGGCTAGGGGACAGGGGCGCGGCCGCGCAGCTGGCGCTTGGGCTTTTGACGATGGCGCTTTTGGTGGCCGCGCTGGAGTATATGAACCGCGGCAAGGCCGCCTATTCGACGCGGGGCCGGCAGGATCAATTTGTCCGGTTCCGCTTGAGCGGTCGTCAGCGGGCGATCGCGCAGCTGGTCTGTTTCCTGCCCGTTTTGCTTGGTGTTGTAGTGCCGACGATCACACTGATCTTGATGGGCTTGCGGTCTGAACAGGACATTCTCAGTCCGCGCTATCTGCGGTTTATTCAGAACTCGCTCTATCTGGCTGCAATCGCCTCGTTTTTCACCGTTGGGGCGGCCGTTTTGCTGGGTACGTATCATCGGTTTTGCGGACATCGTCGGTCGCTGGCTGCCCTTTTTATTGGGCGCTTGGGCTATGCTGTGCCGGGTGGCGTGATCGCCGTTGGGCTAATGGTGCCCTTCGCGCAGTTCGACAACTGGCTGGATGCACGGATGGAGGCGTGGTTCGACATCTCGACTGGCTTGCTGATTTCGGGCTCGATCTGGCTGATGGTGGCGGCCTATATGATCCGCTTCATGGCCGCAGCGCTTGGGGCCTATGACAGTGGTTTGGCAGCTGTGACCCCGAATGTGGATGCCGCATCGCGGGTGCTCGGCAGTTCCAGTTGGGCGACCGTGCGTCGCATCCATTTGCCTGTCTTGCGCGGCAGCGTTTTGACCGCATTCCTGATCGTCTTTGTGGACACGATAAAGGAGCTTCCGGCAACGCTGATCCTGCGACCGTTCAACTATGATACACTGGCCGTTCAGGCCTTTCGGCTGGCATCGGACGAGCGTTTGGAAGGCGCGGCCGTTCCAAGCCTAATGATTGCGGCGATCGGGCTTTTGCCGGTTTTGCTGCTCTGCGCGCAGATCGGTGACTGGCGTGGTCAGCCAAATGCGGCGAGCAAGGCAACGGCATAGACGCCAGGCTTGAGCAGGCCTAAATCGATGATGCCGATGTTGGCGCCGTACTTTGATAAAGTATTGAGCAAAAGACGCTCAAAACGCACAAGCGATAGGCAGATGGAGTTGGCGGGCGTGGCCGACTAAGGCAGGACCTTGATCTGTCCGCCGTCGATCCGTTGGCTGTTAGAGCAGGATATCTAGGGTTCCGCGCTGCCAAGTGGTCTGGTCCAAGAGATATCGCTGCCCGACTTACATATCGGGCAGTACACGGCGGGGCAAAATCCCGGGAGGCTACTGCGCCGGTTTGACCCGCGCCCTGACGTTGCCCTCCACGCGGTCATTCCATTTGGTGAAACATGATGGGACCGAAGATGAAAAAGTTACTGACCACAGCCGCACTCACACTCGCTTTGGCCACTGGCGCCACGGCGCAGGAAAAAACCGAATTCCGCCTTGCCTGGTCGATCTATGTCGGCTGGATGCCATGGGGCTATTTGGAAGATAGCGGCATCATGGATAAGTGGGCTGATAAGTATGAGATCGACGTCGAGATCGTTCAAATCAACGACTATATTGAATCGATCAATCAATACACGGCAGGTCAGTTTGACGGCGTCTCGGCCACGAACATGGACACGCTGTCCATTCCGTCGGGCGGCGGTGTCGACACGACCGCGCTGATCGTCGGCGATTACTCGAATGGCAATGACGCGGTGATCGTCAAGGGCGATGGCGACCTGGCCTCGCTGTCGGGCAAGCCGGTAAACCTTGTCGAACTTTCGGTGTCCCACTACCTGCTGGCGCGCGGACTTGACTCGATCGGTCTGTCAGAAGCGGATCTAGGCGGCGTGATCAATACGTCGGACGCCGACATGATCGCTGCGTTTTCGACCGACGATGTGGAAGCGGTCGTGACGTGGAACCCGCTGGTGTCGACCATTCTGGAGGACCCGAACGCCAAGAAATTGTTCGACAGTTCGGACATCCCCGGTGAAATTATCGACCTGATGGTCGTGAACACCGAGGTACTTGAGGCCAACCCGAACTTTGGGAAAGCTGTGGCGGGTGCATGGTACGAGGTGATGGGTCTGATGGCAGCCGGCGATGAAGAGGTTCTGACAGCCATGGCCGAAGCCTCGGGCACCGATCTTGCGGGATATCAGGCGCAGCTGGCCTCGACCGAGATGTTCTTCACACCCGCCGATGCGGTGTCCTTCACTGAAAGAGCCGAGCTTCCGACGACAAAGGTCAATGTTGCCGAGTTTCTGTTCGACAAGGGCATTCTGGGCGAGGGTGCGCCGTCGGCCGACTTTATCGGGGTGGAGTACCCCGACGGGTCGACGACGGGCGATGCGAACAATGTGAAGTTCCGCTTCGATACGACCTATATGCAGATGGCCGCCGACGGCAGCCTTTAAAGCCAGCAGCCCCGGGCAAGACCCGGGGCGTATTCCCATGCGGTTGATCAACATTACTCCCGGGCGGGCTTTGTCGCTGTTCCTGCTGCTGTTGCCCTTTGCTGCGGTGGCCGTGGCCTATGCAATCGGGTCCGAGATCAGGTTGACGGCAAATCCGTCTGACAAGCTTTTGCCTGCGCCCTCGACCATTGGGGACACGATCGTGCGGCTGACGACCGAGGGCGACCGGCGCACCGGACGTGTCTTGTTTTGGTACGACACCTGGGCCAGCCTGAAACGACTGTTTCTGGGCATCGGCATCTCGGCTGGGCTTGGGTTGCTGTTCGGCCTTTTGATTGGCCTGCTGCCTGTGGCGCGCAGCCTTTTGGCCCAGTTCGTCGCGGTCCTGTCGATGATCCCGCCACTGGCCCTGTTGCCGATCCTGTTCATCGTGTTTGGCTTGGGCGAAGTGTCGAAGGTCGTTCTGATCGTTGTTGGCACCTTGCCCTTTATCATTCGTGACCTGAGCCAGCGCACGCTGGAAATCCCGCAGGAGTTGCTGGTGAAAGCTCAGACGCTGGGCGCATCGTCCTGGGTCATTGCGATCCGGGTGGCGCTGCCGCAGGTCATGCCACGCCTGATCCAGGCCGTGCGCTTGTCACTGGGGCCCGCGTGGTTGTTTCTGATCGCCGCCGAAGCCATCGCCTCAGACGCAGGGCTGGGGTATCGCATCTTCCTTGTGCGCCGGTATCTCGCAATGGATGTGATCCTGACCTACGTCATCTGGATCACGCTGCTAGCCTTTGCCATCGACTGGGTGCTGCGGTGGGCATCGCGGCGCTTTTTCCCCTGGGCGGAGCAGGGCCTATGAGTTTTGTCGCCGTACAGGA
>JBCCCA010000137.1:0-9110 GCA_039033735.1 Pseudomonadota bacterium
CAGACGTTTGACGAAATCAAAATCTCGCTGGCCTCGCCCGAGCGGATCCTTTCGTGGTCTTACGGTGAGATCAAGAAACCCGAGACCATCAACTATCGGACGTTCAAGCCCGAGCGCGACGGTTTGTTCTGCGCCCGTATCTTTGGGCCAATCAAGGACTATGAGTGTCTCTGCGGCAAATATAAGCGCATGAAGTATCGCGGCGTTGTCTGCGAAAAATGCGGTGTGGAAGTGACGCTGCAAAAGGTCCGCCGCGAGCGGATGGGCCATATCGAACTGGCAGCGCCTGTTGCGCATATCTGGTTTTTGAAGTCGTTGCCATCGCGCATCGGCCTGATGCTGGACATGACGCTTCGCGATCTGGAACGCATCCTCTATTTCGAGAACTATGTGGTTATCGAACCCGGCCTGACTGACCTGCAATACGGTCAGTTGATGACGGAAGAAGAGCATATGGACGCGCAGGATGCTTATGGCATGGACGCGTTCACGGCGAATATCGGTGCGGAAGCGATCCGCGAGATGCTGGCGGCCATCGACCTTGAGGCCGAGGCTGAACAACTGCGTGCTGATCTGGCCGAAGCTACGGGCGAATTGAAGCCAAAGAAGATCATCAAACGACTGAAGATCGTCGAGAACTTCCTTGAATCCGGCAACCGCCCCGAATGGATGGTTTTGACCGTGATCCCCGTGATCCCGCCAGAACTGCGCCCATTGGTGCCGCTGGATGGTGGTCGTTTCGCGACGTCCGACCTGAACGATCTTTATCGCCGGGTCATCAACCGGAACAACCGTTTGAAGCGTCTGATCGAACTTCGCGCACCAGACATTATCGTGCGGAACGAAAAGCGTATGCTGCAGGAATCTGTGGATGCGCTGTTTGACAACGGTCGTCGTGGCCGCGTGATCACTGGGGCCAACAAGCGCCCGCTGAAATCGCTGTCTGACATGCTGAAAGGCAAGCAGGGTCGCTTCCGTCAGAACCTTCTCGGCAAGAGGGTCGATTTCTCGGGCCGTTCGGTCATCGTGACCGGCCCGGAACTCAAGCTGCACCAATGTGGTCTCCCGAAGAAGATGGCCCTCGAACTCTTCAAGCCGTTCATTTATTCGCGGCTTGAAGCGAAAGGTCTGTCTTCGACGGTGAAGCAGGCGAAAAAGCTGGTCGAGAAAGAGCGCCCCGAAGTGTGGGATATCCTCGACGAAGTCATCCGCGAGCACCCGGTTCTTCTGAACCGCGCGCCGACGCTGCACCGTTTGGGTATTCAGGCCTTTGAACCTGTGCTGATCGAAGGCAAGGCGATCCAGCTTCACCCGCTGGTCTGTTCGGCCTTTAACGCCGACTTCGACGGCGACCAAATGGCTGTTCACGTACCGCTTTCGCTGGAAGCCCAGCTGGAAGCCCGCGTTTTGATGATGTCGACGAACAACGTTCTATCGCCGGCCAACGGCGCGCCGATCATTGTACCGTCGCAAGACATGATCCTTGGCCTTTACTACATCACGATGGAGCGTGAGGGCATGAAGGGTGAAGGCATGGTCTTTGCCGATGCCGACGAAGTGCAGCACGCGCTGGACTCGGGTGAAGTGCATCTTCATGCCAAGATCACCGCGCGGATCAAGCAGATTGGTGACGATGGGCTTGAGACGTACAAGCGTTATGAGACCACGCCGGGCCGGATGAAGCTTGGTGCGCTGTTGCCGCTGAACGCGAAGGCGCCATTCGAATTGGTAAACCGTCTTCTGCGGAAAAAAGAGGTGCAGACCGTTATCGACACTGTTTACCGCTATTGCGGTCAGAAAGAGTCAGTCATCTTCTGTGACCAGATCATGTCGATGGGTTTCAAGGAAGCGTTCAAGGCAGGCATTTCGTTCGGCAAGGACGACATGGTCATTCCTGATGCAAAGTGGAAGATCGTCGATACGGTGCGCGAGCAGGTTAAAGAGTTCGAGCAACAGTACATGGACGGCCTGATCACACAGGGCGAAAAGTACAACAAGGTTGTCGATGCATGGTCGAAGTGTTCGGACGATGTGGCCGGCGCGATGATGGACGATATCAGCTCTATGCAGCGCGACGATGCGGGCGCCGAGATGGAGCCGAACTCGATCTATATGATGGCGCACTCGGGCGCACGTGGTTCACCAGCACAGATGAAACAGCTGGGCGGGATGCGGGGCCTAATGGCAAAGCCGTCGGGCGAGATCATCGAAACGCCGATCATCTCGAACTTTAAAGAGGGTCTAACGGTGCTCGAGTACTTTAACTCGACTCATGGCGCTCGCAAGGGTCTTGCCGATACTGCGCTGAAAACTGCGAACTCGGGCTACTTGACCCGTCGTCTTGTCGATGTGGCGCAGGACTGCATCGTGCGTATGCATGATTGTGGAACCGAAAATGCGATCACGGCCGAGCCAGCGATCAACGATGGTGAAGTCGTGGCGTCACTTTCCGAGCGTATCCTGGGCCGCGTTGCGGCTGAGGACGTGCTGGTGCCTGGCGAAGACGAGGTGATTGTAAGCAAAGGTGAGTTGATCGACGAACGCAAGGCTGATGCGATCGAGAGTGCTGGACTGCAAACCGTGCGCATCCGTTCGCCGCTGACTTGTGAAGCAGAAGAGGGCGTTTGCGCCATGTGCTATGGCCGCGACCTGGCGCGCGGTACGTTGGTGAACCAGGGCGAAGCGGTTGGAATTATCGCGGCACAGTCCATCGGTGAACCCGGCACGCAGCTGACGATGCGGACCTTCCACATCGGCGGCATCGCCCAAGGTGGCCAACAATCCTTCATGGAAAGTTCGGCTGAAGGTAAAGTGGTCTACACCAACTCGAACCTGATCGAGAACGCTAATGGCGAGATGATCGTAATCGGGCGGAACATGACCATCGCCATCATGGATGACAATGATGTCGAGCGCGCCAGCCATAAGCTGGGCTACGGCACCAAGGTCTTCCCGAAGGAAGGCGCGAAGGTTGCGCGTGGCGATAAGCTCTTCGAGTGGGACCCTTACACTCTGCCGATCATTGCTGAGAAGTCCGGTAAGGCGAAGTTTGTTGATCTTGTTGTCGGGACGTCGATCCGTGACGAGACCGATGACGCGACAGGCATGACCCAGAAAATCGTGACTGACTGGCGCACCGCGCCTAAGGGCAGCGATCTGAAGCCGGAGATCATCCTGGCCGATGACAAGGGCGAGCCCGTTCGCAACGATGCGGGCAACCCAATCACATATCCGATGTCGGTGGACGCCATTCTGTCGATTGAGGACGGCTCGGATGTTAAGGCGGGTGACGTGGTTGCACGTATTCCGCGGGAAGGCGCGAAGACAAAGGACATCACCGGTGGTCTGCCGCGTGTGGCCGAACTCTTCGAAGCCCGTCGTCCCAAGGATCACGCGATCATCGCCGAAATTGACGGCTATGTCCGCTTCGGACGCGACTACAAGAACAAGCGTCGCATCAGCATCGAACCGGCAGACGAGTCGATGGAGCCCGTCGAATACATGGTGCCGAAAGGCAAGCACATCCCGGTGGCCGAAGGCGACTTCGTGCAGAAGGGCGACTACATCATGGACGGCAACCCGGCGCCGCATGACATCTTGTCGATTATGGGTGTCGAAGCGCTGGCTGATTACATGATTGACGAAGTGCAGGACGTGTATCGACTGCAAGGCGTGAAGATCAACGACAAGCATATCGAGGTGATCGTGCGCCAGATGTTGCAAAAGTGGGAAATCCAGGATTCTGGGGAAACCACGTTGTTGAAGGGCGAGCATGTCGACAAGGCAGAGATCGACGCGGCCAACGCCAAGGCGGAGGCCGAAGGTCGTCGCCCGGCACAAGGCGAGCCGATCTTGCTTGGCATCACCAAGGCCTCGTTGCAGACTCGGTCCTTCATCTCGGCGGCATCGTTCCAGGAAACGACGCGGGTGCTGACGGAAGCTTCGGTTCAGGGCAAGAAAGACAAGCTTGTGGGTCTGAAGGAAAACGTCATCGTTGGTCGTTTGATCCCGGCCGGTACTGGCGGTGCCACACAGAAGGTACGCCGCATCGCGGCCGAACGAGACCTGAAGGTCATTCAGGAAGCTCAGGCCGAGGCCGAAGCGGCCGCAGTGTTGGCGGCTCCTATGGATGAAGGTGACACGGTTGATGTTGACCTGGTCGAAACACCAGAGAGCCGCGACTAATTACGACCTTTGAAACAATGAACAGGGCCTCGCAATGCGGGGCCCTTTTTCATTAGTGGGTCCAAACTTGCACAGTTTGTGTCGAACCCACCACTGGAGTCCCTGTTGAAAAGGTGACACGAGGACAGGGGATAACGTCCGGAGCCACCCAATGATGTCTGACAATCGTCGCGGCGCGGCGCTGATGACAGCGTCTATGACGGCGTTTACGATCAATGATGCCTTCGTCAAATTGCTGGGGGACGATCTGCCATTCTTCCAGTTTCTACTGCTACGGACAATTGGTGCTTCGTTCCTGATATTTATACTGGCATATCGGTCCAACGCATTGGTTTGGCCCAAGAGCAGTAGGGATCGACGGCTTATCGCCATGCGAAGTTTGGCAGAGATGGCGGCAGCGTACTTCTTTTTGACGGCATTGATCCACATGCCGATCGCGAATGTCACAGCGATCCTTCAGGTACTCCCATTAACCGTTGCGCTGGGCGCAGCGCTTTTTCTTGGGGAACATGTTGGCTGGCGCCGCTTTGCGGCCATTGGAATAGGGTTTGTCGGTGTCTATCTCATCGTTCGCCCTGGCGCCGACGGGTTCTCGATCTACGCGCTCTATGCCTTGCTTGCTGTTCTGGCCGTTACGGTGCGCGACTTGGCAGCGCGGCGTCTTTCGCCCGAGGTGCCGTCGCTAACCGTGTCTTTGGCGGCCGTTTTGACTATTCTGGCATTCTCGATCGTTGGCGCGGTCAATACAGAATGGCAGCCGATGGTACCAGTTGACTGGTTGTGGCTGGCCGGATCTATTGTGACAATCTTAGGAGGTTATCTGTTCTCAGTTTCGGCGATGCGTGTGGGTGAGATTGGGTTTGTGGCACCCTTCCGCTATACAAGCCTTCTGGTGGCGTTGGTCCTTGGCTTTCTTGTTTTTGGAGATTGGCCAGATCAACTAACACTCATCGGGGCAGCCATAGTCGTTGCGACCGGACTTTTCACACTTTGGCGAGAAAGAAGATCGGGATAGCGGTTCACGGCAAGACAGGTTGGGCGCAGTCTGAAGCATTCTGCCCCTGTTGACAGCATATCCGACTCTGTCTATACGCGCGCTACTTGGACGACCCCGGCAGGTTTAAGTCGTCTCTAACAGAACGAAAGTGGTCACGATCCGGGCCGTGTTTGCCCCGATCCTCTGGAAACCCACCGCAAGCCCCCGAAATGCGGGAGCTTGGCGGTCATACGCGTTTTCGTGGACGCACGAGAGCGGCGACAGAGAACTGATAAACCGGGGGGCGCCCCCCAGACGCAGACGAAGAACGGGAATTTGAATTAATGCCCACGATCCAGCAGCTGATCCGGAAACCCCGGCAGCCAAAAATCAAACGCTCGAAGTCACAGCACCTTGAGCAATGCCCGCAGAAACGCGGTGTATGTACGCGCGTCTATACAACGACGCCGAAGAAGCCGAACTCGGCCATGCGGAAGGTTGCCAAGGTGCGCCTGACCAATGGCTACGAGGTCATCAGCTATATCCCAGGTGAAAGCCACAACCTTCAGGAACACTCCGTGGTTCTGATCCGTGGTGGCCGGGTTAAAGACCTTCCGGGTGTCCGTTACCACATCCTGCGCGGTGTGCTGGATACCCAAGGTGTGAAGGACCGCAAGCAGCGCCGGTCGAAGTATGGCGCCAAGCGTCCGAAGTAATGAAATTTGCAGCTGTCATAGCTGCCGCACCATTGGTGCTGGTCTTTCCGCTTTCCGCTTCGGCGGACTGGGGCGGTGTGGCCATTAATACGGACGGGATCGGCTGGGGATATTCCGCTGGCTGGAACAGCAAGTCCGACGCTCATGGACGCGCGATGCACCATTGCCGATCGCATTCGGACAACCCTGCGAATTGCTCGGTTGTTTTGACGACGCAAAGATGTGGCTCCGTTGTCCGCGGAAGAAAAGGGTCCCGGCACAAGCTGTTTGTTGTCGGTGCCGGATCGCGCTCTGACGCAGAATCCGCCGCCCTGTCCCAATGTCACGAAGCTGGCGCTTCGTGTGAACTCAGGCGCACGTTCTGCGCCAATGATCTGTAGGAAGAGAGAAACCGAAGCATGTCACGCCGTCACGCCGCAGAAAAACGCGAGGTTCTGCCCGACGCCAAGTATGGCGACCGGGTTCTGACCAAGTTCATGAATAACCTGATGGTCGACGGGAAGAAATCCGTTGCAGAACGTATCGTTTACAATGCGTTCGACCGGGTCGAAGAACGTCTGAAGAAAGCACCTGTGGAAGTTTTCCACGAAGCACTCGACAACATCAAACCGTCGGTTGAGGTTCGCTCCCGCCGGGTTGGTGGTGCTACCTATCAGGTGCCAGTTGAAGTGCGCCCCGAGCGCCGGGAAGCTCTGGCGATCCGCTGGTTGATCATTGCAGCCCGGGCCCGGAACGAAAACACCATGGAAGAGCGTCTTGCAGGCGAATTGAGCGATGCGGTCAACGGCCGCGGCTCTGCCGTCAAGAAGCGCGAAGACACCCACAAGATGGCCGACGCGAACAAAGCGTTCAGCCATTATCGTTGGTAATTTAGGAACAGGAGCAGGCAGATGGCTCGCGAATATCCACTGGAGCGCTACCGGAATTTCGGGATCATGGCGCATATCGATGCAGGCAAGACCACCTGCTCGGAACGGATCCTGTTTTACACGGGCAAGTCGCACAACATTGGTGAAGTGCATGATGGTGCCGCCACCATGGACTGGATGGAGCAGGAGCAGGAACGTGGCATCACGATCACGTCCGCTGCGACGACCACGTTCTGGGAGCGTACGGAAGACGGCCAGACGGCCGAAACCGAAAAGCACCGTATGAACATCATCGACACCCCTGGCCACGTTGACTTCACCATTGAAGTCGAGCGTTCGCTGGCGGTTCTGGATGGTGCCATCGCTGTTCTTGACGCCAATGCAGGTGTCGAGCCACAAACCGAAACGGTTTGGCGGCAGGCAGACCGCTACAAGGTTCCGCGGATTGTATTCGTCAACAAAATGGACAAGATCGGCGCCGACTTCTTCAACTGCGTTCACATGATCGCAGATCGCACTGGTGCGACGCCGTGCCCGATCCAGATCCCGATTGGCGCCGAAAACGCGCTTGAAGGCATCGTTGACCTTGTCACCATGGAAGAATGGGTCTGGGCTGGTGAAGATCTGGGCGCATCATGGGAAAAACGTCCGATTCGCGACGAACTTAAAGCTACCGCCGAGGAATGGCGTGGCAAGATGGTCGAGCTCGCCGTCGAAATGGACGACGACGCAATGATGGAGTACCTGGAAGGCAATGAGCCAGACGTAGAAACACTCCGCAAGCTCATCCGGATGGGGACACTTGAGATCAAGTTCATCCCTGTCCTTGCCGGTTCAGCATTCAAGAACAAGGGTGTTCAGCCGCTGCTGAACGCTGTGATCGACTATTTGCCCAGCCCGCTGGACGTTGTCGACTACATGGGCTTCAAACCGGGCGACGAGACGGAAACCCGCGACATCGCCCGCCGTGCTGACGACGAAATGCCGTTCTCGGGCCTCGCGTTCAAAATTATGAACGACCCTTACATGGGCACCCTGACGTTCACCCGGATCTATTCTGGTAAGGTGGCCAAGGGTGACACGATGCTGAATTCGACCAAGAACCGGAAAGAGCGCATTGGCCGAATGGTCATGATGCACTCGAACAAACAGGACGAGATCACCGAGGCATTCGCGGGTGATATCATCGCGCTTGCCGGCTTGAAGGACACCACCACTGGTGACACGCTCTCGGCGGTGAATGATCCTGTCGTGCTTGAAACCATGACGTTCCCCGACCCGGTGATCGAGATCGCCGTCGAGCCGAAAACCAAGGCCGACCAGGAGAAAATGAGCCAGGGACTTCAGCGCCTTGCGGCAGAAGATCCATCCTTCCGCGTCGAAACCGACATCGAGTCGGGCCAAACCATCATGAAGGGCATGGGCGAACTTCACCTCGATATCCTTGTCGATCGTCTGAAACGCGAGTTCAAGGTCGAAGCGAATATTGGCGCGCCGCAGGTGGCTTATCGTGAGACAATCTCTCACGAGGTCGAGCACACCTACACCCACAAGAAGCAGTCGGGTGGTTCAGGTCAGTTCGCCGAGGTGAACATGATCATCTCTCCCACCGAGCCGGGCGAGGGGTACTCGTTCGAAAGCAGGATCATCGGTGGTACCGTTCCGAAGGAATACATCCCCGGCGTCGAGAAGGGCATCGAATCTGTGATGGACTCCGGTCCGCTTGCGGGTTTCCCGGTCATCGACTTCAAGGTCGCGCTGATTGACGGTAAGACCCACGACGTGGACTCTTCGGTTCTGGCCTTTGAAATCGCGGCACGTATGGCGATGCGCGAAGGCATGAAGAAGGCAGGCGCCAAGCTGCTGGAACCGATCATGAAGGTCGAGGTTGTAACACCGGAAGAATATACCGGCGGCATCATCGGTGACCTGACGTCCCGTCGGGGTCAGGTGCAGGGGCAGGATACGCGCGGTAACGCCATCGCGATCGACGCATTTGTGCCGCTGGCGAACATGTTCGGCTATATCAACACGCTCCGTTCGATGTCTTCGGGGCGCGCAAACTTCACGATGCAGTTCGACCATTACGAACCCGTGCCGCAGAACATCTCTGAAGAGATCCAGGCAAAATACGCATAACCGGGGCGGCGGGGCGAACCCCGCCCTACCCACCACCGTAGGGTGGGGTTCGCCCCACCGCACCGAAGAAAAAGAGGAGCCTAAGATGGCGAAGGAAAAGTTTGACCGCAGCAAGCCGCATTGCAACATCGGCACGATTGGTCACGTTGACCATGGCAAGACGACGTTGACGGCGGCGATCACGAAGCAGTTTGGCGAGTTCAAGGACTATGACCAGATTGATGC
>JBCCCA010000138.1:0-9046 GCA_039033735.1 Pseudomonadota bacterium
CGGTCAATGTGTCGGAAGACATGATCGGCCAGAAGTTCGGCGAGTATGCTCCTACGCGCACCTACTATGGTCACGCGGCGGACAAAAAAGCGAAGAGGAAGTAGGTCATGGGCAAGGATAAAAATCCCCGCCGCGTGGCGGAGAACGAGGCAATGGCGAAGACCCGTCTTCTCCGCACCTCGCCTCAGAAACTGAACCTTTTGGCTTCGATGATCCGTGGCAAGAAAGTAGAAAAGGCTCTGTCCGATCTGACTTTCTCTAAGCGCCGGATTTCAGCTGACGTGAAAAAATGCCTTCAATCGGCCATCGCCAACGCTGAAAACAACCACAACCTGGATGTCGACGAGTTGATCGTCGCGGAAGCCTGGGTCGGCAAAGGCCTGGTCATGAAGCGCGGTCGTCCGCGGGCACGTGGCCGTTTCGGACGGATCCACAAGCCGTTCGCAGAGATCACGATCAAGGTTCGCCAAGTTGAGGAGACCGCCTAATGGGTCAGAAAGTTAATCCGATCGGCATGCGCTTGCAGGTGAACCGCACCTGGGACAGTCGCTGGTATGCCGACACCAAGGATTACGGCGATCTTCTGTTGGAAGACGTCAAGATCCGTGAATTCATCAACGATGAATGTAAGCAGGCCGGCGTTTCCCGGATCATAATTGAACGCCCGCACAAGAAGTGTCGCGTCACGATCCACACCGCACGTCCGGGCGTCATCATCGGCAAGAAGGGTGCGGACATCGAAGGTCTTCGCCGCAAACTCGCCAAGATGACAGATTCGGAACTGCACCTGAACATCGTCGAAGTGCGCAAGCCCGAACTTGACGCAGCGCTGGTTGCTGAATCCATCGCTCAGCAATTGGAGCGTCGTGTATCTTTCCGTCGTGCCATGAAGCGCGGTGTGCAGAACGCAATGCGCATGGGAAGCCTTGGTATTCGGGTCAACGTTGCCGGTCGTTTGGGCGGGGCCGAAATCGCACGGACGGAATGGTACCGCGAAGGTCGCGTGCCGCTCCATACGCTGCGCGCGGATATCGACTATGCGCTGGCCGAAGCCATGACGCCTTATGGCATCATCGGCATCAAGGTCTGGATCTTCAAAGGCGAGATCATGGAACATGATCCGTCCGCACGTGATCGTCGTCAGCAAGAGTTGCAGGAAGGTCCTGCACCGCGTGGCGCCGGTGGCGGCCGCGGCCGGAATTGAGGAGTTTAAGAGATGCTGCAACCAAAGCGCACAAAATTCCGCAAGATGCACAAGGGCCGCATCAAGGGTGAAGCGAAGGGCGGGTCTGACCTGAACTTTGGTACCTATGGCCTCAAGGCGACCGAGCCGGAGCGTGTCACAGCGCGCCAGATCGAAGCCGCCCGTCGGGCCATGACGCGTCACATGAAACGTCAGGGCCGCGTCTGGATCCGCATCTTCCCCGACACCCCGGTCTCGGCAAAGCCCATCGAAGTTCGTATGGGCAAAGGCAAAGGCTCGGTCGATCGCTGGACCTGCAAGGTCAAGCCCGGCCGGATCATGTTCGAGATTGACGGTGTGGCAGACAGCATTGCTCGCGAGGCTCTGCGCCTTGCCGCTATGAAGCTGCCGGTTAAGACACGGACGATCGTCCGCGAGGATTGGTAGAACCAATCCTCTCGAGTGCGGTGTAGCGAGTTTTTGAAAGAAACTTGCGGGCTGCCACCCGGTTGAGATTTAAGAGAGGCGGGGCCGTTGGCTCCGCCTTTTTCAATTAGGGATATAATTTTTGAAGCGCCTCACCCTTCTCATTGTGTTGTCCGCGATTGTCACCGCTACAATTTATGTCGTTCCGATTTCGTTTTCCTGGATTCCGTACAGCCTCATGGATCTTAACGACAGCGGAGTTGTCAGCTTTGGTGAAGCCTTCTTGGCGATGGACTTGGGAGTCAGGACTGGTCGGGAGTCCGGTTGCACAGAGATCTTTTCCCTTAAAGATGCGAGAACCATCAAGACTATCTGCGACGGGTAAGTTCTTGACCCGGGCGAACAGCCCGGGCAGCGCCCGACCCTCCCCCGGGAGGGCTCTTTTCAACGACAGCCAAGACCACACCCGATGGAGGTGGGCCGCACCATAAAGCACTCGCGGCAAACCGGAGTGAACGCCCACCCAGGCTCGGGCGCTACCCGGTCTAATCCCCCTCAGCACTCAAAAACAGCGAAAACTCAAAGCTTTCGCCACAAACAAACGCCACCCGCGCTCTATCTTCGCCACATTCTCCCTCGAAACCTCCGAGTCGACAGATTGGAAACAATCCAGTCGTCTGAATCTGAATTGAGAGCGGAGCCCATACAATGGCAGCTAAGACAGCAAAGACAAAGGCGAAGGCAGCAGCCAAGCCGAAAGCAGCAGCCAAGCCTAAGGTCGTGGCCAAGGCAGCAGCGAAACCGAAGACCGTCGCAAAGGCAGCAGCCAAGCCCAAGGCCGTCGCCAAAGCTGCGGCCAAACCGAAAGCCGCAGCAAAGCCGAAGGCGCCTGCCAAAGCTAAGACGAAAACTGCGGCCAAAGTCGCAGCCAAGTCGAAGGTAACTGCAAAGGCGAAAGCTTCGGCCAAGAAGACGGCAGCCGCCAACGGCGCCAAGACCTTTGCCGCACCGAAATTCCAGGAGTTCACGATCCGTGACAACGCGGGCGTTGTCGGCCACGTTCGGGTCAAGCCGAATGCGGTTGCGTGGAAAGCGAAATCTTCGAAGGCCTATCAGCAGATCTCGATGGAACAGCTGGCATCGTTTGCCGCCGAACACGGTCGCGCTGTAAAAGCCTAAGATAATCTCGGCTCGGGCATTCGTGCCCGGGCCGTCTTAACTTCGGGGACTGCGAAGTGACCTTAGCAGCAACCCCACCCCCCCGACAAACAACACCAGGATCGTGATCAGATCGAACGCGCTCATGCGCGTCAGGTGTACATTCAGATTGGCCAGCACCCCAAAGATCAGCGCTATCAGAGACCCACAGGTCAAAAGCCATCCGATCCAGTTTCGTGAATTATAGAACAGGAACCCCACGCCGATCAGGAAGGGGATAAAGATCATGCCGGTCGTGACAGTGAATGACCCATTGGACCAGATCGATGCGCCAAATCCCCAATTGGGCCGCACGATGATCCGACTCAGAAGCAAATAGCCACCCCCGCACATCATGCCCACCCCAAGTAGGAATTGCATGATACCGCCGTCTGTTCCGCCTGCGCCGCGCATGCCGCACCTCATCTTTTCACTACCCCGGTTCTCACATAGCTTGAGGCGGCCGTTGGCACTACTGGCTGATGGAAAAACTGAAACAACCGCGTCGTTCTGGTGACGCTGCCGTGAGCCCTTGCGATCGTTATCGCCAAAGAACGTGATTTCCCATGTCAGCCCTTTTTTGTCAGTGTGGTCATATGGAACAGAAACGCAAAGTCCCCGCGCTCGCCCTTCTTTTCGCCGCCGCTTTCGCGATCGCTGGAGTCTTGGCCAGCGCGGCCGTGGCTGAGACGCCTGAACCGCGTGTTCTGTCATTGCCAGACCGCACGGAAGCAACTCTGCCGGGCGCCTTTGATGGTGAAAGCCATGGGATTCTTGTGCGTCGCGGGTCCGGCTTCCCAGAACCGGTAGTCGTCGAGGCTCCAAACACAGAAGATACGGTTGAGGCACCAGCACCAACGCGGCGCGTTATCATCCGCCGCAGTCGTTACGGTTACTAACGTCAGGGGTACGCGACGTTGCAATCGGAGTGACAAAGCCAGGCACGGCTGTTTCGGTCGGTGCTGCATGCGTTGTGCGAAATCCACATGACATGATGCCTGTCTGAACGTAAAACACCTCTGTACAGACGTAAGGCCGATGCAATGAAGACGCTGTTCGTGACCCCTTTGTATCAGGCGCGCTTGTCAGAAACGATTGACGCGGCCGAGTTGGAGGCAACGTGCCTGTCGGTTGCCGAAGATGATGAAGCCGGCCAAGCTTGGTGCGAAGAACAGGGCTATCCCGGCTATACAAGTTATGCGAGCCTAAGCGACTTGCCTTGGCGTATGCCTGTTTTTCAGGCCGTCAAAGATGCATTGGACGCCCATGTGAGCCGCTTTGCAGAGCAGCTTTACCTTGATCTGGGAGAGGGACGTCTGGAGCTGGAAGACTTGTGGATCAACGTCCTGCCCGAAGGCGGGACCCACGCAAGTCACATTCATCCTCTAAGTGTCATCTCTGGTACCACCTATGTTGCGATGCCGGAGGGAACGAGTGTGCTGAAGTTGGAAGATCCACGTCATTCTATGATGATGGCAAGCCCGCCGCGAAAGAGGAACGCTCCAGAAGAACTTCAGTCGTTCGTGTACCTCCAACCGACCGTTGGTGACGTTCTTTTGTGGGAAAGTTGGCTGCGACACGAAGTGCCCATGAACAAGAGCGAAGGCGACCGGATAAGCGTCAGCTTCAACTACAAATGGGTTTGATATGACGCATCCCCTCGGGCAATGACCCGAGGGGGCGGACCGAAAGGATCAGGATGCCGTGTCTTGCAGGTCAAAGACCATGCGCAGTGTCACAGGTACGGACCGGGTGATATCATCCAGACTTGCAAGTTCCTGAAGCATATTGATGCCGCCATCGATGCCCAGTTCATCTGTGGCAATGTACAGCATATCGTTGGTGGTCACCAATACGCGGTCGTCCGACATGCGCGCGACGAACATCTCGGTATAGATATCGACGTCTTGGTCCAAAAACGACAGCGTTGCCTCGACTTCCAGAACGTTTGTGTCTCCGGCTGACATGCGGCTCAGCATTTTCATGTCCAGATCGGCGGTCAGCGTCGCGGCAGGTGCATTCTTGAACACATGCTCAACCATCCGCTCATTCCGAATGTCGATATTGGTTTGTACGGTCGAAAGATCGATCATGATCTCGGCCTTGCCATCGGTCACCGTACCCGAAAGTCCGGTAATGCTGTGGGCTTCGCCATTGTAGTGGTTCTTGACCGAGCCAAAACCAAGCCGCGAGTTGCTGCCGTCCAGTTTCCAGCTCTCGGCCTGCGCTAGTCCTGTCGTGAGTGCCATTGCCAGTGTGGCAAGAAGTGCTGTGCGTTTCATGGTGCCTCCCATTCATGTGCATTTTTCATCCGAGGTTTTCGTTGTAGCCTCGGAACGGAAACACGGCGGGACGCGACTTTATTCGATGACGGACGAAAAAAAGATCACACAAGTAAATGCGGCCTTGGTGACGGCCTTGCCGTCCGTTTGGCGGTTTGCCCTGTCCTTGTCGGGGCGAGCGGACGCTGCTGACGATCTGGTACAAGCCACCGCACTGCGTGCTCTTGAACGCGTTGATCAGATCACAGAGTTTTCCAATCTGACTCCTTGGTTCCTGACAATTTGCCGTTCCATCTGGTTAAATGAACTGCGTGCAGCCAAAGTACGGCAGTCGCAATCGCTGGCTGCGACGCCCGATATCGATCTGATCGCAAATTTCTTGGACATCGAAGAGAATATTTTTGCCTCTGAAGTGTTTACTGAGGTAATGTCATTGCCCGAAGCTCAACGCGCCGTGGTCATGCTTGTATTGATCGAAGGCCACGGGTACCGCGCTGCAGCGGACATTTTGGACGTGCCATTAGGGACGGTGATGAGCAGACTACACGCGGCGCGGTCCAAACTACGGCGTTTTGCGGAAGCCGAAGATGGCAGACAGGCGATGCAATGATTGTAGAATTTGGCGAAGACGAACTGCGCGACTATTTACACGGGGTCTTGAACCCCGCGCGAGCGCTTGCCCTCGAGGCGGCACTTGCGACGGATGAGACGCTTGAAGCCCGTCTTCTGGCCCTTGAGCCGCTTTCCGAGCCACTGGGCAGGGCCTTTTCGTCGGTGCCAGATCACGCGCGGCTTGAAAGATTGGCGCGGGAGTTACCTGTTCAGCCGCAGCTGTCGCGCGTGCTGCCGTTGGGTTTGGTCGCTGCCCTGGCTGCGGTGATCGGTTTGTTTTTGGGCAATCTGACACAGCCTGATCGCAAGCTTAGCTGGCAGGAACAGGTGGCTGTTTACCAGGCACTATACGTGGCTGAAACAGTCGCACCTCTTGAACCCTCACCGGCCTCTTTGCAAGATCAGTTTGCACGTGCGTCTGAAAGACTTGGTTTGGCGCTGACAGCCGCAGACTATCAAGAAGTTCCCGGATTGACCTTGAAGCGGGCGCAGCTTCTTGGATTTGAAGGGGCCCCGCTGGTTCAAATCGCATTCGCCACTGAGACGGGCGCACCAATTGCATTCTGCATTCTCAAGACAGGTGAAACGTCGCCCGCGATTGTGACAGAGTTGTCAGGGCTGCCAACCGTGCACTGGTCTGCCGACGGCTTTGGATACATGGTGATCGGTGATCTGAGCGAAAGTGAACTCATCCGAACGGCGCATCATTTCGGCGCCGCGCTCTGACAAAAAAGGCGGCCCAAGGGCCACCTTTGCCACCCTGTTCTCTTCGCATTAGCCGATCGCGACAGCGCGCACGTCTTCGTCGATATTGTCGGCATATTGCGCAAAGTTGTCCGCAAACATTCCCACAAGCTTGGCCGCTTGCGCGTCATATGCCATTTTGTCGTCCCAGGTCCGGCGTGGGTCGAGCAGGATTTCTGGAACAGCAGTGGCTTTCACACTGATGGGGACTTCAAAGCCGAAATTTGGGTCCTTGCGGAACTCGGCGTCTTCCAGGCTGCCGTCGAGAGCCGCGGTCAGCAGGGCCCGCGTTGCCTTGATCGGCATCCGACTTCCAGTCCCGAACGCGCCACCGGTCCACCCCGTGTTGACCAGCCAACATGTCGTCCCGTAACTCGCGATCTTTTCGCGAAGAAGTGCGCCATAAACCTCGGGACGCCGCGGCATGAATGGTGCGCCAAAACAGGTAGAAAATGTTGGCTGCGGCTCTGTCACCCCACGCTCGGTTCCAGCAACTTTAGCCGTAAAGCCCGACAAAAAGTGGTACATCGCCTGTGCTGGTGTGAGCCGGGCAATCGGAGGCAGTACACCGAAGGCGTCGCATGTCAGCATGATCACGTTCTTTGGGTGGCCGCCAAGCGCGGACTCCGAGGCGTTCGAAATATAATGCATCGGATAAGCACAGCGCATATTCGCGGTCAGACTGTCATCATCGAAATCGAGTTCTTTGGTCTCAGGGTCGTAGACCATGTTCTCGATGACCGTGCCGAACTTTGATGTCGTGTCGTAAATCTCGGGTTCGGCCTCGCGGCTCAGATTAATCGTTTTTGCGTAACAACCGCCTTCGAAGTTGAAGGAACCGGTATCCGACCAACCGTGTTCGTCGTCGCCGATCAAGATCCGGTTCGGATCGGCCGAAAGCGTCGTCTTCCCGGTGCCCGATAGACCGAAGAATACGGCGGTATCAACAGGGTTGCCCGGCGCATGGTTGGCCGAGCAATGCATCGGCATCACGCCTTTTTCGGGCAGCATATAGTTCAGGAGTGTGAAAACAGACTTCTTGTTCTCGCCTGCATACTCCGTGCCACCGATCAGAATCAGTTTCTTGTCAAAATTCATGGCGATGACGGTTTCCGAGCGGCAGTTGTGGCGCTTTGGATTGGCCTGGAACGTTGGGCAATTGATCACCGTGAACTCGGGGATGAACCCGTCCAGTTCTTCACGGTCGGGCCGTCGCAACATGTGACGGATGAAAAGCGAGTGCCACGCAAGCTCGGTTACCAAACGAACGTCAAGACGGTGCTTCGGGTCCGCCCCGGCATAAAGGTCCTGCACGAAATAGTCGCGGCCCTTCATGTGCTCGAGCATGTCGGCGTGAAGTGTATTGAAGCCTTCTTCCGTCATGGCAGCATTGTTTTCCCACCAGATCGTGTCCTCAACACTTGCGGAACGGACAATGTGTTTGTCCTGAGGGGAGCGGCCCGTGAACTTGCCTGTTGAGACGAGAATTGCGCCTCCTTTGCCAAGCTCGCCCTCGCCGCGGCACAGGGTTTTCGCAATCAGGTCAGGCTCGATCAGGTTGTAGAAAACCGTACCGAGGCCGTTGATGCCCTGGTGCTCAAGCTTTCGTTCTGGGTTCACACGTCCTTCACTCATACGAAATTGCTCCCTTGATATCCGTGCGCACTGTGGACGGGCGCTTTGCAATATCCTCCGGTTATGAGTGGTTCACTTGTGCTTGAGAAGTCAGTTAGCGCAACCAAGCCCTTGAATTTTCACAGTTAGCGCCACCATTTCCAAATCTGGTCAGAAAACTGCGGCAAATTAGCCATTCTTCAACACCAATTTCGTTCTTCTAACGTGGCGAATGACATCGATTCGTACATTATTGTTGAAAATCCCTACGGCAGACATGAAGATGCCCGAAAAATGACATCATAAAATGCGCCATTAAAAAGGCGTGTATGAGCAGTAAAGGAATAACACATGTCCAGGATCGCGCTGGTCGATGACGACCGCAATATTCTGACGTCTGTGTCGATGACACTTGAAGCCGAAGGTTTCGAGGTCGAGACTTACAACGACGGTCAGGCCGCCCTCGACGCTTTCAACAAGAAGCTTCCTGACATGGCAGTCTTCGATATCAAAATGCCCCGCATGGATGGGATGGACCTGCTTCAGCGGGTGCGCCAGAAAACGTCGATGCCCGTTATCTTCTTGACGTCAAAAGACGACGAGATTGACGAGGTGCTTGGCCTTCGAATGGGCGCCGATGACTACGTCAAAAAGCCGTTCTCACAACGCCTTCTCGTTGAACGCATTCGCGCGCTTCTGCGTCGGCAGGAAGTGATCGCCGGCGACGGCGAAGGCGTTGAAGTCGATCAGGCGCAAGTCATGACACGTGGCAACCTTCGGATGGACCCGCTTCGCCACTCGGTGACGTGGAAGGGCTTGGATGTTTCGCTGACTGTGACTGAGTTCCTGCTTCTTCAGGCTTTGGCGCAGCGACCTGGTTTCGTCAAAAGTCGCGACCAACTTATGGACGTCGCGTATGACGATCAGGTCTATGTCGACGATCGGACCATTGATAGCCACATTAAGCGCTTGCGCAAAAAGATGCGCA
>JBCCCA010000139.1:0-8959 GCA_039033735.1 Pseudomonadota bacterium
CCCGAAGGTATTTTCGGGCCAATGAAAAGCGACAAAAGCGAGGGGCCGATGGGTGACGCGCTGATCGATATCAAAGGTGTGCGGCACGCCTATCAGACAGCGAGCGGCCGCTTGCCGGTGCTGGACGGGTTGGATGTGGCCGTGCCCGAGGGCGGGTTTGTGGCGGTTGTCGGACCGTCGGGCTGTGGAAAGTCGACCCTGACGCGTCTTGTTGCCGGGTTGATGAAGCCGGACGAGGGCGAGGTCTGGTTGCATGGCAGCCGGGTCACGTCGCCCCGCTCGACGGTTGGGATGGCGTTTCAGAATCCGGTTCTGCTGGAATGGCGATCCATCCTGAAGAACGTACTTCTGCCGTTGGAGATTGTTCCGACCAAGTTATCGAAAGCCGAAGGCGAGGCGCGTGCCCGACATCTTCTGAAGCTGGTCGGCCTGCAAGGGTTCGAGGACAAGCGCCCCTCGGAACTGTCCGGTGGCATGCGCCAGCGCGCCTCGCTCTGTCGTGCTTTGATCCACCAGCCGGACGTTCTGATCCTGGACGAACCGTTCGGTGCGCTGGATGCGTTCACGCGCGAGGACCTTTGGCAGATCATGCATGCGCTGAAAGCGGAAGAGCCGTTCACGGGTGTTTTGATTACGCATGACCTGCGCGAAAGCATCTTCCTGGCCGATCAGGTGATCGTGCTGTCAGGGCGTCCGGCCCGCACGCAATTCGTGCTGGACGTGAGCTTTTACGGCCCGCGCAAGATTGATCACCTGTACACACCGCAAGCGGCTGAGATGCTGAACACCTTGCGCCACCAGATTGAGATTGCGCAAGGTCGTGCGCCGGAGACCAGCGATGCTGCGTAAGATTGGTGTGCCGCTTTTGGCCTGTGTCATCTTCTTGGTGCTGTGGGAGTTGCTGGTTTGGGCCAATGGTTGGCCGAATTACGTAATGGCCTCGCCGTCGGATTTGCCCGCGTCTTATATCCGGTTCTGGGACCTGTTTCTGGTGATGAGCTGGCAGACGCTGTGGCGCACCGTATTAGGGCTTCTGCTTGCCATTATCGTTGGCGTTGCGATTGGCATGGTGATGGGGTTTTCCCGGACCATGCGGGATGCGTTGTATCCCTTGCTGGTGGGTTTCAACGCGATCCCCAAGGCAACGGTAGTGCCGATCATTGCGCTGATGTTCGTGGGCGCCCATGACTTCAACACGGTTCTGATCGCCTTTATGATTTCGTTCTTTCCAATCGCTGTGTCCGTATCCATCGGTCTGTCGACTTTGGAGCCTGAATACCGCGACATCCTGCGGTCGCTGGGGGCCAGTCAGGCGACGATCTTCTGGAAGATTGCCCTGCCGAAAACGCTGCCCGAGTTTTTTGGTGCGTTAAAGGTGGCCGTCACGCTGGCCTTTATCGGCACCAATCTGATGGAAATCGTGTCGCCCCATGGTCGCGGTCTTGGAGCCTTGTTCGACAGCGGCAAGACCAATTCGGACTATCCGTTGATGTTCGCGGTTCTGATCGCACTGGCTGTGCTTGGGATTGTGCTTTATTACGTGGTGGTCGCGCTGGAAAAGGTCTTTGCGGGATGGGCCGAGCGTCCTGCGTCGTGACGTCGCCTCAATCTTTAGGATGCGCGTCTTTGTTATGGGCGGAAAGGGCGGTGACGGCCCCGTAAGTCGCCACCAGGAATGGAACCGAATAGGTCAAAAGCACTTTCCACAAGACCAGCGGGGCATCCCCGAAGATCGCTTCGGGTTGATTGATCAGGTTCAGGATGGTCCCGACCACGGCGCCGACCTTGAGCGACCGGATCAGGACCGTTTTCGGTAGGATGGGTGCAGGACTTGGCATGCGGGACCTTGAATTCAGGGCGTGGGAAAGCGGCGCGGCACCAGACCGGATTGGAACCACGTGACGAAACTTTCGATTGAGAACACCGGCAGGCCCGTCACGGCTTGGATATCGGCGGCATAGGGCACCCTGGTGGTGCACTCCAGTACGATGGCGCCCAGCTCCGGGTGGCTCTCCATAAGGGCCTTGGCGGCGGCGACATTGTCTTGGCGCGCGGCCGCGACGTCCAGTGTTGGTTCATTGTCCAGAATGGCGCGGGTGAATTCGGCGCCGCCCTCTGTCGTGCCGATGGGCGTGTTGGCAGGAACCTTTGCTGCGGTCAGATGCGCGCCGCTCAGACTGCTGCCCGCGATGGTCAGGATGCCGGCGCGCTTACCGGGCGGCAGCACGGCGTTGACCAGACCCACCTGCATGAGCGAGGAGGTTGCGACTGGTACTGGCACGGCCTGTTGTAGCTCGGCTTGCATAAGGGACAGAAAGCCGCAATTCGTGGTAATGCCGTCGACCCCGTCCGCCACAAGGGCGCGGGCCGCGTCGATAAAATGGGAAAGCAGATCAGGCGCGCCCTGGCGAACTACCCGGTCGGGCGTCGCGCCGCGCACGATACGGTAATGCACGGGGAACGGCCAGGTGGTCGCGTTTCCCATATCGCCGGGGATACGGGGAAAGCGTGCTTCCAGCATGAGAATCCCAACGCTGGCCCCATAGATCGCCTTACCACCCTCGACACGCATTTCGTCCCTCCGTTTCGCGAAGCGGATATTGACGGAGCGCCGCCGGCTTTCCAAGATGTGATTGGGGGACGCCATGGATGCACTCCATCAAAAGATTGTCGGGTTCGAGACATGGCACCTGGCTTTGCCGGTGACGTCGACGCGCGACCACGGTGTGGGGCGTGTCAGTGGGGCGTGCGAGATCATCGTCCTGGCCCTGACACTGGAAGACGGGACCGTGGGATGGGGAGAGGCGTCGCCCTGGGTTGTCTTCACAGGGTCGCCCGAAGCCAGTCACGCGGCGCTGGCGCGCTATATCAAACCGCATGTCGTGGGACGGATGCTGTCCGAGCTGTCCGATATCACGGCAGATGCCGATCGCGCCGTTGCCCATTGTTCGGAAGCGAAAGCGGCGCTTGAAACCGCGCTGTTGGATCTGACCGGTCAGGTGCTTGGCCGTCCGGTTCACGCGCTGCTGACGAACGGGGCGCCCGGGGCGAGTGCGTTGCCGCTGTCGGTATCGCTTGCCAATCCGGATTGGGCGGCTGATGTCGCGCTGGCACAACGCTTGCGCGAAGACGGTGTCCGGATTGTGAAACTCAAGACCGGCTTCCGTGACCATGCTTTCGATATCAGCCGTCTTGAGGCGCTGCGCCAAGACTTTCCCGAGTTCGCGGTTCGCGTGGATTACAACCAAGGCCTTAAGCCGGACGAGGCCGAAGCACGCGTGCGCGATGTTGCCAGTTTTGCGCCCGACTTTATCGAACAACCGGTGCGGGCGGCCCACTATGCCGACATGGCGCATTTGCGGGGCGTCACGGATATCCCGCTTTTAGCGGATGAAAGCGTCTTTGGTCCTGACGACATGTTGCGCGCAAGCCGGGAAAGGATCTGTGACGGCGTGTCCATCAAGATCATGAAATCCGGTGGGTTACACGCAGCGCAACGGGTTGCCGCACTTGCCGCCGAGGCCGACCTATTGGCCTATGGTGGCGACATGTTCGAAGCCGGGATCGCCCATCTGGCCGGGGCGCATATGGTCGCCGCTACGCCCGAGATCACACTCGGCTGCGAGTTCTATCAGGCCAAATACTATCTGGTCGAAGATATCCTCGAGACGCCGATCGACTATTCGGGCGGCTGCCTGCATGTCCCCGATGCGCCCGGGCTGGGCCGCCGACCGGATCGCAGCAAGCTTGATCGGTTTGCCGTATGACGGCGCCTCTAAAGGACAGTGGCTGCCCGGGCCGCCTGATCATACTGGCCGGACATCATCCGAAGCAGTGCGGCCATCTGGCTGACGGTTTCGGGCGTCAGGCCGCGGTCAAGAACGGCATCCAGCAGAAGTCGCTCGCGGATATCGCGGTAGCTGGCACAGGCGTTTCGCCCCGCTTCGGTCGCGTTCACCGTTTTTTCCTTGCCGCGACGCCCGGTTTCCACAAGCCCGGCGCGCGTCAGTTTTTTGATCGCGTAGTTCACCAGATACGTATCTTCGACATTCAAGACCAAACAGATACCTGCAAGTGTCTTAGGTCGGTCGCGGTGCCGGACAGTGTGCAGGACCAGAACCTCAAGCGCCGAAAGCTCGGGATGCCCCGCTGCGGCCATCGCTTGGACCACCCATCGGTTGAACGCGTTGCTGGCGATGATCAGTCCGAATTCCAGTTCCGAGATCTCGGGAAAGCGCCCCTCTGCCAGGTGGGCGGACGATACGACAGGGCCAAGCGTTTTTGGTTCCATGCTGCCAGCCTGCATACGACACTAACGATTTGTCAACAATTTGTTGACGTCTTGAGAAAACCTGCCAACGTAATGGGCATGGATTCGTCTGCCACCTTGTGCTGCCTGTGACCACGACAGCCGCCTCCCCGCGCCACGTGGCGATTATCGGAGCCGGTATCGTTGGTGTGTCAACAGCTCTCTGGCTGCAACGGGATGGCCACCGTGTGACGCTGATCGACAAAAATCCTCCCGGCGAAGGCACAAGCCATGGCAACGGCGGTGTTCTGGCATCCTGCGCCATGGTTCCCGTTACCGGACCCGGATTGCTGAAGAAGGCTCCGGGCATGTTGCTGGACCCGGATCAGCCGCTGTTCATGAAATGGGGGTATCTGCCCCGGCTTCTGCCTTGGCTGCGGAAATATTTGGCGCACGCCAACGAAGCGGACACCCGCCGGATTGCCAGCGCTATTGCGGGCATTGTGGGCGACAGTCTGGAAGAACACCGCGCCCTTGCAACTGGCACGGGCGCTGAAAAGTGGATCGTACCGGCCGACTATATGTATCTGTACAAGAACCGCGCCGCGTTTGAGGCCGACGCGCTTGGCTGGGATATCCGCGCCACCCACGGCATGACGTGGGACATCCTTGAGGGGGCGGCGTTGCGCGCCTTTGACCGGATCTATTCGCCCGACCAGTCCTTCGCAGTGAAAATGCCCGAGCACGGGCGCATTGCTGACCCGGGCAAATATGTCAAAGCGCTTGCAGCCCATGTCGAAGATCAGGGCGGTGATGTCGTGACGGGGGCGGTGACCGGCTTTGTCCGTGACGGGGCCAGATTGACAGGCATCACAGTGGGCGATCAGACGCTGGACTGCGACGCGGCTGTGATCGCGACCGGCATCTGGTCGGGCCCCCTCGCCCGCGAGCTAGGGCTGCGCGTCCCACTTGAAAGCGAGCGCGGCTATCATCTCGAACTCTGGGAACCATCCCAAATGCCGAAAACACCGGTGATGATTGCGGCAGGTAAGTTCGTCGCGACACCGATGGACGGGCGGTTGCGGCTGGCGGGTATTGTCGAGTTCGGCGGTCTCGACGCGCCGCCCTCCGAGCCGCCCTTCGATCTTTTGCGCAAAGCCGCGAAGGCCGCGATGCCGGGTCTGACCTGGGCGCGCGAAACGGAATGGATGGGCCACCGACCGGCACCCGCCGACTCTATCCCCGTCATCGGTGCCGTCCCGTCTCTACAAGGCGCCTACACGGCATTCGGGCATCATCATATTGGCCTTACTTCAGGCCCAAAAACTGGGCGTTTGCTGGCTCAGATCATCTCTGGGCGCGCGCCAAACCTTGACGTCGGGGTCTACTCCCCCGCACGCTTCACTTCATAAAACCAACTGGGAGAAAGACATGAACTCTGCTGCAAAACTCTTGGCCACCGCCGCCATCGCTGCGATTGCCGCAGCACCGGCGTTTGCCGAAACGTGGGATATGCCGCTGGCCTATTCCGCGACCAACTTCCATTCTGAAAATGCAGCCAAATTTGGTGAGTGTGTCACCACGGGCACCGATGGCGCGATCGAGATCGTGACACACCCCTCGGGATCCTTGTTCAAAGGTGCCGACATCAAGCGCGCCGTGCAAACAGGTCAGGTGAATATCGGCGAACGTTTGTTGTCTGGTCACCAGAACGAAAACGCGATCTTCGGCTTTGACAGCGTTCCGTTCCTCGCCACGTCTTTTGATGCGTCCGGCAAGCTTTATGAGGCCGCCAAACCAAAGATCGAAGAAGTATTGGCTGATCAGAACCTGACCCTTCTTTATGCCGTTCCGTGGCCGCCGCAGGGGCTGTATTTCCGGGACGAGGTCACCTCGGTCGACGAAATGGCAGGAATCAAATTCCGCTCCTATAACAATGCCACATCGCGGCTTGCGGAACTGACCGGCATGCTGCCTGTCACAATCGAAGCGGCTGAAATCAGCCAGGCATTTGCCACCGGCGTGGCCGATGCGATGATATCATCCGGTGCGACCGGGTATGACCGGAAAGTCTGGGAATCACTTGGGTTCTTCTATGAAGTCGATGCCTGGCTGCCGCGGAACTACGTGATGGTGAATACAGATTCATGGAATGGCCTGGACGAAGCAACCCAGCAAGTCTTCCGTGACTGCGCCTCGACCGCCGAAGCCGAAGGTCTCGACGCCTCGATCGCATATACAAACTTCACGCTGGACGGCCTCCGCGAAGGTGGGATGACCGTGGGCAAAGCTTCTGACGCCATGGTCGAAGGGCTGAAAGCCGTCGGCGATACCATGACGTCCGAGTGGCTTGAAGCCTCAGGTTCCGATGGTGCCGCCATCGTCGATGCTTTCAAGGCGTCGCAGTAAAGCAGGTTTCGGGCGGCTTTCGGGCCGCCCTTCCTGATCCAAGGCAAAGCGCACCTTCCAAAGGAAAGCATCTTTCGCCTGTTCTGAAATATCCCGGGGTGCGGGGCAGCGCCCCGCTTCCAAGGTCTGACACATGCACCTCATCCGACGCTTCCTCGACGGGCTTTACGGCCTTTCCACCATTGCCGCCGCGCTTTGCATGATTGCGATTCTGGCCCTGATCGTGGCCCAGATGCTTGCCCGCTGGACGGGCGAGGTGTTTCCCGGCGCGCCGGATTATGCAGGCTACGCAATGGCCTCGGCGTCGTTTCTGGCCTTTGCAGGTGCCTTGAACTCAGGCACGCATATCCGCGTGTCGCTGTTGTTGAATGCACTTGGGCCGACCGGTCAGCGCTGGCTGAACATCTGGTGTTTCGGGATTGCGACCGCGGTCGGTTGGTACGTGGTTTACTATATCTACCGGATGCTTGGTTTTGCCATCAAATTCAATGATGTCAGCCAGGGGCAGGATGCAACACCGCTTTGGATCGCCCAAAGTCCGATGTTCCTCGGCGCTTTCGTTCTTGCCATCGCTCTGACCGACAATCTTGTCTCGCTGCTGGTGAGTGGCAACCACCGGATCGTTCGGGAGGCAAGCGCGGAATGACTGAACTGTACATCATCATCGTATTCCTCTTCGTCCTCTTCACACTTCTGGGCACGGGGGTTTGGGTCGGTCTTGCGCTTATGGGGGTCGCGATGTTCGCGCTGGAGCTGTTCGCCTCCGGCCCCACCGGCGACCGCATGGCAACCACCATCTGGGCCGCTTCCTCAAGCTGGACACTGACCGCACTTCCGATGTTCATCTGGATGGGCGAGATCCTGTATCGCACTCGCTTGTCCGAAGACATGTTTCGCGGTCTGTCGCCCTGGATGGCACGCCTGCCCGGTGGGCTTGTCCACACCAATATCGTTGGCTGCACCGTGTTTGCCGCTGTCTCGGGGTCGTCCGCAGCGACGCTGACGACGGTCGGCAAAATGTCGATCCCCGAACTCAAGAAGCGCAATTACCCCGAACATCTGGTTATCGGCTCGCTGGCCGGTGCGGCGACGCTGGGTCTGATGATCCCGCCGTCGCTGGTCTTGATCGTTTTCGGGGTGACGCTGAACCTGTCGATCACGAAACTCTTCTTTGCAGGGATCCTGCCCGGGCTCGTGCTGGCCAGCATGTTCATGATCTATGTCGCCAGCTATGCCGTGATCTCGAAAAACTGGGCGCCGATTGCCGACCCGGTGATGACCTTGGCGGAAAAGGTCAGGAACTCACGCTTTCTGATCCCTGTCTTCCTGCTGATCTTTGTGGTCATCGGGTCGATGTATGGCGGCTACGCAACCGCGACCGAAGCCGCAGCATTCGGTGTGATCGGGGCCCTGGTTCTGGCGGCGGGGCAAGGCTCGCTGAGCTGGAAAAGCTTCTCGGAAAGTCTAATCGGGGCTACCAAAACATCTGCTATGATCGCGCTGATCCTTGCAGGTGCCGCGTTCCTGTCGCTTGCCATGGGCTTTACGGGCTTGCCGCGAGCCTTGGCGGACGGGATCGCGACGCTCGACCTTAGCCGGTTCGAGCTGCTTATGGTCCTGCTGGTCTTCTACATCATCCTGGGCATGTTCCTCGACGGTATCTCGTCTGTCGTGCTGACGATGGCCGTGGTCGAGCCGATGGTACGTGAAGCCGGCATCGACATGATCTGGTTCGGGATCTTCGTTGTCGTTGTGGTCGAGATGGCGCAAATCACGCCGCCCATCGGCTTCAATCTGTTCGTCCTGCAAGGCATGACCCAACACGAGATGGGCTATATCGCCAAAGCCGCCCTGCCAATGTTCCTGATCATGGTCGTGATGGTGTTCGTCCTGATCGCCTTCCCGGAACTGGCCACGTGGCTGCCTGACAACATTCGCCAAGGTCCCGGATGATCACAGTCTTAGGGACCATCGGCCGCTATGGCCGGTGGAGCCTGGTTGCCGGACTGATCGCGGGTCTTAGCCTGCCGTCCCTCGCCCTGGCACTTAAGGATTGGTTGCCGCTGCTGATTGGCGCCCTGCTGTTTGTCAGCGCTTACCGGATTGGTCCGCGCGCAACGGTCGGCAGTCGGGCGGTACTTCAAGCGTCGACGCTGCGTGTCCTATTCTTGCAAGTGGCGGTCCCCCTGACCGCTATTCTGGTCCTGACGCTTGCGGGGGTTGTCGAAACCGCACCCGCGCTTGCGGTAATTTTCGTTTTGTCCGCCCCTGCCGTTTCAGGCGCGCCAAGCTTTGCAATCC
>JBCCCA010000140.1:0-8919 GCA_039033735.1 Pseudomonadota bacterium
AATGGGGTGAACATGACCAAGCTGGAAAGCTATATGGTGGATGGCTCGTTTTCGGCCACACAGTTCTATGCCGATATCGATGGCCACCCCGATGATCGCGCCGTCCAGCTTGCGCTGGAAGAGCTTGAGTATTTTACCTCCAAGCTGGTGATCCTTGGGACGTACCCCACGGCAATCGACCGATAGGTTGCTTCCAGCCGTTTGGCGCCTAACTGTTTGGATAAGCAACAAAACAGGACAACACCGTGCCACAGCTTTTGATGATATCAGGCTCTCTCCGCAAAGCATCGCTCAACACGAAACTGGTTCACGAGGCGGGCCGGCTTTGGGCGGGCGATGCGACGATGGCTGACATCGCGATGCCGCTTTACAACGGCGACGACGAAGATGCGACCGGTGTTCCCGCCGAAGCAACTGCCCTTGCCGCGGCCATCGGGGGTGCCGACGCGGTCGCCATCGCCACCCCCGAATACAACCAGTCCTTTCCCGGCGGGCTGAAAAACGCGCTTGATTGGGTCAGCCGGACACCCGACAAGCCGTGGCTCGATAAGCCGGTGGCCCTGATGTCGGCGGCCGCCGGACGGGCAGGGGGCGCACGGGCGCAATACGCGTTGCGGCTGGCACTCAATGCCTTTCAACCACGTCTTTTGACGGGGCCCGAGGTCATGATCGCGGGGGCTGCCAAGGAATTTGCCGAAGACGGCACGCTGACCGGGGAACGGTACCGAGACACCTTGGACGCGTTGATGACGAAACTGGCAGCGACGGCGGCCGTGTAAAACCTAGCGCGCCCGCTCGACGGCAAGACGCTGCTGCGCAATCGCCTCGTTTTTCTCTGATCTCAGGTGATCAGTCAGTGCGATGCGGACGAAATCTATATGTTCTTCAATAGCTTGTCTGGCGCCTGGGGCATCCCGATCTTGCAGCGCGGCATTGATCGCACGGTGTTGATCAAGAAGCGCCGACCGACGCGTCCGCTGCTGGAACATGACTTTCCGATTGTAAAACACGCCTTCCTGCAAAAGCTCGTACATCGACCGCATCATGTGAAGCATCACAACGTTGTGGCTCGCCTCGATAATGGCAAGGTGAAAGGCCGCGTCCAGCTCGGCTTCCGTTGCGGCATTCCGCTTCTCGGCCGCGGCTTCCATCCGCAAAAACGCGTCGTTGACCACTGCCAAATCCGTGTCCGAGCCCAGCCGCGCCGCGCGCTCCGCGGCCAAACCCTCCATATCACGGCGAAAATCCAGATAGTCGAACACTGCCTCTTCATGGGCGCTGAACAACCGGGTCAGCCCCGGTGAAAAGGCCGAGCCCAGAACATCGGCCACGAATATCCCCGAATTCGCCCGCGTCTCCAAAAGCCCGCCATCCTGCAATTTGGCCACAGCCTCGCGCAGGGACGGGCGCGACACGCCAAGCCGTTCCGACAGTTCACGCTCAGAAGGCAGCCGTTCGCCGGCACGCAAAACGCCCCGCAGAATAAGCAACTCAATCTGCCGAATGACGGCCTGACTGACTTTCTCGGACTGGATCTTCTCGAACGGCATGCTCACACATCTACCGCTTGCACGCGGCTACGCGCAACCGTCCGCCGTCGCACGCGTTCCCCACAGGTCATAGGCTCCGGCTTCATCGACATCGACCGATACAATGTCGCCAGGCGCCAAAGCCTCAAAACCCGCGTCGATATATAGATTACCGTCGATTTCCGGCGCATCCGCCATGGTCCGGCACGTTGCGGCCTCGTCATCGACCTCATCGACGATCACCTGCAGCCGCGTGCCCACCTTCGCCTCCAGCTTCGCCGCACTGATCGCCTGTGCTTTTTCCATGAACCGGTGCCAACGCTCTTCCTTCACCGCCGGGTCGACATGATCTGGCAGATCATTCGATCGTGCGCCTGCCACGTTCTCGTACTGAAAACACCCGACCCGGTCCAACTGCGCCGCGTCAAGCCAGTCCAGCAAGACCGTGAACTCTTCCTCGGTTTCGCCCGGATAGCCCACGATAAAGGTCGAGCGGATGGCAATCTCAGGACAGACCGCACGCCACGCCGCAATCTCTTCCAGCGTTTTCTCGGCTGCCGCCGGGCGCGCCATGCGCTTTAGCGTGGCCGGGTGAGCGTGCTGAAACGGTACGTCCAGATAAGGCAGGATCACCCCTTCGGCCATCAGGGGCACCAGCTCGCGTATATGGGGATAGGGATAGACGTAATGCATCCGCACCCACGCGCCCAGCGTTCCAAGTGCACGGGCAAGCGGCAAAATTGGAAATTTCACCGCGCGGTCGCGGATATCCGTCCCGTAAGCAGACGTGTCCTGACTGATGACCAACAGCTCTTTCACACCCGCCTCGACCAGCTTCTCGGCTTCACGCATAACCGCATGTTCAGGGCGCGAGGCCAGCTTTCCGCGCATGTCGGGAATGATGCAGAACTTGCAGCTGTGGTTGCAGCCTTCCGAGATCTTCAGATAGCTGTAATGCCGGGGGGTCAGCGAAACGCCCGCCGCTGGCAGCAGATCGACAAACGGGTCGGGGGCAGGCGGTACGACCTGATGCACCGCGTCCAGTACCTGTTCATATTGCTGCGGACCGGTCACGGCCAGAACCTTGGGATGGGCGCCGCTGATATACTCGGGCTCGGCCCCAAGGCAGCCGGTCACGATGACCTTGCCGTTTTCCCGCACGGCTTCGCCAATCGCGTCCAGGCTTTCGGCCTTGGCGCTGTCAAGAAACCCGCAGGTATTCACGATGACCGCATCTGCCCCACCATAATCGGGGCTGATCGCGTAACCCTCGGCGCGCAGTCGCGTCAAAATCCGCTCGCTGTCCACAAGGGCCTTGGGGCACCCCAAAGACACCATGCCAATGGTCGGTTGCCCGTCGCGGCGTAGCTCGGGTACGGCGGCTTGTGCCAAATCAGGGCGAAGATCAGGGGGGTTCTGGCTCATCGTGCCGCAATACCGCCTTTGCACAGACGCGAAAAGCCCACCTGCGTCTTTCTTTCCGGCTAAAACATCCCGGGGGCGTCACCGAAGGTGACGGGGGCAGCGCCCCCTGCCAAAACATCACGTGCGCGCAACGCGCGCGCCGTTCGATCAGCGGCGGCGATCGCGGCGGTTCGACATTGGTTGAAACGCCACGCCCACATGCGCCTCGCAATAGGGCTTGCCCTGTTGCACGGCCAATCCGCAGAACCAGAAATCATCCGTCGCCGGATCGCCGATCGGCCATTTACAGGTCCGCTCGGTCAATTCCATCAGGCTGATCTTCTTGGCCCCTTTTTCCACTTCACGCACAGTCGCAAGGGCTTCGGGGCTAATCTCGTTGGCTGAGGGCTGCGGCGGCAGCGGCTGTCCTGCCGGTACAATTGGCTTCCTGGGCGCGACGGTCACCTCAACAACCTTCTCGGTGGGCTTGGGCGCCGCCTTTTTCGGGGCCGCTTTTGCAGGTTTCTTCTCGGGCGCGGGCGCAGACGAACCAGCGCGGTTCGAAAGTCCAAGCCGATGAACCTTGCCGATCACCGCATTGCGGGTCACACCGCCCAGTTCCTTGGCAATCTGACTTGCGGATTGGCCTTCCGACCACATCTTCTTCAAGGTTTCGACCCGTTCGTCCGTCCAAGACATATATCACCCGTCATTAGCTAAGCCTCTATTCTAGTCACCCGCCCCGCCGTTACAAGACGCTGCGCGAGGGTTGTCGCCGAAAGAACACAGATTGCGCCTGCTCTTTGGCGCTACAGGGTTAACGAAACCTGAAGGTGGCTCGACAATTCAGCGGCGCTGACCGATAGAGGGCCATGGCCAAACGACTTCTCACCGAATTCGGCATGGGCACTTCGCTCCGCCGACAAGACTATACCGAAGCGGCCGTGCGCGCGCTTAAAGACGCGCTCTGGCACAATTCGATCAACCTGGCCGAGCTGTTCGGGGTCGAGAAATCCGCCATGCTTCTGACCGTCGAAATCGGCGTACAGAACCCGAGCGCCGTAGACAAAGCCGCCCTGACAGCGGTGTTTCCTTACGGCCAGCCGACACTCCGGGTCGTCAAAGGCGGCCTCGATGTGCCGCGCGCAGATGGCGGCAAGCCGACCGTGATCGCCAACGCGGCCATCTCGGTGGCGTTGGAGGGTCTCTGATGCAGCGTTTCATTATCGAAATGGGCATGGGCAACGACCTGCATGGGCAGGACTACACCAAGGCGGCTGCACGCGCGATCGAAGACGCGATCCGCCACTCGTCGATCCCGCTTTTTGGCGCGCTCGGGCTTGACCACGGCGTTATGCAGGTGCGGGTGACGGTCGGGGTGCAGACCCCCGAAGCGCTCGACACCGACGCGCTGAAGGCCAGGCTGCCGCGCGGGCAGGTCAGCGTCGTGGCAACCGAAGGCGGGCTCGATGTGACCAACCCGGACACGGGCGAGGTGACGGTGATTGCAACGGCTGCCGTTGAAGCCTTCCTTGACCCTGGCACCGTGCGGGATGCTGCGCAAAACGCTTGAGCTTTCAGCGCACTTCCTCTAAAGCCCCGTCCATGACGTGTCTGACGCAAACATTGCCCCGACGCCGACGCTGATCCAGCGTCAGCTTCGCCACGTCTGCTTCCAACTCCCGTTGACTTGACCAGCCCCGGCTGGCACCTCTTGGCTCTCGATAAAGGATGACCCGATGATCCCGTCCGTTCTGCCCACTTATTCCCGCGCGCCGATGAATTTCGTCAAAGGCGAAGGCACCTGGCTGGTCGAGGCGGATGGCCGACGTTTTCTGGATCTGGGCGCGGGGATTGCCGTGAATGTGCTTGGCCATGCCGATCCGGGCCTGACGGCCGCGTTGACCAAACAGGCCGAAACACTGTGGCACGTGTCGAACCTTTACCAGATTGACCAACAACAGGAATTGGCGGATCGACTGACCGAGGCCACGTTTGCCGACACGGTGTTCTTCACCAACTCCGGCACCGAAGCGTGCGAACTTGCCGTCAAAATGGCGCGCAAATACTGGTCCGACAAAGGTCAGGACCGAACGGAAATCCTGGCCTTCCACGGTGCCTTCCATGGCCGGTCGTCTGCCGCGATTGCCGCCTCGGGCGCCGAAAAGATGGTCAAAGGCTTCGGTCCAGTTCTGCCCGGCTTCACACAGCTTCCCTTCGCCGATCACGATGCGTTGCGGGCCGCGGTGACCGACACGACATGCGCCATCATGATCGAACCGGTGCAGGGCGAAGGCGGCATTGTCCCTGTGCCCGACCAGTGTCTGAAAGGCTTGCGCGACCTGTGTGATCAGACCGGAACGCTGCTGATCTTTGATGAAGTGCAATGCGGTGTCGGGCGAACGGGCAAACTGTTTGCCCATGAATGGGCGGGTGTCACGCCGGACATCATGATGGTCGCCAAGGGCATCGGTGGCGGCTTTCCTCTGGGCGCTGTCCTCGCCACCGAAGCGGCCGCCGTTGGCATGACGCTGGGCACCCACGGCTCGACCTATGGCGGCAACCCGTTGGCCTGCGCCGTTGGGAATGCGGTGATGAAGACCGTTGCCGACCCCGCCTTTCTGGAGGAGGTGAACCGCAAATCCGGCCTTCTTCGTCAGAAACTCGAAGGCCTGGTGGCCACCCACCCGGATGTCTTCGAATTCGTGCGGGGGGTCGGTCTGATGCTGGGTCTGAAATGCAAGGTCCCTAATGGCGAAATCGTAAAGGCCGGCTTCGCCAATGAGGTGATCGTGGTACCGGCCGCCGATAATATCGTGCGCCTTCTGCCCCCGCTGAATATCAGCGACGGCGAGATCGACGAGGCCTATCGCCGCCTGGACCGCACCGCCGCCAGTCTGAAAACGACCTGATCTTCATCTTGTCGAAAATACGCAAATTCCGACGCCGCGAGAGGCGAAACGCATGACCCATTTTCTTGACATCAACAAGACCGAGCCCGCGGCGCTCCGGTCCATTCTGGACCAGGCCCAGGCAATGAAAACAGCGCGCGCCGGGCGTCCGAAAGGCACGCTCGACGATACGACACCCCTGGCGGGCCACATGGTTGCGCTGATCTTCGAGAAGCCCTCGACCCGCACACGCGTCTCGTTTGACGTCGGTGTGCGTCAGATGGGCGGCGAAACGCTTGTGCTGACCGGGTCCGAAATGCAGCTGGGCCACGGCGAGACCATTGCGGACACTGCGCGGGTCCTGTCGCGCTATGTCGATCTGATCATGATCCGGACCTTTGAGGAAGAAGCCCTGTTGGAACTGGCCGAACATGCCAACGTGCCGGTCATCAACGGGCTGACGAACCGGACCCATCCCTGCCAGATCATGGCCGATTTGATGACGTTCGAGGAACATCGCGGACCGATTGCCGGCAAGAAGGTTGTCTGGTGCGGTGATGGCAACAACGTGTTTGCCAGTTTCGCCCACGCTGCCGGACAAATGGGCTTCGATCTTGTGTTTTCCGGGCCGGAAACCCTTGACCCGGAAGAGGATGCGCTTGCTTTTGCCGCATCGGCCGGACGGCCGGTTGTCATCGAGCGGGATCCGGCGCGCGCCGTCGACGGAGCTGACCTGGTGGTGACCGATACATGGGTGTCGATGCATGACAGCCAGACCGCCAAGGAACGGCGCCACAATCAGCTTCGCCCCTATCAGGTGGATGCCACGTTGATGTCCCATGCCAAAGAGCACGCGCTTTTCATGCATTGCCTGCCCGCCCACCGCGGCGAAGAGGCCACCAATGACGTGATGGACGGGGAGCATTCGGTCATCTTTGACGAAGCCGAAAATCGGTTGCACGCGCAAAAGGCCATTATGCGCTGGTGTCTTGGGGTTTGAACGGCGCCCGCGTGCCGCGGGCACACGACGTTTTGCGTCGCGCTGGGCGCGCCAAGTGCGCGCGGGGGAGCGCTGCTCCCCCTCTGGGCCGGTGGCCCATTCACCCCCACGAGGTATTTTCGGGCCAATGAAGTCCGAGTGTGGTAGTCTTGGTCTATGAAACGGGTGTTCGTTCTGACTTTCCTGATTTTTGCCGGGCCTGTTTTGGCGGAGGAGGATCGCGGTCGTGACCTTATGGGCGAAGCTCTGCGGCTTTTCATGCAAGGGTTCCTGGAGGAAATGGAACCGGCGTTGGAGGATTTGCAGGGGTTCGTCGACAATCTGAATGCCTATCATCCGCCCGAAGTCCTGCCGAACGGCGATATCATCATACGGCGCAAGACGGACGAGGAATTGGGACGGCCCGAGGGCGAAACCGAGCTTTGATCCGAGGGCTATCGCCCCTTGACCCGCACCTCTATCTCCCCCAGCGTCTGCGCCAGCGCGCCCAGCCGCGCTTCGGCCACTTCTCCGAACAGGTCGCGGGTGCCGGGCGACAGGTGAAGCTCGAGACACTTGCGCTTCGGATAGTAGCGCAGTTTCCCCATGGCCTTGTCCTTGGACGCGGTCAGCATGGCGCCAAATCGCATCGCCTTGCCCAGGATTTCGGCCCAACGCAGATCATCGTCCGACAGCATTTCGAACAGTTCCGTAAAGGGAGAGCCGTCACGGGAATTCTTGTAGCGATGCAAAAGGGCGACGCCGAGGAAGACGCGTTCCTTGTGTGTCAGCCCGCCGAGATTGGCGCGTGTCACTTCGTCAAAGCAGACCTCGTGGCGGTAATCGGGGTGCGCGCGCCAACTGATATCATGCAAAAGGCAGGCCGCCTTGACCAAGCGCTTCTGGGGGGCGTTCCGCGAGGTCACAAGCGGTTGGACGAACTCGAATAATCGACGGCCAAATCCGGGCATTCGCGCGTCCTTGTATTCGGCAAATCGGCAGGCTTCGATCAAAGGGTCGCGGTTGCGCAGAGGGTCAGGCATCTGTTCATACAGCATGCCTTCCCGGATGCCGTAACTTGAGATGATGATTTCCTTGGGCTTCAGCGCGCGAACCATTTCCTTCAGGACCTGAGCGGCCAGCGGCACCAGCGCCATCCGGCTTTCGCCAATGCCGGTGCGCGCGCGCAGATCGTCCGTCGTGGTTTCTTCGACATGCTGGATCGTGGCGTAGAGCGCCTTTCGCGTCATGCGGTATTCATGCAGCACGGTCAGGGGGTAGCCGCGCCGATCCATGTCGATCCGGGCAATGGCGCGCCACGACCCGCCGACCAGGAAAAGGCGGTCGGACGTTGTGTCAACCTTCGCGACAAGCTCGGCCACGCCCGCCTGGATCGCCTTGCGCCGGGCCTTCTGGCCGCCTTTGATGGTTTTCAGCCGTTGGGGGCCAAGTTTTGACGACAGGCAGGTGCCCACCGCACCATCTTTCACTTCTGCCAGTTCCATCGAGGACCCACCGATATCGCAGACCAACCCCGACGCGCCAGGCCAGCCCAGCAGAACGCCCTGGGCCGAAAGCCGCGCTTCTTCGGCGCCTTTGATCACCCAAAGCGTCAGGCCGGTCTCTCGCAGGACGTCGTCGCAGAAGTCGGGGCCATCCTTGGCTTCGCGCACCGCCGCGGTCGCCACCGCGGTCAAGGGCGAGATATCCATGGCATCCGCCAGCATCTGGAAGCGCTTGATTGCCTTCAGCGCGCGATCCCGGCCGTCGGGATGCAACCGCCCAGTTTCCGCCAGACCCGTGCCCAGCCCGGCCATAACTTTTTCGTTGAAGAAATACGCCGGGCTGCGCGCTGCGCCATCGAACACCACAAGGCGGACCGAATTCGACCCGACATCCACAACACCCACGCGCGCCAAGGCACGTGACGAGGGGTCATCGAACAAAGGGCGTCCAAACGGACCCCAGTCCTCGGTCTCTCCTGACGGTTGCCCGTCCATGCCATTTCCCCGTGGCTGCCCCGCTGAAGTGATGGCATAGGGTGTGTGAACATGGCAATCGAAAGCTTGCGCGCGACAAGAACCGGTCTGGGTGCTGTGTCGTCCGGATTGAACCG
>JBCCCA010000141.1:0-8886 GCA_039033735.1 Pseudomonadota bacterium
CTGCGCGGCGATGACAGTCAGGGCGAGTTCTATTCGATTGCCATCACCAACAACTATCAGCAAGCTGATACCGGCACGAAGATGGTGCATCTGGGCAAGAATACCAAGTCGCGGATCGTCTCAAAAGGGATCAGCGCGGGCCACGCGCAGAACACCTATCGCGGGCTGGTCTCAATGCACCCGCGTGCCAAAGACAGCCGGAATTACACCCAGTGTGACAGCTTGCTGATCGGCGACAAATGCGGGGCGCATACCGTGCCGTACATCGAGGTTAAGAACAATTCCTCGCGGGTCGAGCACGAGGCGACGACGTCGAAGGTCGATGACGACCAGCTTTTCTATTGTCGCCAGCGCGGCATGGACGAAGAAGAGGCTGTGGCGCTTGTCGTGAACGGGTTCTGTAAGGAGGTGCTGCAAGCGCTTCCGATGGAGTTTGCAATGGAAGCGCAGCAGTTGGTGGCGATTTCGTTGGAGGGCAGCGTCGGGTGACGACGTGAGCGAAACTGACGATCCAAATTTTGACTATCAGAAACTGCCCATTCGGCATCCGCTAAGAGAAAAGCGAGAACTGCTCATGATGAGCCAGCGGCACCATGAATATAGCAGCGCCCTTGTTGGGAGCCGGCTCTTGCGGGTCGTTTTGCCGTATACCGTGTTTCTCTTTGGGGCATTCTGGGCAGCTTGTTTGCAAGCTTGGTGATGCGGGCAGGCAACAAGACATGACCCCTTGGGGAGAGACGAAGATGATCGTGACCACCACGCCCTCTATCGAGGGCAAATCGATCCAGAGCTATCACGGCGTTGTCGTGGGCGAGGCCATTCTGGGGGCGAATGTTTTCCGCGACATCTTTGCGTCGATCACCGATATCGTTGGTGGACGCTCGGGCGCCTATGAGGAAGAGCTTGCCAAAGCCCGCACGATCGCACTTCAGGAACTTGAACAGCGCGCCGGACAAGCGGGTGGCAATGCTGTCGTGGGTGTCGATCTCGACTATGAAGTGGTTAACAACATGCTGATGGTCTCGGCCTCGGGCACCGCGGTTACGGTGGTCTGAAACGTGCTGAGGGCCTTGTCATATCACGGAAATCGCGCGGAATTCTCCGTTTATACGCCTTTGTGTCGCCACATTCGGTTGGGAAAATCTGCGCAAGTTTCACTATGGGATGACAGGCATGTCTTTAGCGAACGACCAACGCGATGGGTTCGACAAGCGCATCGCGAAGATCCGGAAGGGTGGCTCGAACACCATGGGCGAGGTACATATCGGCCCAGTGGACGAAGCGCAGGTCTATGGCAAGAAAAAAGGCAAGGCCACCAACACCGTCCGCATAAAGAAAAAGAAGGCGAAGAATATCGACCTGACGTCGGGTTCCACCGGAACGCTGACCCTTCTGGCCGTGTTTTTCGGTGGCATGTCGATGTTTGTGGGGCAGGCCATGGACTTCCATTTTTACGGAGCCGGTGGCCTGTTACAGCTTTCGGCGCCTGCGATTGCGGAACCCTACATGCAATACGCGCCTTTCCTGTTCGGCGGGCTTTTGGCTCTCGCGTTCGGCTGGACTTTCAGGCTGATGCGCGGCGTGCGGTTCCTTGGCCTGGCAGGCGGCTTCGGCGCCGTGTTCCATTACAAGGCAGACCTCATTCAAGCGATGCCCGGGCTTTACGCCGGGTTTTTCTCGAAAGAGTATGTCGAAGCGGCGCTGGCCGCCGTCTAACCCTAACCTACAACCCATCCAACATGGTCGGCCTTGCAGAAATGCAAGGGCCGCCCTTTTGCGTTTCGTGAGGAAAACATGCTGAAAATCAATAACCTCCATGTGAAACTTGAGGAAGAAGACAAACAAATCCTGAAAGGGGTCGACCTTGACGTGCATGCCGGCGCCGTGCACGCGATCATGGGGCCGAACGGATCGGGCAAGTCGACCTTGTCCTATGTCCTGTCGGGCCGTGATGGCTATGAGGTCACTGAGGGTGCGGCCACGCTTGAAGGCGAGGATGTTCTGGACATGGAGCCGGAAGAGCGTGCGGCAGCGGGCCTTTTCCTGGCGTTCCAGTACCCTGTCGAAATCCCCGGCGTCGGCAACATGACGTTCCTGCGCACCGCTTTGAATGCTCAGCGCAAGGCGCGCGACGAGGAAGAGTTGAGCGCTGCGGAATTTCTCAAGCTGATCCGTGAGAAGGCAAAGACCTTGAACATTGACGCGGACATGCTGAAGCGGCCGGTCAATGTCGGCTTCTCAGGCGGTGAAAAAAAGCGCAACGAAATCCTTCAGATGGCAATGCTTGAGCCCAAGATGTGCATCCTGGACGAGACGGATTCAGGCCTGGATGTCGATGCGATGCGCCTTGTGTCGGAAGGTGTGAATGCGCTGCGCGATGCAGGCCGTTCGTTCCTTGTGATCACGCACTACCAGCGCTTGTTGGACCACATCAAACCGGATGTCGTTCACATCATGGCCGACGGGCGCATCATCAAGACCGGTGGTCCCGAACTGGCACTGGAAGTCGAGAACAACGGATATGCCGACATTCTTTCGGAGGTCGCGTAATGGCCTTGCCACAAGCAAAGCAGGATCTGACAGAAGCCCGTCTTGCACCGCTTAGGCGGCCGGACGGCGCGGTCTGGGCCAACAAGGCGCGTGACGAGGCGCTGGCGCGGTTCCGGGCCATGGGACTTCCCGGCCCACGGGATGAATACTGGCGGTTCACACGGCCTGATACATTGAATGCGGCTGATGCGCCGGAAGCCGCCTTGTTCGAAGGCGATGACAATCCAGCTTTTTGCGATCTTGACCGGCTGAGCATCGTCTTCCGCGATGGCGTCTATGATGCCGAAGCGTCCGACCCCCTGGAACTGGAAGGTGTGGAATTGATGCGCCTGGCGGATGCTGTCCAGCATGACATCCATTGGGCGAAAGACTTGTACGGTGTGCTGGAAGCGCGCGGTCAGGTGCCGGTCGAGCGACCCTTTGCAGCGCTGAATACGGCCTTTGCAAAGGACGGGGTTGTGCTGCGGGTGACGGGCAAGCCGTCAAAGCCGATACATCTGCGTTATCTGCACGAGAAGACCGACAGCGATGCCATCCTGCACTTCCTTGTGAAAGTTGAAGAAGGGGCCGAGGTTACGGTTCTGGAAGGTGGACCGGCAGCGGCACGGTTCAACAAGTGCTTCGAGGTTGACGTGGCTAATCGCGCGGCCTTCCACCATATCCGCAGTCAGGGCCGCGACCACGAGCGTCGCGCGGTTACGCATCTTTTCGCAAAACTAGGCGAAGAAAGCGTGTTTAAGAGCTTTACGCTGACGGCCAATGGGCGCTTGACCCGCAACGAGGCGTTCATCGAGCTGACCGGCGATAATGCGACAGCCCACATCGCGGGTGCGGCGGTGGGCGACGGTGATTTCTTGCACGATGACACTGTTTTCGTCACCCACGATGCGGTGAATTGTGAAAGCCGTCAGGTCTTCAAGAAAGTGCTTAAGAACGGGGCCATTGGCGCGTTTCAGGGCAAAATTCTGGTTAAACAGGGCGCCCAGAAGACGGATGGCTATCAGATCAGCCAGTCGTTGCTGCTGGACGACGATGCCCAGTTCCTTGCCAAGCCCGAGCTTGAAATCTATGCCGACGATGTGGCTTGTTCCCACGGCAGCACCAGCGGTGCCATCGACGAGGAAGCCTTGTTCTACCTGAGATCAAGGGGCGTTCCGGAAGCCGATGCGCAAGATCTGCTTGTTCTCGCGTTCCTGGCAGAAGCCATTGACGAAATTGAGGATGAAGCGATTGCCGAGGACATGCAGTCCAGGCTTGAAGGCTGGTTGCTGCGGCACAGGTCGTAGCCAAACGGGATAAGACGTATATGAGCATTGCGCTCGATATCCTACACACCTACCGCACGCCGACACAGGTGCAGATGCGGCAGATGCGTGCTGGACAAAACAGCGAAGGCCGGGCGCTTGCCGTGCTTATGGGGGCGTGTTTCCTTATCTTTGTGGCCGCATTGCCATTTCTGTCGCGGCTGGCGCATTACGACCCGTCCATCCCGTTCCAGGACCGGATGGCGGGGGCTTTCTTCGCCTGGCTTCTGATGATGCCCTTGGTACTTTATGTGCTGTCCCTTATCATCGTCCTGGCTCTGAAAGCGTTCAAAATAAGCGCACCTGCGCACCATGTTCGCATGGCGCTGTTCTGGGCCTTGCTGGCGTCCAGCCCGCTCTGGCTGTTTTCAGGACTGGCGGCCGGGTTCACCGGCGAGTCCGCCGGTTCAGCCATCGCAGCTCTTGCGGCTATTGGCGCATTTGTGATCTTCACGCTGTTCGGGCTTGTGGCTGCCGTTCGTACAGGGCAGGGAACGGCTGTATGACATTGCTCGACTCTCTTCTTGCGCAAGGTGTGCGCGCCGTCCGGGAACCTCGCGCTGCGGCGGCGGATATCCTGGCGCTTGGCGTGCCCCGCGACGTTGTCCTGCCCGCGCTGGTTCTTGTCGCCATTCTGAACGTCATGCTGGACACCGCGCTTTTTGCCGCGATCCCCGACGTCCAGATCACAAGCGAGCCGCTTCGGTCACTGGTCTTCTATCTGTGCGTCGCCTCGGGCTTTGCTTTGATCCTGTCCTTCGTCGGAAAGTGGTTTCAGGGGGTGGGCAACTTTGAAGACGCCTTGCTTCTGATCGTGGTTCTTCAGGCAATGATCCTGCCCGCGACGGCGATCCAGGTGATGCTGGCGCTCTTTTCGCCAAGCCTGGCGATCCTGTTCCTGTATGCCGTCGTCCTTTACATGGTGTGGGTCCAGATCAACTTTGTCGCCGCTTTGCACGGGTTCAGCACCCTAGGGCGCGCCGTTGCTGTCACGCTTATCGCGTCGTTCATCGTGTTTTTCATTGCCGCGCCCTTCATGGCCGGCCCTGCACCGGGCGTTTCTGATGTATGATGTTGACACCATTCGGGCCGACTTCCCCATTCTGTCGCGGGAAGTGAACGGCAAGCCCCTTGTTTATCTGGACAACGGCGCGTCCGCGCAAAAGCCGCAAGTGGTGATCGATGCGGTCACGCAAGCCTATTCGATGGAATACGCCAATGTGCACCGCGGCCTGCACTATTTGTCCAATCTTGCGACCGAGAAATACGAGGCTGTTCGCGGCACGCTTGCCAAATTTCTGAACGCCGCAAGCGAAGACGAGATCATCATGAACTCGGGTACGACCGAGGGCATCAATATGGTCGCCTATAGCTGGGCCATGCCGCGCATGGAGGCGGGCGACGAAATCATCCTTTCGGTGATGGAGCATCATGCCAATATCGTGCCCTGGCATTTCCTACGTGAACGCCAAGGCGTAAAGCTGGTCTGGGTGGATGTCGACGAAACCGGTGCGCTTCCACCCGAAAAGGTGCTGGCCGCGATCACGCCCCGCACCAAACTGATCGCCGTCACGCACTTGTCGAATGTTCTGGGCACCAAGGTTGATATCAAAGCGATCTGCGATGGCGCGCGGGAGCAAGGCGTTCCGGTCCTTGTCGATGGATCACAGGCCGCCGTTCACATGCCGGTCGACATGCAAGACCTTGGCTGCGATTTTTACGCCATTACGGGGCACAAGCTTTATGGACCGTCGGGCTCGGGGGCGATCTATGTCCGCAAAGATCGGATGGAGGAGATGCGGCCTTTCATCGGTGGCGGTGACATGATCCGCGAGGTCCATAAGGAGACTGTTCTGTGGAATGATCCGCCGATGAAGTTTGAAGCTGGAACGCCCGGGATCGTGCAGCAAATAGGGCTTGGCGCGGCGCTGGATTATATGATGGGCGTCGGCATGCAGAACATCGCGGATCACGAGGATCAACTTCGCGACTATGCGCGTGCGCGCCTGGATGGTCTGAACTGGCTTCAGGTACAGGGAACAACGCAGGACAAGGGTGCGATTTTTTCATTCACCCTGGACGGTCCGGCGCACCCCCATGATATCTCGACCGTGCTCGACAAAAAGGGCGTTGCCGTCCGGGCCGGTCAGCATTGCGTTGGTCCGCTGATGGATCATCTGGGGCTGAACGCGACGACACGGGCAAGCTTCGGTCTGTATAACACGACCGATGAGGTCGACGTGCTGATCGACGCGCTGGAGCTGTGCCACGAGCTGTTTGCCTGACAACAGCCTGCAATAAAGTCATCGCTTTGCGTCTGAGACTATGCATGTTTGCAGGGGGCTGTTTCTCACGATGTCCGTCTGGCATTGCCTTGTGCGTTACACTCGTCAAGCAGCCGTTTCACGCGTGACCGCGTATCGTGAAAGTCGGGATTATGACTAAACTGCGAAAGGGCGAATAAAATTCGATCCCAGTCCTCGTTACTCAACTTGTCGTCCATGGCTCCACACCAATGACGCCCCCGCACCACGATTAACGACTATTCGTGGCTTCGAGGTTAAGCAATCATTCGAATTGCAACAGTCTGTCTCCGCAGCTATAGACGCGACAGGCACCCGTAGCTCAGCTGGATAGAGCGCTGCCCTCCGAAGGCAGAGGCCAGAGGTTCGAATCCTCTCGGGTGCGCCAATAAAATCATATGGTTTGGATGCTTGGTGACACCAAGATTTGCTCTTTGGTTCAGTCTTGGCTCAATCTGCCGTCAGCCGGCAGTCACTACTTGCTCGCTGTGCTTCAGATTGTGAACGAAGGTGCTAGGGCCATTCGATTCCTTGACGGCCAAAGCCGCTGCTCGCTTCGTGTGAACAATGTGGACTGCAGTGATATGCGCTTATGAAGGGCGGAAAGCTGACCCGCTGCGTCGAGAGCAAATGACTGCTATGCGGACTTTGCTGCCGTTCCCCGGAGCTGAAAGAACGTCCGTTTTCGGGAACAGTGATTGAAGTTGCGGCTCGATCAGGTAGTGGTCCCTCGAACTGAATTTCGCGAACGAGCAATCCAATGGCCGAAAAGCATATTTGTCTGATGGGAGACTCCATCTTTGACAATGACGAGTACATTCCAGGGGAACCTGGCGTCATCGAACAGATGCGTCGTTCAATTCCAAAGTCTTGGTCGGCGTTCAAAGTCGCTGTAGATGGCGACTGCATTGAGGACATCCCAAACCAGCTTGAGAAAGTGCCAACTCACACGACAGATATTGTCGTGAGTATCGGCGGAAACGATCTCATGAAATTCCGCCATCTGCTCGTGCAGGTTGCCGAAGGAGCCAACCTGGCGGACCTTATCGCATCGCCGCTTGCGGATTTTGAAATCGCGTATGGGTGGATGTTGGACACAGTTTCTGAAGGTGGCCTCAGAGTAATCGTCTGCACAATTTACACTGCCATCCCTTTCGCAGAGCGGGAAATGCGGGATCATGCACCATCTGCGATTGGCGCATTTAACGCTATTATCTTAAGTCTCGCAGAAGCTCGTGGCATATCGGTGATCCGATTAGACGTGGTATGCTCAGATAAGGATGATTTCTCGGAAATGTCTCCAATAGAGCCTTCCTCAAAAGGCGGGCAAAAGATCGTGGATGCAATCCTTCAAACGCTTGGCGCAGGCTGACTGCTGCTCTCACTGGAGCAGAACGGACATCCGCATGCGCTGCAGCATTAGGTAAAGTGGGCTCAAACCGGTCATCTGACGGTTTGCTCGGGCATCTTAACCTCAATTTGGCCGCCAATGACCGCTATGCGGACTTTGCGGCCATTCATCTACGACCCGCGGATTGCCGCAGCCAACCCGAAGCGGACCTTTGCTTTGAGGCTGGTAGGAAAGGTCCCTGGGACTCTCCTGTCATTTAAACTCAACCTTACAACCAGTGCGCCATAAGATTTGCTCGGATTGAGCAAGGCGGTAAAAAGACGGAAATGACTAGGAGAAACAAGGGTGGCAGAGAAAATTAGCAAGCGAGAACTAGCGGCTGCACGTAAGGCACGGGCAGAAAGGCTTACGTCAGAAATCAAGTCTGTCGTCAAAGGATCGGGATGGACCGGAAAACTCGCTTACCAATTAGCGTATCGGAACAACAACGGGATGTTTGCGGCGGTGGAATATTCGCAACGCGACCCAGATCTGAATAGCGGTCTGAAGTTCCAATGCCGTGTCAAACCGATGGATATTGACCCGCTCTTGTGGCAAATCCTTCACATCGACGGAAACGAAAGACAGCCCTTATCCTTCAGGTCCGTTGGAGCATTCACGGCCACTCCGTTGCAGGTCGAATGCGTCGAAGTTTTGGAAAGTGACCTCAGTGTTGCAGCTGCCGGTTTTCGGGAGTTTCTTGATCGATGCAGCGTATTTAATCCGTCAGCATTGCCAGATTTCGCAGATCGCGTGGCCGCAATCCGTAAGCAAGATCGTCGCGCATTGTTTGAACTTCATGTGGTGTCGCTAATTCTGGAGGGTCGTTTTCCAGAAGCCGGCGTTCTTGCAGAAGAAGGACTAGTGGAAAGGTGGTCATCAAAACACGCCTACTACGCAGAAGACGCTGCAAAGGGGAACTATAAAACGCGTCCGTTTGCGGAGATGGCGCTTCGTTGGATAGGTGAAACAACTGCAAAGCGATGAAAAGGCTAGTCCCGGATACCTTCTACACAGGCACTTGGCTCAAAACATCCATCTATCAAACTTAGCAAAGTCAGCTTAGCCGCGCGCCTGTGACATTCGTGCAAACCGCAGTATCGGTCACTTCGGGCTCAAAGCGGTCATCTGACCCTTTTGGTTGGGTCAAACCCTCAGAAATGGATGCCAAGGTCGGCAGCGCGGGACGAAGCAGACACATAGCCCTTCCGGCCAAATGTCCGCTTCTGCGGCAATCTAGCTTGTGAAAGAGTGGCCGAGAGGGCCGGCTTCAATTGGACGGCAATTCACTTGATAGCAGCAAAGCCTTCAATGAGCTGCCGAAGCCCTACAGCTGCAC
>JBCCCA010000142.1:0-8825 GCA_039033735.1 Pseudomonadota bacterium
ACTTTAACTGTGATCCAGAATGCATTGAATTTGTTGTGTGATCAGGGTGTCATAATCGACATTGGGGCAATCCCGCTGGATGATGAGAAAACCTATAACCTCTATTCCAAAGCGCGCACTGTTGCGGTCTTTCAGGTGGAAAGCTCGGGAATGATGGACGCGCTCAGGCGCATGAAACCGAACTGCATTGAGGATATCGTGGCCCTGGTGGCGCTCTATCGGCCCGGCCCGATGGAGAACATTCCGCAATATTGCGATGTGAAGAACGAACGTGCCACGCGCGAAACATTGCATCCGTTAATTGATCATATCCTGGACGAGACCCAGGGCATCATCGTCTATCAGGAGCAGGTGATGCAGATCGCGCAGGAGATGGCCGGCTATTCCCTTGGCGGTGCTGACCTGTTGCGCCGCGCCATGGGTAAGAAGATTCAGGCCGCCATGGATGCCGAACGCCCCAAGTTCCTTGAGGGTGCCGCCAAGAACGGTGTCGACAAGGCGAAGGCCTTGGAGGTTTGGCACCTTCTCGACAAGTTTGCCAATTACGGGTTCAATAAGTCGCATGCTGCGGCCTATGCGGTGGTCAGCTATCAAACGGCTTGGCTGAAGGCGAACTATCCGGTCGAATTCATGGCCGGCGTGATGAACTGCGACCTGCATCTTACGGACAAGTTGAGCGTCTATGCCGAGGAAGTCCGGCGCGGTCTGGACCTCGAGATCGTTCCGCCTTGTGTGAATCGGTCCGACGCCCGCTTTACAGTGCGGAACGGCAAGCTCGTCTATGCACTTGGCGCGTTGAAAAACGTTGGCGTCGAGGCAATGCGCCTTGTAACGGATGCGCGCGGTGACAAACCTTTTGCCACGGTGTTTGATGTGGCGCGTCGCGTTGATCTGAAGCGTGTTGGAAAGCGCCCGCTTGAGATGATGGCGCGGGCGGGCGCATTTGATCAGCTAGATGCGAACCGTCGCCGCATTTTTGCATCGCTGGACGCGCTGACCGCCTATTCCGCGGCGATTTTTGAGCAACGCGCGTCAAACCAGGTGTCCCTGTTTGGTGAGGCGGGCGACGATTTGCCCGAACCGCGGCTCAGCCCCGTGGACGATTGGCTGCCAAACGAACGCTTGGCCGAGGAAGAGACGGCGATTGGGTTTTATTTGTCCGGGCATCCGCTGGATGACTACGCAGGGGCGCTTAAGCGAAAGAACATGCTGACATTGGCCGAATTGCAGGCAAAGGCCGAACGCGATGGCGGGGCTGTCGCGCGGGTCGGTGTCATTGTGTCGGCGCTTCAGGAACGCAAATCGGGTCGTGGAACGCGGTTTTTCCGGATGAATATTTCGGATCCGTCCCAGCAGGTCAGTGGTATCGCGCTTTTCCCCGAAGATTTCGAGACGGTGCGCAGCGTGTTTGATCAGACAAACCAGGTGATTATGACGCTGGAAGCGCGGTTCAACGAAGGCCAGTTCGATCCGGTCGCTCGCTCTGTTGCGCCGATTGATACCGTTGTCTCGGCAGGGGTGTCGGTTGGGCTAAATGTCATGATCGATCAGGCCGAGGCGGGTGTGATGATCCATTCGGTTTTGGACCGGTTCCGCGAGGATGGTGCGATCAAGACCAAAGGGCCGGTGCGTGTCACTGTGTTGTCGGTCCCTCTTGAGGATGCAACACAGGATGTGCCGATCGACTTGGGCGAAGGTTGGCCTGTGTCACCCCAGATCAAGGGAGCGCTGAAATCGCTGCCCGGTGTTGTCGCCGTGGAGGAGATGGCGTGACGCCAACGGCGCGGCGTTGTGTATTTGGGTGATATACTAATATATCAGCGAGCGAGCCCAGAAACGTGGCGTTCACTTACCCCGGCGCAGTCTCGATCAGACCTTCTTGAAATCGCCCAAGCGCGCCCGAGGAAAATGCAAGCGGTTCACCCTCCCGCGACGCGGCGCTGACGACTTTTCCTAGGATCACAGTGTGATCGCCCGCATCATGGGCGGCAAAGCGGTGGCATTCGAACTGTGCAAGACACCCTTGAATGAGCGGCACGTCCCGGCTGTCAGATGAAAGGTCCAGCCCGTCAAAATTGTAGCCGTCCTTGGTGAATTGCTGACACACCGCGGCTTGTGACGCCTCGAGCACGTGGATCACGAAATGGTCCGCGTCGACGAAGGCGTCATGCCGCGACGAAGATTTTGCGGGCGACCACAACACAAGCGGCGGGTCCAGTGACACACTGGCAAAGCTGTTCGCCGTGATCCCAAGGGGCCCTTTCCGGGTGTGGCAGGTGACCACGGTCACGCCCGTCACGAACCGCCCAAGCGCGGACCTGAATTGACGGGCGGTTTCGGGTCCGGGCACAAAGCTGTTCATCAGGCGACTTCATGGCCCAAAGCGGCCGTGTAAAGCTCGAACCAGGTTTCGCGGTCCATTTTGACTTTGAACGCGTCGCTGAAGCTTTCGATCCGGTTAAGACGGTTGGTGCCCATGACCGGAAGAATGCCGACCGGGTGCGCCAGCAGCCAGGCGATGGCAACAGCGGCTTCTTCGACACCGTTTTGAAGCGCGACTTTCGAGACCGTTGCCCGTGGCTCGCCATCCTGGAAGAGCGCACCGCCGCCCAAGGGCGACCAGGCCATCGGGGACAGTTTGCGTTCTTGCAGAAACGCAATGTCGCCGTTGGTGAAGGGCAAGTGGTGCTGCAAGCTGATCTCGATCTGATTGGTTGCCAGAGGCGTGGACATTGCAGACTGTAATAACATCCAATCATGCGGCTTGAAGTTGGATACGCCCACCGCGCGCACCTTGCCCGAGGTCACGGCATCATCAAGCGCGCGCCCGGTTTCCTCGTGGTCCATCAGCGGATCGGGGCGATGGATCAAAAGCAGATCAATGTGATCGATGGCCATCTCGGTCAGTGATATATCAATCGACTTCGTGATATGCGCCGCAGACGTGTCGTAATATTTCACAGGCGCGTCGGCATAGCGGCCGGCAGGCGCAATGATATCGCATTTGGTGACGATCTCGACGCTGTCTCGCAGGCCAGGATTGTCCTTAAAACACGCGCCCAGCAAGCCTTCGGCCGTATATCCGCCATAGATATCGGCTTGATCGATGGTTGTTATGCCTTGCGCCAGACAAGCGTCGATCTTAGCGCGGATATGGGCGGGCGAAGTGTCGCTGTCATCACCGACGCGCCACATGCCATAGACAATGCGGCTTAATTCTACGCCGCCTGGGATTGTGACGCGGTCCATCAGACTCTCTCTCCTACGCCGAGGGGGGTTGCGGGGGTGCTTTCCGGCACGCGGCCATAGACATGGGGCAACGAGCAGGTTTTCAAGTGTGGCATGACCTTTTCGCCGAAATGCTTGCATTCGTCGATATGCGGATAGCCCGAAAAGATGAAGGCGCGAATGCCCATCTTTTGATAGGCTTCAATCTCGCTGAGCACCTGATCTGTCGAGCCGACCAACGCGGCGCCACAGCCCGATCGCGCGCGCCCGATGCCGGTCCAAAGATGCGGCTCGACATAGCCGAACTGGTCGGCCAGCTCGCGTGCACGCGCTTGGTGGCTGACCCCAAGCGACGTGCTGTCGTGGGCGCGGTCGCGGATCAGGGTGCCGTATTCGTCATCCAGCTTTGAGACGATGTAATCGGCATATTCGCGCGCTTCTGCTTCGGTGTCGCGCACGATCATGTGGACGCGAAGGCCGTAATCCAGCGTCCGATCGTAATTCTCGGCGACCGCATGAACGGCCTTCATCCGATCGGCCAGGTTTTCCTTGGGCTCGGGCCACATCAGGTAGACGTCGCAGTGCTGTCCGCACAGGTCGAGCGCCGAAGGGGAATACCCGCCGAAATATAAAAGCGGGCCGCCGTTTTGCTGATAGGGACGGGCCGGGTTCGTCGTCAGGTCGGAAAAGTCATACACCTCGCCCTTGTAGGTGATCTGGTCCTGCGTCCAGGCCTGTTTTAGGATTTCGACCACTTCGCGCGAGCGTTGATACCGAAAATTGCTTTCCGCCTTCTCGCCGGGGAAGTCGGACGAGATAATGTTCACCGTCAGCCGACCTTCCAGCATATGGTCCAGCGTCGCCAATGTGCGCGCCAGCATGATTGGTTGCATTTCCCCACAACGCACTGCGGCCAGCATGTTGATCTTCGATGTCAAAGGCGCCATGCCGGCCACGAAGCTTAACGTGTCCTGACCGACCTGATAGGAGGAAGGGCAGAGAATGTTTCGAAACCCCTGATTTTCCGCCTCCAGAAGGATATCCCGACAATGGGCGAAACTGGACCGAAGATCGCCGTCCGGGACGCCCAGAAACTGGTAATCATCTGAACAAAGTGCAGAAAACCAACTGACTTCTGCGGCATTGAGATCGGGCGAGGTGATGGGGACGATGGTCATGGACTACCCTGCAATTGGGATCACTTTTCACTTGCATAGCAGTCGGCTTCGAATGCATCAATAGTGCATCAATTTAGGAGGATAGCCGCAATGGTGTCCGAAGCCTATGCGCTTCCGAAATATGTCCAAGCCTCCGAGACGCTGATCCGTGATATCTCGGCCGGCCGGCTGCGCGAGGGCGAACGCCTGGCGCCCGAGCGCGAGATGGCGGCCAATATGGGCATTGCCGTCGGCACGTTGCGCAAGGCGCTGAGCGAGCTTGAGGGCCGGGGCCTTGTCGAGCGCATTCAGGGTTCGGGAAACTATGTGCGCCACCGTCCGGAAGCCTCTGGGCTGTACGCGTTCTTTCGCCTGGAACGGCTGGAGGGCGGGGGGCTTCCGACGGCGGACCTGCTTGAGGTGAAGCGCCTGGAAAAGCCGGACGACCTGCCTCGTTTCGGGCATGCGGCCCACGCGTTTCGGATGCGCCGTTTACGTCGCTTGTCCGCGCAGCCGGTCGCCTTGGAGGAAATCTGGCTGGATGGCATCTGGGCTGAGCGGATCACATCGACGGATCTCAGCGAGTCGCTTTACCTGTTTTACCGACGCAGCCTGAACCTTTGGATTACGCAGGCCGAAGACCGGATCGGCATCGCACAGGTGCCGGAATGGGGCCGCAGTCTCGACGTGTTTGAAGGCGATACCGCAGGGTATGTCGAACGCTGGGGGCGGACGGAAGCAAAAGATGTTGCGGAATATTCACGCACTTGGTTCAACACCGATCGCGCGCGTTATGTGTCGCGAATGACATGAGGAAGGCTGGTTCAGTGGTTAATTATGGTATCATCGGCTGTGGCATGATGGGGCAGGAGCATTTGCGGAATATTGCGCTTTTGCCCGAAGCCCGTGTTGCCGCGATTTTTGAGCCCAACGAGATTATGGCGAACACCGCCAAGTCCATTGCGCCGAATGCGCAGCTTTGCGCCTCGGTTGCAGAGCTGTTGGCTATCGAGGCGCTGGACTGCTTGTTGATCGCCTCGCCGAACCACCTGCACGTCGCGCAGTTCGATCAAATTGCCGCAACCCGTCATCTGCCGTTGTTGATCGAGAAGCCGCTTTTCACGCGGTCTGAAGATGTGGCGAAGCTGGCCGCGCTGGATGCCAGTTATATGGCGCCAATCTGGGTGGGCATGGAATACCGCTATATGCCGCCCATTCAGACGTTCATTCAACAGATCGACGCCGCGACCGGCGGGCCGACAATGTTGACGATCCGTGAACACCGCTTTCCGTTCCTGGAAAAGGTGGGCGACTGGAACCGTTTCAATCGCAACACGGGTGGGACATTGGTTGAAAAATGCTGCCATTTCTTCGACCTGATGCGCTTCATTTTGAAAGATGAGCCGGTGCGCGTCATGGCCAGCGCCGGGCAGGACGTGAACCATCTGAACGAACGCTACGAAGGGGAAGTGCCCGACATTTGGGACGGCGCCTTCGTGATCGTCGACTTTGCGCGTGGCTCACGTGCGATGTTGGAACTTTGCATGTATGCTGAGGGGTCGACCTTTCAGGAAGAAATTACATGCGTGGGTCCGGCCGGAAAGATCGAGGTCAAGGTTCCTGGGCCGGGGCGGTTCTGGCCAACGCATTTGGGCGAACCGCCTGTCGCACAGGTCATTGCGTCTCCGCGCAGCCCAAAGGGCCCGCAACTGGTCGAAATTCCTGTGGACCCGACAATTCAGGATGCGGGCGATCACAATGGGTCGACGTTCTTCCAGCATGCCCGCTTCCTTGATGTGGTAAAGGGCGGCGGGATGCCCGAGGTCACATTGCGGGATGGGGCACGCGCGGTCGAGATGGGGCTGGCTGCACAAGCCTCGGCGGCGACAGGAGCGGTGGTCGAGATGACGGCGGATGCGTGGCTTGCGCGCGAGGAAACCCTCACCGCCTGAGCGGCACAGCAAAACGCCTGCTTTTGCCAATTGAATGCCGCGTCGGAATTTGTCCCCCGTCTGTCGGTAAATGGCGCGATGGTCTGGCGCGACCCTTCCAGCATGGGCGGCAGGAGGATAGGTCCATGCACACCGATCTGGATCAGGTGTTGACCCCAATCGAGGTGGCGCGCGGGCTTCCCAATGCGCACTATATCTCGAACGACATGTTCGACGCCGAGCGCGGGCCACTTTGGTTCAACAATTGGGCAGGGGTCTGCATCGCGGCCGAGGTGCCCGAGCCAGGGGATGCAAAGCCGCTCGATCTTCTTGGAGTGCCACTGTTTGTGCTGCGGGGGAAAGATGGGCAGGTTCGGGTCTTTCAGAATGTGTGCCGCCATCGCGGAATGATCCTTGTCTCGGAGCCACGACGGATCGAAGGGGCCATTCGCTGCCCATACCATTCCTGGTGCTACAGTCACGACGGCAAGCTTGTCGCCACGCCCCATGTCGGCGGCCCGGGCCAAAACACCCATGAGGGGATTGAGAAATCGACGTTGGGGCTGATCGAAGTGCGCAGCCACATCTGGATGGGCGTGGTCTTTGTCAACCTGTCGGGCGACGCCCCGGCGTTCGAGACGCAGCACGCGGCGCTGATCGCGCGGTGGGCCGATTTCGACCATCCGCTTTACGCCAATCTGAACGACAGCAGCTTTACTCTGACTTGCAATACCAATTGGAAACTTGCGGTCGAAAACTATTGCGAAAGTTATCACTTGCCTTGGGTGCATCCGGCGCTGAACACCTACTCGCGTCTTGAAGACCATTATCACATTGACGAGCCCGGCCAGTTTTCCGGGCAGGGGACCGAGGTGTATCGGCAGCTGACCGGGGCAGATGGGCAGACATTTCCCGATTTCCCGAACCTGCCTGCCAAATGGGATCAGGCGGGCGAATACATCACGGTTGCCCCGAATGTGATGCTGGGCGTTCAACGGGATCATTGCTTTGCGATCATCCTCGACCCTCAAGGCCCGACGCGCACGGTCGAACACATCCATCTGTTTTATGCGGCGCCGGAGACCGATCCCACGCTGCGCCAAAAGAACGCCGAGCTGTGGGAAACCGTCTTTCGCGAAGACATTGCGGTTGTCGAGGGCATGCAGGCCGGTCGGCGCGCACCAGGCTTTGACGGCGGACGGTTTTCGCCTGCTATGGATGGCCCGACACATGCGTTTCACAAATGGGTCGCCACGCGCATGTCTGGCGCCAAAGGGGCATGAGCGATGCGCTTGCGGACGCAGTTTCGAGCAACGATCTGGGACAGGTCATCGATATCTATACAAACGCAGCCAGTGAAAAGATGCGCGCGGGTGACGTCGACTCGGCCAGCTTTCTTCTGACACAGGGCTGGATATTCGCATTGGACGCGGATGACCCGCGCGCCACAGAGATACATGCGCAATTGGTTGCGCTTGGACGGGAGACTGAGGAATGAAGAGCCACTACAGGGTTGTTGTGATCGGAGGCGGAGTCGTTGGCTGTTCCGTCCTTTACCACCTGACAAAGCTTGGCTGGTCCGACGTGTGCCTAATCGAGCGCTCGGATCTGACGTCTGGCTCGACCTGGCATGCGGCTGGCGGATTTCACACGCTGAATGGCGATACAAACATGGCGGCGCTTCAAGGGTATACGATTGGCCTTTACAAGGAGCTCGAAGCGTTGACTGGCATGTCCTGTGGTCTTCATCATGTCGGCGGCCTGACCCTGGCCGATACGCCTGAACGCTTTGACATGCTGAAGGCCGAACGCGCCAAGCACCGCTATATGGGGCTGGACACCACGATCCTGACCCCCGCCGAGATTGGCGATATGGCCGAACTGGTGAATACTGACGGCATTCTGGGGGCGCTGTACGATCCGCTTGATGGGCATCTTGATCCCTCGGGCACAACGCATGCCTACGCCAAGGCGGCACGGCTGGGTGGGGCCGAGATTGTCACTCATAATCGCGTGCTCGAGACGAAACCGCATTCGGACGGGTGGGAGATTGCCACCGAACAGGGAACCGTCATCGCCGAGCATGTTGTCAATGCAGCCGGGCTTTGGGCCCGGGAAGTGGCAGCGCTGGCGGGGCTTTATCTGCCCTTGTTGCCGATGGCCCACCAGTACCTTGTGACGGACGACATCCCGGAAATCGCGGCCCGCGACACCGAGTTTCCCCATGTGATCGATCCCGGTGGCGAAAGCTATTTGCGACAGGAAGGGAAGGGGCTGTGCATCGGGTTTTATGAACAGCCCTGCGAGCCGTGGTCTGTGGTCGGCTTGAACGTAGACCCTGGGCCTGACGGAGGCAAGGGCGAGGGAGGGGGTTGCTGTCGGTGTCTTGTGTATGCCGTTGCGGAAGGCGCTACGAGGATCGTCGTAGCAGCTGCAAGATGGGACGCGGCACGGTGGGGAGTTTTTCTCCAGATGCTTATCGAGCTGAGACAGCAGTGCTTCGTGCGTG
>JBCCCA010000143.1:0-8681 GCA_039033735.1 Pseudomonadota bacterium
CCGACGGGCCGTCAATTGGTCCGTAAACATTGGACCGATATGACAAAATTTTCTGACCTGGCGCTGTCGCCAAAAGTCCTTAAAGCCGTAGAAGCGGCAGGCTATGAAAAGCCAACACCCATTCAGGCGGGGGCCATTCCACCCGCCTTGGACGGGCGCGATGTTCTGGGTATCGCGCAAACGGGAACTGGGAAAACCGCAAGCTTCACCCTGCCGATGATTTCGATGCTGGCGCGTGGACGCGCCCGTGCCCGTATGCCGCGCAGCCTTGTGCTATGCCCGACACGTGAACTGGCAGCACAAGTTGCCGAGAATTTCGATACTTACGCGCAAAACGTGAAGCTCACCAAAGCGCTGCTGATCGGCGGCGTCAGCTTCAAGGATCAGGATCTGCTGATCGATCGTGGCGTCGATGTGCTGATTGCAACGCCGGGTCGCCTGCTGGATCACTTCGAGCGCGGCAAGCTCCTGCTGACCGGTGTGCAAATCATGGTCGTTGACGAAGCTGACCGCATGCTTGATATGGGGTTCATCCCCGATATAGAACGCATCTTTTCGCTGACACCATTCACGCGACAGACCCTTTTCTTCAGCGCCACAATGGCGCCCGAGATCGAGCGGATCACCAACACGTTCCTTTCGAACCCAGAACGGATTGAAGTCGCACGACAGGCAACCGCGTCCGAGACCATCGAACAGGAAGTTGTCTTGATGAAACCGTCACGACGGGATCGGGCCGCAAAGGAAAAACGCGACGTGCTGCGTGCCTTGATCGAGAAAGAAGGCGACGCCTGCACGAACGCGATCGTGTTCTGTAACCGCAAAGTTGATGTTGATATCGTTGCCAAGTCTCTGAAAAAGCATGGTTTTGACGCAGCAGCCATCCATGGTGACCTGGAACAGTCACAGCGGACCAAGACGTTGGATGCGTTCCGCGACGGGGGCTTGCGCTTCCTTGTCGCCTCGGATGTCGCTGCGCGCGGATTGGACATTCCAAGCGTCAGTCATGTGTTCAATTACGACGTGCCATCGCATTCCGAGGACTATGTGCACCGGATTGGCCGGACCGGACGCGCAGGTCGCGAAGGCAAGGCCGTCATGATCTCAGCGCCCGTTGATGGCAAGAATCTTGCAGCGATTGAAAAGCTGATCGCGAAGGAAATCACGCGCGCCGAGAACCCGGTGGCCGAGGCGCCCGAGGCCGTGGTTGCGACCGAAGAGAAACCACAGCGCAGTCGCGGCGGACGCAAATCTGAAAGTGGCGGACGCAAACCCGAAAACACGGAACCGACCGAAAGCGTGAAAGTCAGCCATGCCCCCAACGACGGCGGCAAACGCTCCCAACAGCGTGGGCGCGGCGGAAGCGGCAACAAGACTGTCGGCATGGGCGATCACATGCCAAGTTTTATCGCGATGAGTTTCGAGGAACGGAAGGCCAGCTAGAAGAAGCTGCCAAACAGTCTCTTTCGGAAAAAATCGTCAGTTGGCCTTCAAATTTTACGTCAACTTAACAACTTTTCCCGTAAGCGAGGGGTGGGAGGTCGGGGGATATGTATCGCGTTAACAAAAGTTAACGGATCAGGTTCCCAAGGCAGTCAACTAAGTCCCCGAAGTCGTCAAATTTCGCATCGAAGCTCATGTCGACGACCGGTATTTGACGAATTCCCTCGGTAAAAAGCACAAACGGAATATCCGCAGCTTTTGCGGTCGCTGCATCGATCTCGCTATCCCCCACGAAAATGGCGCGGTCGACGCCAAGTGCCGCCATTGCATGCGAAACGGGCATCGGGTCGGGTTTTCGTTCTTCCAGGTCGTCTCCCGCGACCACGACCTGGAAGAAACGTTCCAGATCGGCCGCTGCCAATGTAAGCACCAGCGGCGCGCGCGGCTTGTTCGTGACCAAACCCATCGGCGTACTTTGATCATGCAACGCCTCAAGCGCGGCACGCACACCCGGAAAAACCTTGGTTTTCTTCGCCTCTTTGTCATAGGCAGCCATTAAGTCGCTCAGCACCGCCGCGCGTTCGGCCCTTTCCAAAAGCGTCGCGGCGATAAGGCGATCCACCAGCACAGACACACCACACCCGACAAACCCAGCCACGGTCTGTCGCGGCAAATCGGGAAGGTTCCGCATTTGAAGGACCGTGTTTACCGCGTCGGTGATGTTGGGCAGGCTGTCAATAAGCGTACCATCAAGATCGAACAGAACAGCGGTCATTAGCTTAGGCGGCTAATCACAACGGTGACCTCAGGTTTCTTCCCGATTTCGCCATCGGCGGTCCGGCGCACGGTTCTGCGGATTTCCTCCTCGAGATCATCATCATCCGACCGGGTGCTGGACTTGGCCCGACCGATCATCTGGCTCAGATCTTCTTCCAACACGTCCGACAGTGATGAACCGGACGTCCCCACTTCGGGCAACCCCACCAGATCGACCCATGGCTCGCCCAGCATATCGTCGTCTTCCAAAACAACCGAGATTATGGCGTGCCCATTCATCGCCATCCTCAACCGGTCGCGCACGATCCCGTCAAGCGCACCAATCTTAATGTCGCCGTCCAGATAAACCCGACCTGCTTCGACATATTCCGCAACCGTTGGGGCATCTCCTGTCAGATCGACCATGGTTCCGTTGACCGCGACGATTGCGCCAAGTCCTTTTTCCCTGGCAAGCTTGGCATGCTGGCGCAGGTGCCGATGTTCACCGTGCATGGGAACCACCATCTTGGGCGCAATGATGTCGTGCATGCGTTCAAGGTCCGGTCGGTTGGCATGGCCCGACACGTGGTACAGCTCCGAACTGTCATCCACGACATCCACACCTTTTTCCGAAAGCGCATTCACGATGTGAAGGACCCCTTTTTCATTGCCAGGAATGGTTTTCGAGGAGAACAGAAACGTATCGCCTTCGGCCAGTTCCAACCCCAGATACTTACCGCGCGACAGGGCCGCGCTGGCGGCCCGCCGTTCGCCCTGACTACCGGTCACAAGCAGCATCAGGTTCTGGCGCGGAATGTCAGCGGCTTCTTCAGGCGAAACCGTTGTGGGGAAGTCCGTCACGACACCCGTCAGCACCGCTGCTTCGACCATCCGCCGCATGGCGCGGCCCAACAGACAGACCGATCGACCCGCCTCAACACCTGCATCGGCCAGCGTTTTGACCCGTGCCACGTTGGACGCGAATGTGGTGGCCACGAACATGCCAGGTGCTTCGGTCACAAGCTTGACGATCTCGGGACCGACGGTTGCTTCTGACCGTCCCGGATGTCGGGTCATGACGTTGGTGGAATCGCACACCAGCGCGTGGACCCCATCCTTACCAATCCCGCGCCAAAACCCTTCGTCGAATGGCTCGCCGACAAGCGGCGTTTCATCCAACTTGAAATCGCCCGTGTGAACGATGCGGCCTGCTGGAGTGTCAATGATCAGTGCCGAGCTTTCCGGGATCGAATGGCTGATCGGGGCGAAGCCAACTTTGAATGGCCCTGCTTCGATCTGTTCCGGCCAGGCTTGCACGATCCGAACCGCTTCGGGGTCGTGGCTGTGTTCTTCGATCGCAGCGCGGGCATGATGGCCCGTGAACGCGCGGGCATAGATCGGCGCGCGCACCTGATCCCAAAGATGACCGACCGCGCCGACATGATCCATATGCGCGTGGGTGATGAAAATACCGTCGATACGGTCAGCCCGTTCGGCCAGCCATTCGATATCAGCCATGATAAGATCAACACCGGGCGAGCTTTCCATATCTGGGAAAGTGACCCCAAGATCGGCGAGGATCAGACGTTCCTTGCCGGGCGCACCCCAGCCATAGACATAGGTATTCATCCCGATCTCACCGGCCCCTCCAAGGGGCAGGTAGATCAATCGTTCGTTGCTCATGCAGTGTCCTTGTTGAATGCGTGGATCACCGTCAGCCCGTGCATGGTGAGGTCATCATCGATATGGTCAAATTCTATGTCGCCCTGCGCGAACAAGGGCGCCAGCCCACCGGTGGCAATTACGGTCAGCGGTGTGCCGTATTCTGCTTGAATGCGGGCCACAATCCCTTCGATCAGGCCGCTATAGCCCCAGAACACACCCGACTGGATCGCGCCGACGGTGTTTGTGCCAATTACCTTCTCGGGTTGCGAGATATCGACATGCGGTAAGGCGGCGGCCCCAGCTGCCAAAGCCTCGAGCGAAAGGTTCACACCAGGTGAGATCACGCCGCCGATATAGGCTCCATCCTCGGCAACGACATCGAAATTTGTCGCGGTTCCGAAATCGACGACAACGCCGTTTCCGCCATAGCGATCAAAGGCAGCGGCCGCGTTGGCCAATCGATCAGGACCGGGACGCACACCGTCATCCACACGGTACGGCACAGGCAGTAGGCATTCGGGCTTGCCGACGACAAGCGGCCGACATCCGAAATATCGATCACACAGCACGCGAAGATTAAACACCACACGCGGCACGGTGGACGAGATCACGACCTCGTCGACTTGCACATCCTCAAGCCCCTCGGTGCGCATCAGCGTTGTCAGCCAGACAAAATACTGGTCTGCTGTTCGCTGATGTTCGGTCGAGGCACGCCATGTGCCAATAAACGAGCGTCCGTCCCAGATCGCAAAGACGGTATTGGTGTTTCCGGTATCAATGCAGAGCAGCATGGGGTCCTTCAGAAATACACATCTGCGGCAGGTATCCGAACCTGCCCTTTTGCGGTGCGAAGCACAAGCTGACCGGCTTCATCGATGGTTTCGAAAACACCCTTGATTTCACTCTGTGCCGTGCGGGCCGTGATCGGCTCACCCAGCCGGGCGGCGCGACGAAGCCAGTGCTTGCGGATGGGCGCGAACCCAAGTTCGTCAAACAGCTTTTCCTGCGTTGCCATGTTGGAAGCCAGAAGCGACAGGAACTCATCCGGGTCCGCCGGATCGCCGCCCATTTGTTCCAATCCAACCGGCGCAAACTCGGTCGGTGCAACATCCATTGGCGCGTCAATCAGATTTACACCGATGCCAATCGCCAGCCAATCAAGCGACTTTGCCGTTCCCACACTTTCCAAAAGGATGCCGGCCACCTTGCCACCATCCAACAAGACATCGTTTGGCCATTTCAACCAAAGGCGGTCGCGATCCACTTTCAAGGCCAGCGCCTCGTAAACGGCATTCGCGGCAGCAAAGGACCGCAAAGCGGCGTCTGCCGCTGTTCCTTGGGGTCGATAGACGAAAGTCGCCGCAAAATGGCCGATCGGAGCCGACCATCGGCGCCCGCGACGCCCGCGCGCGGCGGTCTGGTGGCGCGCCACGATCCAGGTGGGTCGCGCAAGATCGGGTGCAATCCGTGCCGCTTCCGCCATGGTGCTGTCCAGCTCTTCATAGACAAGCCGGTCAGTGCGATCAGGCCAGGGCAGCGGTTCGATCATGGCCGCGTTCGCCTTGAACTGAGGGCCGGTTTCGGATGCGAAAACCGCAAAGTGCGCATCACTCGCCGGAAAGAACCGTGCCCGTTAATTGACAAGCGTTGCCGCTGCGGCCGCTGCCGCGCCCTCGACCCCGAAAAGGTTCACGACGCCCAGAACCATTGCGGCTGCGCTGGCGACCAGAAAGCCCCAAAGCACACCGGATCCGCCTGTGTCCAGCTCGCTTTCCGACGTACCGAAATACATGAGGTAGACGATCCGCAGATAGTAGAACGCGCCAATGACCGAAGCGATCACGCCCAGCACCGCCAGCCAGACAAGACCGGCATCAACCGCAGCCAAAAGGACCGCGTATTTCCCAAAAAACCCAACCAACGGCGGAACACCCGCAAGCGAAAAGAGCAGCACCAGCATCGCCAGTGCCTTCATCGGTTCGCGTTTTGAATAGAGCGACAAGGCATCAATCTCGACGACCGGGCTTCCGTCTTTTTCCATCGAAAGGATGAAGGCGAAGGTTCCGATATTCATCGTCACGTAGATCGCCATATAGATCAGCATGCTTTCGACGCCCAAAGCAGTGCCAGCCGCCAGCCCCATCAGTGCGTACCCCATATGTGCGATCGAGGAATAGGCCATCAGACGCTTGATATTCCGCTGACCGATTGCGGCCACGGCGCCAAGAAACATGGACGCGACAGACAACGCCGCCAATATCTGTTGCCAGTCGCCCACCACGCCGCCGAAAGCATCGTGTACGACACGTGCGAACAGACCCATCGCGGCAACTTTGGGGGCGGTCGCGAAGAAAGCCGTCACCGGTGTCGGCGACCCTTCGTACACGTCAGGTGTCCACATATGGAATGGTGCGGCACTGATCTTGAAGGCAAGACCCGCACAAATGAACGCCAGACCGAACAGCAGGCCAAGCGGCGTTTCGCCCTGCGCGGCTTCGATGATCCCGGCGAACTGGGTGGTTCCCGCAAAGCCGTATACCAGCGAAGCCCCATACAGAAGCAGGCCCGAAGACAATGCGCCAAGGACGAAGTACTTCAGCCCAGCTTCGGTCGATTTCACGCTGTCACGTCGTAGTGCCGCCACAACGTAAAGCGACAACGACTGCAACTCCAGGCCCATGTAAAGCGCGATAAGGTCACCGGCCGAGACCATGACCATCATGCCAACGCTCGCCAGCACGATCAGCAGCGGATACTCGAACCGCAGCAGATCACGGCGCGCCATGTAGCCTTCGCTCATCAGAAGGATCGCAGCCGCTGACAAAAGAATCGTGACCTTGGCAAAACGCGCAAATCCGTCATCCACGAACATGCCATCAAAAGCGCGTGCCGTTCCGGCGCCCTGAAACCCGATCCAGGCCGCCACGGCAACAAGCACCGCGCTGGTCGTCCAGACAAACATCGGCGCCAGATTGTCCTTGCCGCCATAGGCGCCTACAAGCAGGCCCGCCATCGCGAAGACCGACAGGAAAATCTCGGGCAGGATAATATTCAGATCGGCACCCATCAGTTGCCCCCCGCGCTTGCGACTTGGTTGGTGGCCGCGAACTCTGCCACAGCAGTGTCATAGCCGCTGAGAAGATTTGCGACCGACGGCCCGATAACATCGGTGATCAGGCTTGGGTAAACGCCCAGCAGGATTGTCATGACCACCAGCGGCGCGAAAATGGCCCGTTCGCGCTGCGTCATATCGGTAATCGACTTCAGGCTTTCCTTGATCAGGTCGCCCATCACCACCCGGCGATAGAGCCACAGCGCATAGGCGGCCGACAGGATCACACCGGTTGCCGCCACAGCCGCCACCCAAGTGTTGGCCTGGAACATACCCATCAGCGTCAGGAATTCGCCCACAAAACCGGAAGTGCCCGGCAAACCGACATTGGCCATCGTGAACAAAAGAAAAATGGCGGCATAGGCCGGCATTCGGTTCACAAGGCCGCCATAGGCGTCAATCTCACGCGTGTGCATCCGATCATAGATCACGCCGACACACAGGAACAGCGCGCCCGAGATAAAGCCATGACTGATCATCTGAAAGATCGCGCCGTCCACGCCTTGCTGGTTCGCGGCAAAGATACCTGCCGTCACATATCCCATATGCGCGACCGAAGAATAGGCGATCAGCTTCTTCATGTCTTCCTGCATCAGCGCGACAAGGCTGGTATAGACAATCGCGATAGCACTCAGCCAAAGAACGAAATCCGCCAGCAGGTCCGAAGCGATTGGAAACATCGGAAGATTGAACCGCAGGAACCCATAGCCGCCAAGCTTCAACAAGATCGCCGCCAGCACGACAGACCCGGCGGTCGGCGCTTGTACGTGTGCATCCGGCAACCAGGTGTGCACCGGCCACATTGGCATTTTCACCGCGAATGACGCGAAGAAGGCAAGCCACAGCAAAGTCTGCATACCACCGAGGATCTGGAATCCCATGACGTCCATCGTCTCGGACCCGAAATTGTGGTTCAGAAGTGCCGTGATGTCGGTCGTGCCCGCATCCACATACATCGCCACCATGGCGACTAGCATCAGGACCGATCCGAAGAAGGTATAAAGGAAGAACTTGAAGCTGGCATAGATGCGGTTGGCCCCGCCCCAGATGCCAATGATCAGGAACATCGGGATCAAGCCGCCTTCGAAGAAGAGATAGAAGAGCACCAGATCGAGCGCGCAGAATACGCCCAGCATCAGCGTTTCCAACACCAGGAAAGCGATCATGTACTCTTTCACCCGGTCCTTAACATCCCAGCAGGCCAGGATCGTGATCGGCATCAAGAAGGTCGTCAGCATGACAAACAGAACCGAAATTCCGTCAACACCCAGCTTGTAAGTTAGACCAAGAATCCACTCGCCCTCTTCCAGAAACTGGAAACCCGTGTCATCCGGGTCGAAGCCCGCCAACACGAAAAGCGATGCAAGAAGTGAGGCCAGCGTCGCCGCAAGCGCCACATATTTTGCGTTGTTCTGGGCGGCCTCATCATTGCCGCGCAAGAACAATCCCAGGATGGCAGCGGCGATCAGCGGAATGAAGATCACGATCGAAAGAAGGTTATCAAGGAACATTTCAGTTGCCCCCCGCCAGCGTCATCCAGGTGACCAGCACCAGTATCCCCAGCACCATCGCAAAAGCATAGGTAAAGATGTACCCCGACTGCGCCCGCCCGGCGAGCCGCGTGAAGAAGGGCACGAGGTGAGAGAGAGAGGCATGACGTTGTCGGGATCGTTGCTGTCCTTGAGGAGGCCGACGGTGTCGGGAG
>JBCCCA010000144.1:0-8626 GCA_039033735.1 Pseudomonadota bacterium
CAATGACAGCGCCGCGTGTCGTCAGCCGCGCGGTCAGGGCGGCCTCGCAGGTTTCGCGAAACGCGGCGTCGCCGACGGCTGTGACCTCATCAATGAGGTAGGTGTCAAAGCCGATCCCCATGGAAAGCGCAAACCCAAGGCGCGCCCGCATCCCCTGGCTATAGGTGCGGAAGGGCAGAAAGAAATGGTCGCCCAACTCGGAAAATGACAGGACGAATTCCTCCAACCGGTCGCTGTCAACGCCGTAGATCCGGGCGACAAAGCGCGTGTTCTGCAACCCGGTCAGATCGACGTGAAAGCTTTGCGACAACCCCACCGGCCAGGAAACCGTTCCGGCAATCTCGATCTGACCACGGTCCGGTTGCATCGTGCCTGCGATCATTTTGAGCAGGCTGGATTTCCCCGCACCATTCCGCCCCAGCAACGCCACCGCCGATCCTTTCGGAAAAGTCATCGACAACCGGTCGGCCACCACCTTTTGCACGCCGTGGGTCTGAAACCGTTTCGACACGTTATGCAATCGGATCATCGGCGGTCCCGGACACTATAGAAGGCCAGAACCCCGATGGCCCAGGCGGACACAAGGAAAAAACCAATCAGGCCCAAAAGAACCTCTTTCCTTGGAAATTCAGAGGCTTGCGCCAGCGTCGGCTTGATGTATGCGGCCAGATAGCGGCTTTTCCGCCGGGCCTCGGCCAAGGCCTGATCATAGGTCGCCAACGCCGCAGTATAGGCCTGTTCGGCGAACTCGCGGTCCACCGCCAGGCGCTCGTATTCCGCAAGTTTGGTGGCATAATCGTCGCCGCCCCCGTCCCGGCCCAGCTTGCGACGTTCTTCGGCGATGCGCGCCTCGATCACGGCGATCCGCAGGTCGATCTGGGTGACCCGCGTGTCGCCGACCCGCGTGCTTTCGCGCAGCAGATCGGCTTGGATCAGCGCCTCGGCCAGTTGTTGCTCCAGCGTTGACAAAAGCCCCATCTGACCTTGCAGATCGGCTGTCGGGTCTACGATTTGCGTCCGCGACCGAAAGCCTGTCAACGCCTCGCGCGCAGATTTCAGACGTTCGACCGCACGCTCGACCTCGGCACCCGCGAAGGCAATGGTGTCGTCTTGCGCAATGGCGGACAATTCTTCGACCAGCCGAACGCTCTCGTCGAAAATGCCCTGCGAAATGGCTTGCGCATCTTCGGGCGTAAAGGCCAGGGCCCGGACCTCGATCAATTCGGTGGTGCTGTCATAGGTGACGCGCACCATGCTTTGCCAGTAGTCAAGCAGGTCTTCGATGGTGCCCGAGACGTCAAAGCCAAACACCGGATCGACAGCAAACCGGTCATAGCGCCGGGACAGGTTCAGACGGCGTTCCAGCGCTTCGACGATTTCCTGACTGCGGATGAACTCATAGAGAATGTCGCTGTCCGAGCTGCCACTTGTGGCCACATCCGCAATGCCGCCGAACAGTTCGATTGGCGAGGCAACTTCCTCTTTCCGAACGGAAAAGCCAACGGTTGACGCATATTGATCTTGCGCAACGGTATAAAGATACCAGCCCGAGACCGAAAATGGCGCAAGCACACAAAGGACAAACGACAGCAGCATCCAGACATGTCGGCGCGGCTTGCGTTTCGGGTGCGGCGTGGGAAGCGGTGTGATCCGTGCGGTCGTTTCACGATGCTCAACAAGGGCCATGTACGTTCCGTTCATCGGTTGGAAAGGTCTTCTGACTAAGGCAAGGGCGACCAAGCCGGGGGGCCCGACGATCGGACGCGCCATCACACCCATCATGCTTTTGCCGCGGCCAACGCGCATGTCGCGCACGATGGCTGCCCTGGTTTTGCGTGAAATGTCGACGACCTTCGGCCGATCGCCCGGCGGATATCTGTGGGCCGTGATTGAGCCGTTGGCGGTAATTGCGCTTTTGTCCTTTGCCTTTTCGCTGGCTTTCAAGGCGCCGTCGCTGGGCAACAGCTTCCCGCTGTTCTATGCCACCGGATACCTGCCTTACATGCTGTTCCATGATGTCTCCTCCAAAACAGCGCAGGCGATCCGGTTTTCACGACCGCTGCTGAACTTCAGCGCGGTGACCTGGATGGATGTGTTGCTGGCTCGTTTTGTGCTGAACACGTTCACCCATGTCGTTGTCGGTGCATTGGTCCTGGCGACGATGCTTTTCCTGTTTGACACGCATGCTGCACCAGATGTGCAGATCGTGCTGCGCAGCGTCGCGATGGCCGCGTTTCTGGCATTGGCCGTCGGCACCATGAACGCATTCCTGTTTCTGGCAGTGCCGGTATGGGAACGGGTTTGGCTTATCGTGACACGCCCGCTGTTCATCATTTCCGGGGTCTTCTTCCTGTTCGAAGATGTGCCAAGCAACATTCGCGACATTCTTTGGTTCAATCCCGTGTTTCACATCACCGGTGACATGCGGCGCGCTTTCTATGTGCCCTATGATGCGACCTACGTGTCTGTCACATTCGTCTTTGGGCTTGGGTTCGGCATATTCTGTGTCGGGCTGGCCCTTTTGTTGCGCCATGGTGACCGGATGCTCAACTCATGACCCGGAACCTTAAGGAATTCGTTAACCAGACCGCACTGCAACCCACGACCGATGAAGGCTATGGCGCAGGGCATGTGGCCGTGTTGTTGGCCCACTACAACGGCGGCCCACATTTTGAGGAACAATTGCGCAGCTTGAGCGGGCAATCCCATCAGGACTGGTCGCTTATCGTCTCAGACGATGGCAGCTCCGATGCTTGGCTAGAAACGGCCGCATCATTTGCAGCCTCCGAACCAGACCGCCGGGTTTGGTTGATGAATGGCCCGCAGCAGGGGTTTGCCCGGAACTTTCTGTCGTTGCTGGCAATTGCGGGACCTTCGGTTCCGCACATCGCGTTCTGCGATCAGGACGACGTTTGGCTTCCCACCAAGCTTGGAACCGCCGTTGCGGCCTTGGCCGATCTGCGACCCGGCCTGCCTGCTATATATTGCGGACGCACGACGATTTGCGACCAGCAGCTTACACCGTCGGGCCCTTCGCCGTGTTTTCGTAAGCCTCCCGGTTTCGCCAATGCGCTTACGCAGAATATTGGGGGTGGCAATACGATGGTCCTGAACCGGGCCGCAATCGACCTGGTACAGGACACGCTTCAACATGCGCAGAACGCGGTGTCACACGATTGGTGGTGCTATCAGTTGGTGACCGGTGCGGGGGGCCGTGTCATCTATGACACTAAACCGCATGTGCTGTATCGCCAGCACGACGGGAATAGAATTGGTGCCAACGCCTCGTTGCTCGCGAAGCTTAGACGGTTGCGTGCGCTTTTGTCTGGCGAGTTCCGAGCCTGGAATGACAAGAATCTGGACGCGCTGCGCAAATGCAGCCATTGGCTCACGCCCGACGCGCGCGACGTACTGACCAGATTTGACGCAGCACGGCAGGAGCGATTGTTGTCTCGGATTGCGGCTTTAAAGGCCTCGGGCGTTCACCGCCAAACGGCAAGTGGCCAGATCGCCCTTTGGCTTGCCTGCCTGCTAAAAAAACTATGATCTTTAGGCCGCTGATGGCCGACAGACATCAGGCCGCAAGCGATATGTCGTTTTGTGACTGCACCGCCTTAACGGGCGCCCGAGCAGTCAAATTGCAAGACGCCTGATCTTGAGAGTCGCCAGACGGCATCGGCGACAGGCGCGCAAACGTCCACCACAAGATCTGAGCATCGAGCAGGATGCCGCGTTTGCGTGTATAAAGCAGATCAAGGCGTAGTTTGATGGGCAGGCAATGGGTCAGATAAACCGCTTCGGTTTCGGCGGCCGAGCGGCACCGCGAAAGGATCCGTTCTTCACGGCGATGCACCATGACCGTCGACAGCCCTGTAACGCCGGGGCGTGTCGCCTGTAGAATCGCCGTATAACGGTCCGGGAAAGCCTCAAAATGACGACGAAGCGGGGGGCGTGGACCGATAAAACCAACATCACCACGCAGAACATTGAATATCTGCGGAAGTTCATCGAGCCGCGTGCGCCGCAAGACTTGGCCAAGCGGCGTAATGCGCGACTTCTGATACCCGCCCAGCGCCAATTCACGGACACCTTCTGCCGGTGTCATCGTACGTATCTTGTATAGATAAAAAACCTTGCCTGGCCCGCACATACGCTCCGACCGATACAGGAAGGGGCGCCCTTGCAAGACCAACGACAGCACATAGAGCACCCCGAGAACTGCCAAGACAAACGGCAAAAGAAAAAGGGCCACGACCTGACTTTTTGACGGTGTTCGGCAGCGCATTCCATGGTTCCCACAGCAGTGCAATTTAACCGCAAATTGCCCGAGAGAAGTGAGTATTCCCTTACCGGAAACAGTGTTTTCCACTGGCTTGGTAAACCACGCGTTAATGCTAACGACGTAAACGCAAGGCATGAGTTTCGCGCGCTTCACGTCACTGCCCCGCCGGTCGCATAGTGTGCTGTCACGGCTTGTGACCCGCCATCGCGCGGAAACAGGGGCTCCGTTGGCGGCGTCCTGGCGCCACGCGGTGACATCAATATGGGCCGAGCGCAATGATATAAAACGCTTTTTAGTCCAAGGCGACGAAGCACTTGCCCATGACTTGCGCGTTCGTTTCGGACTTGGCGCTGCGTTGGGCCCCGCGCGCGCCGTGCCGCAAGACCTGTTTTCGCAGCGCCCTATCGGTGTTTCTGACGGTGCAGCAAGTATCCTCATTCCGATCTTCAATGCCGCCCATTTGGTCGAAAGGCTTCTGGCGTATTTGCCTCAAACTTTACCAATGCACCAACATGTCATCCTTGTTGACGATGGCTCAGATGATCCGGCCATCGCGAGATTGACAAAAGCATTCGCGGTGACGTGGCCCAACACGACCGTGCTGAACCATCTTGAAAACCGCGGTTTCGCAGTGGCTGTCAATGCTGGTCTTGAGAGGCGGCCCAAAAACCACCACCTCATCCTGCTGAACACCGACACACTTCCACCGACAGGATGGGTGCCCCGCCTGTTGGCCCCATTTCATGATGCGCCGAACCTGGCCTCGGTCACGCCGATGTCAAACAACGCGGAGATCCTGTCGGTGCCGCGCGCGGGAATTGAGGTCACGCCCAATGCGCTGTTGATCGAACAGTTAGATAAGGTGGCACAGCGCCTTCGACCCCGTTGGGCGGACATCCCGACCGGCATTGGGTTCTGTATGGCGCTAAATCATCGGTACCTTGATCGGTTGGGCGGGTTCGATACGGCGTATGGGCGAGGCTACGGTGAAGAGGTCGACTGGTGCTGCGCTGCTTCGGCCCTGGGCGGACGCCATGCGGTAACAACAAACCTTGTGGTGGGCCATGTCGGTCATGCAAGTTTCGGCGCGTCGGAACGCACGGCCCGCATCGCCAAAGCATCGCGTCGGATTGCCGAACGATACCCCCACTATCCGCAGGCCACGCTGGATTGGGAGGCGCACGATCCCATCGGCCCCGAGCGGCTGGCGCTTGCACTGGCCTGGGTTGCTCAGACTGCAAAGCAGGCCGTGCCACTAATTGTCGGGCATTCCCTAGGCGGTGGTGCCGAAACTGCGATGCGCCGGGAAATTGCGGCCTGTCTTGCAGATGGCCTGCCCGGCGTCATCATCCTGCGTGTGGGCGGCCCGGCCCCGTGGCGGCTTGAGCTGGAGGGGACGCGGTTCAAACTGGCCGGCGATATCGACGATGTCGCGCTTGCTGAGGACATGCTGGCGCCCGTAACCGCGCGCCGCGTGATCTATTCCTGCGGGGTTCACGCCACCGATCCGATTAGCGTACCGGAAACGCTGTGTCGCCTAGCAGAAGGGCACCGGCTGGAGCTTCGTCTGCACGACTTCTTCCCGATCAGCCCCTCGTGGAATCTGCTTGACGGACAGGGCCGCTTTCAAGGGGTGCCCGATTTTGACACAACGGACCCGGTGCATGCCATCGCACCCGGCCGTGGCCGCAGGGCGGTCTCGCATCAGGCTTGGCGAGCCTCCTGGGCGCGCGTGGTGGCGCAGGCTGATGAGGTGACCGCGTTCTCGAACTCCAGTGGCGTGCTTATCACCGAAGCTTACCCACATGCCCATGCCAAGATTGCGCTTCGCCCACATCTTATCACTGACCCACCACCAAAGTTGCGGGCGGGCGGTCAAAGCATCGGAGTTTTGGGGGGCATCAACTTGGCCAAGGGCGGGCAGGTGCTGATGAACCTTGCGGGCACGATGACCCGGCGCCTCGTTGTGATCGGTGAAATGGACGGACAGTTCCGCTTGCACGCGCGGCACATAGTCCATGGTCGATATGCGTGCGCCGATATCGGGTCACTGGCAAAGCAGTACGATATTGGCCTTTGGCTTATGCCGTCGGTCTGTCCCGAGACGTTTTCTTTCGCCACCCATGAAATGCTGGCCACCGGACTGCCGGTCGTCTGTTTTGATCTGGGTGCGCAGGCCGAAGCCGTGCGGTGTGCCGCAAACGGGCATGTGCTGCGCTGCAGCCCGGATGACACCGCAGGCGTGGCCGCGGCGCTGGACGCGCATTTCAGGCGATAGCTATTCTGCCGCGTCTTTGGGCCATTCAACCGCGCGCCCATAGCCGAAATGTTCCGCATAGTCGGAGGATCGCAGATGGCACCGCAATGCATCCGCCACGGGCGCAGAAAACGCAGCGCGCACAACGTCAGAACCGGGCTTTGACCGGCTCACATTCTCACGAAGTAGCGGGCCTTTGACGCCCAGCTTGAGCAGGCCGAACGCGTCATTAACCCGCGTCTCAAGGTCTTCATAGCGCAGGATGGCAAAGTCAGCACGCGGCTGGTGCAAAACCCAGATGCCATCACGTGCGTCAAACGCCTCGGGCCCAAACCCAAAGCAGAGCCGAAAATGTTCCTCGAACCAAGTGTGAGGGCGCAGCGCCAGAAAGAACAGCTTATGCACAATCGGCGCCAGATCGACGCCGATGGGGGACAGCATCCCGCGCCCCCCTTTTTCGTTGAACTCGGCAATTACATTCGGAAATCCGCCCTTGATCTCAATCACCTCGATGATCCGGGACATCACGGCTTCCAACGCCCAGCAAAGCGCGTCGTCTTCATCCCCCTGCGGGGCGCCTTGTGCGGTGCCAAAAGCAAGCAGGTCGGGGCGGTAACCGACCATGTCTTGCAAGATGCCCGAGCGCAGCCAGTCCAGTGGCTCACGGCTGAGCGAAATGACCTTGAGCCGCGCGTCCCCTTCGCCGCCCAGAACGCGGTTCATGCGATACGTCAGCTCGAGGTTAGACAGCAACTGGCCCGACAGATGTCCTTGAAAATACGCATTGGTCGCCTTGTCGACGGCAATCGGCACGATGCGCTGCAGCGCGCTTTCCCCCAGAAAATGGCTTTGATGCACATCCAGCGCCGCATTCGTTTGCAACGTTTTCACCAAAGATGTGCTGGCGACTTTGCCAAACTGATAGACAATGGTCAGGGTCTTGTCGTCCGCGTCCATCAAGCGCCTTTCATCAAGTCAGTCTCGGCGCCAAGCCAGGACAGGAACCCGTCTTCCACGCGATACGGGTGCGGAAAGGCGGCGCGCAGATCTTGGCGGTCCCGGTACAGCCTGCGGGCCGCCTCGGGGATATCTGTGCCATCGTCGAAGGCACGATAGTGCCAGTATCCATCGGGAATATCGGGGTCCGTCGCCTCGGCCACAGCATTTCGGTACCACGCCCAAAGCTCGTAAACCTCGGTGTTTTCGCGGGCATAGCGTTGGGTCATGGTGTCACCGATTGGCCCCAACTTGGTAAAATGATAGAACTTTAAGGGCACGCCGTTCACCTGAAGCGCGCCCGTCTCGTCGATTGTCAAGGTCCGGTGGCTGAGGTTCCAGCTGGCCACATTACAGCCAGGATCGCGATGGACACGCACGTTATCAAAAAAGCACGGCACCAGATCGCACCACTTTTGATCGACGAACACGCCAATGTCCTTGCGATCGTGGCACCAGTCGCGCAACCTATCGTCCCACCACGTGGCAAAGCGGCGCCCTTCGCCGCGATTGGCCAGTGCCAAGAACCCAAGGTTGTAAGCGCCGTGGGACAAGGATGTGATTTCATTGTCAAGGATCGCTTGCCGCGCGCTGCGGGCTTCGGGGTTGATCTGATGCGGCGTCAGTACAATCTCGGCCGTGTCCAGAAGATCGACGATGTCGTCCATCGGATTGAACACAGCTATATCGGGATCGAAGTAGAACAGCTTGTCGCAGTCGGGCTGATGAAAGATGTGCCGACAGGCAGCGCCTTTGACCGCTGTGCAGGCTTCGACAACGTTGTGACCGAACAACCACGCGTCAACCGCTTCGCCCATCAAATCAGCCGCAGTCACAGTGTGGTCGAACCCGTCGGCCGCAAGATCAATCGTTGCACCGTCCGGTTCCGCATCGGTGATGACAGCCCAAAGGACCCAATCCGGGTGAGCGCGTCGCAATCCTTGCACCAAAACACGGGCGCGGTTGAGATAGCTGTAGGAAAAACTAGTAAAAGCGTGAACCGTCATTCTGTCCCCGCATCGTCAAACAAGTCGATGGACATGCCGCTGTATCGCGCTGCAAGGACGGTCGCATTGCGCGACGCGCGCGCC
>JBCCCA010000145.1:0-8486 GCA_039033735.1 Pseudomonadota bacterium
CGTGGACATCAAGCTCGCAAAAAGCGAACAGGCCATGTTCGACAAGTCGGTCGATGCGGTGAAGGGTCTTGTCGAAGCCTGTAAAGGGATCGACAGCTCGCTGAGTTAAGCATGCCGCGCCTCGTTTCAAAGCGGGGCGCCGCATTCTTGTTAAACTTTTTATCAGCTCTTTGCGGAATAACTCGCGGAATGATTGCAAGTTGCCGCATTTGGCCCATCCAAGTCATAACGACATTTATAGCATTGTGCAGCCTTGGCGCGTGTATGGGACCAATGGGTTCGGATTGGGCTGAACTGCAGAATATCAAACTAGCGAACAGAGTTCCCCAAAGCAGCCCGACCCAGCTTGTCGACACGTTCGACACGTTCTGTATTCCGGCGTCCGCGCAAGGACCTGCAACTGACGCGGAACTGCGCCGCGCGCACTATGTGCCGTTGCCGGCAAAGAATGGGCACGTAAAGGTCTATCTTGCGGATGATCGCAGACCCGCAATCGTCATCAGCGCCACGATCTGCTCGGTCCATGTCCGGTCCCGTGCGGGGCAAAGTGCACACTTTAAAACGTATATGCGCACCACATTCCCGGCGGCGACGCCCATTAACCCAAAAGGCGTGGGTTCCAATGCTGAACACGTCTGGCAGGTCAATCACTCGGCGCCAGCGTTCATCATTACAGAGCGTGGGATTACCGTTGACGGCTTTCAGAGTTTTACAGTCTCAATTTACCGGCAGGTCTAGCCAATTCGACTCAGTGCAATGGGAAAATTTCCATTTTGTGATCACTAGATTTTTTTGCGTGATCACATATCTCACTTTTTCTTCGTTCCACACACACATAGCAGAAATAGCACTCTTTTTTTTACACTCTTTGTGGCATGGCTCGATCAAGTTGTTCCGAAGGAGTTTCCAGCCATGAACATCCATGAATACCAGGCGAAAGGCCTTTTGCGTGACGCAGGTGCCCCCGTATCTGACGGGCGGGTCGTACTGCGCGCCGAAGAAGCCAAAACCGCCGCCAGCGCAATGGATGGGCCGGTATGGGTGGTCAAGGCCCAGATCCACGCAGGCGGGCGTGGCAAAGGAACTTTCAAAGAGGCTGATGCCGGTGACAAGGGTGGCGTCCGTATTACTAAATCTGTGGAAGAAGCCGCAGAAGAAGCCAAACGTATGCTCGGGCGCACCCTTGTGACAAAGCAGACAGGTGATACCGGCAAAAAAGTAAATCGCATCTATATCGAAGACGGCTCGGGCATTCAGACGGAAATGTACCTCGCCCTTCTGGTCGATCGCGGCACGTCGCGTGTCAGCTTCGTGGCATCTACCGAAGGCGGCATGGACATCGAAGAAGTTGCCGAAGCGACGCCAGAAAAAATCCTGTCGTTCAGCGTCGACCCAGCGACGGGATATCAAGCCTATCACGGTCGGCGGATCGCGTTTTCCCTTGGGCTTTCAGGCGCGCAGGTGAAGCAATGCGTAAAACTGATGGGGCAGCTTTATGCATTGTTCGTCGCAAAAGACATGGAGATGTTGGAGATCAACCCACTGATCATCGCCGACAATGGCGATCTGAAATGTTTGGACGCCAAGATGGGGTTCGATTCGAACGCGCTCTATCGGCATCCCGAGATCATGGAATTGCGAGACGAGACCGAGGAAGACCCGAAAGAACTGGAAGCCTCGAAATACGACCTGAACTACATTGCGCTAGATGGTGAAATCGGGTGCATGGTCAATGGTGCAGGGCTGGCCATGGCGACCATGGACATCATCAAGCTGTATGGAGCCGAGCCCGCCAATTTCCTTGATGTGGGCGGTGGTGCCACAAAAGAAAAGGTGACCGAGGCATTCAAGATCATCACCTCGGACCCAAACGTTAAGGGCATTCTGGTGAATATCTTTGGCGGCATCATGCGCTGCGATGTCATCGCCGAGGGCGTTGTCGCCGCCGTGAAGGAAGTTGGCCTTCAGGTCCCGCTTGTTGTGCGACTGGAAGGGACAAACGTCGAAGAAGGCAAGGCGATCATCAACAACAGCGACGTTGATGTCATCGCCGCTGATGACCTTAAGGACGGTGCAGAGAAGATCGTGCAGGCCGTGAAGGGGTAATCCATGAAAAAGTGGCTTTCCATTGCTGCGGTGATCATGCTGGCTGGTTGTGCAAGTTCGTCCGGGCCCTCCGAAAGCGAAAAGGTGCGCAATCTGCCAGCTGTCTCCTTCGCATCTGCGATGACGGCGTTCCAAAGGGTCTGCGCCGCAAGCCGACCCAATTTCACAGATGCCGAGGCGCGAACGGCGCAACTAGCAAGTCCAAGCGCTTATATCTTCACGGTTGATCGGTTAAGCAACGGGTCCCCCGTTTGCACGATGCGCGCGCGACTTCCCGAGGGGACGGACGCGTTCTTTGAACTGCAAGAGCGCTATGGACGGGCACGCTTTCCGCTCAATGCGCCGCTATTGCAGGTGTTCGACGGCTATCCCAACGGTCAGCTAGTATTCATGGGCGGTATAAAGGGTGGCGCTGGCGAGGGCACGTTTCAGGTTGGGTTGACAACAGGAACGCGGCTTTGAACCGGCATTTCGCTTTTAGGACGTCGTCTTTCATGGCGCTGATGCTGGCCGTGACAATGTCCGGCGAACCGGCAATGGCCCGGTCCCCTTCCGCAGTGGCAAAAACCGGCATCGACGCCTTTACACGCAACTGTTTCTCGCCCCGGATGACGGCCAAAAAAGCAGCTGAAGTGTTCGAGGCATCTGACATCTCGTACGATTTTTATGACCTCGACCCGCTGACCAGCGCGGCCCCGTCGCCCGCACAAACATCCGCGACACCCGGCACGGATCGGCGCTGTGAAGTCACGTTTGCCGGCGACTTTTCGGATGACGCCATGATCGCGGTTCTGTCCAGACTGTCGCGCGAAAAGATCACTGAGCCTGCGGAAGTTCCAGCAACCCATTCCCAAACATCGGGCACCACGCTGTTGGCCGCCCGCCGTCTAAACCCCAGCAAAATAGCCGTGGTGCATATCGGCACGCGGCAAGGCCCGAACGGGCTTGAGACATTTTTGAACGTCGAACGCCTGCGTTCGCCAAAGTAAAGACGCGCGGTCCAAGCCGCCAAATTAAGGAGCCACCATGTCGGTCCTCATCCACAAAGACACCAAAGTAATCTGCCAGGGCTTCACCGGCAGCCAAGGGACCTTTCACTCGGAACAGGCGATTGCCTATGGCACGAAAATGGTCGGCGGCGTCACGCCTGGAAAGGGTGGGCAAGACCACCTTGACCTGCCGGTGTTCAATTCATGCCACGAAGCCGTCTCACAGACTGGTGCAAACGCGACAGTGATCTACGTCCCCCCTCCATTCGCGGCCGACTCGATCCTTGAAGCCATCGACGCAGAGATTCCGGTGATCGTGGCCATCACCGAAGGCATCCCGGTGCTGGACATGATGGCGGTAAAGCGCGGGCTGGAAGGATCAAACAGCATCCTGATCGGGCCTAATTGCCCAGGCGTCATCACGCCGGACGAATGCAAGATCGGCATCATGCCGGGCCACATTCACAAGAAGGGCTCGGTCGGCGTCGTATCGCGCTCAGGCACTTTGACTTATGAAGCCGTGAAGCAAACATCCGACGTGGGACTTGGCCAATCGACCTGCGTGGGCATTGGTGGCGACCCCATCAAGGGCACCGAGCACCTGGACGTGCTGGAATGGTTCCTAGCCGATGACGAAACGCAGTCGATTATCATGATCGGCGAGATCGGCGGGTCTGCCGAAGAAGAGGCTGCACAATTCCTGAAAGACGAGGCTGCGAAAGGCCGCTCCAAACCTGTTGCTGGGTTTATCGCGGGGCGCACAGCGCCTCCAGGCCGCCGCATGGGCCATGCGGGCGCTATTGTCGCGGGCGGCAAAGGCGGGGCGGAAGACAAGATCGAAGCCATGAAATCCGCAGGCATCGTTGTGGCCGACAGCCCCGCCCAACTGGGTGAGGCGATGCTGGAGGCGATTGGGTAGGGAAGCGATGACGCCGCGTGGAAAACTGATTACGTTGATCGGTCGATCGGTGACCGGCATCTTGGGTCACACAGAACCTCGCCCACTCGATGACGCGCTTCATCTCCCAATGGACATCAGAGATGAAGCCGAGGTGTTGTCGCTATCAGACACGCCAAGGAGTTTCTTCGCACCGTCCATCAATCGGCCTCTCGCCGCAGTTTTGGTGGCGGCCTTCTTCACAATAATTGCAACAAACATGTCCGCTGTCCGCAACATGCACCAAACTGCTCCGAACAACCGTGAGGGCTTATCATGACCGAACAATCCCCGAACGACATCTTTAAGGCTTCGTCCTTTTTGCAAGGGCACAATGCCGAGTATATCGAGCAGCTTTATGCACGCTATGCCAACGACCCGAACGCGGTCGATACGGCGTGGCAGCAGTTCTTCCGAGAGCTTGGAGACACCGAGATCGACGCCAAACGCGAGGCTGAAGGGCCAAGCTGGGCGCGGACCGACTGGCCACCGCAACCGAATGACGAGCTGACCAGCGCTCTTGACGGGCAATGGGGCGATTTGGGGCCTGCCGTTCAAGCCAAAGCCGCGCAAAAGATTGCAGCGAAGGCCGACGAAAAGGGTGTCAGCGTCAGCGAAGACCAGATCAAACGCGCCGTGCTCGACAGCATCCGCGCGCTGATGATTATCCGCGCCTACCGTATCCGGGGCCACCTTGTCGCCGATCTGGACCCGCTGGGTATGCGCGACCAGACCCCGCATCCAGAACTCGACCCGAAATCTTATGGCTTCACCGAAGCCGACATGGACCGGCCGATCTTCATCGACAATGTGCTGGGCCTTCAGATGGCCTCGATGCGCGAGATCCTTGCCATCGTTAAGCGCACCTATTGCGGCACGTTTGCGCTGCAATACATGCACATCTCGAACCCCGAAGAAGCTTCTTGGCTGAAGGAGCGGATTGAAGGATACGGCAAGGAAATCGGCTTTACACGTGAAGGTCGGAAGGCAATCCTGAACAAGCTGGTTGAGGCCGAGGGCTTCGAAAAGTTCCTCCATGTTAAGTACACCGGCACTAAGCGCTTCGGGCTGGATGGCGGCGAAAGTCTGGTTCCCGCGATGGAGCAGATCATCAAGCGCGGCGGTCAGTTGGGCCTGAAGGATATCATTGTCGGCATGCCGCACCGCGGGCGGCTCAGCGTCCTGGCCAATGTGATGAACAAGCCTTACAAGGCCATTTTCAACGAATTCCAAGGCGGCAGCTTCAAGCCGGAAGATGTCGATGGATCGGGTGACGTGAAATACCACCTTGGTGCTTCGTCAGACCGCGAGTTTGACGGCAATACGGTCCACCTGTCGCTGACAGCCAACCCAAGCCACCTGGAAGCTGTGAACCCTGTGTGTCTTGGGAAAGCCCGCGCAAAGCAGGATCAACTCAAGGACGGAGAACGCACGAAAGTTCTGACAATCCTGCTGCATGGCGATGCCGCCTTTGCCGGTCAGGGCGTGGTGGCCGAATGCTTCGGCTTGTCCGGCCTAAAAGGCCATAAGACGGGCGGGACAATCCATATCGTGGTCAACAATCAGATTGGCTTTACCACGGCCCCGCATTTCAGCCGGTCCAGCCCCTATCCGACAGATATCGCGCTAATGGTCGAGGCACCGATTTTCCACGTGAATGGCGACGATCCCGAAGCCGTTGTGCACGCCGCCAAAGTGGCCATCGAATTCCGCCAAAAGTTCCAGAAAGACGTCGTAATCGACATCTTCTGCTATCGTCGCTTCGGCCATAACGAAGGCGATGAGCCGATGTTTACCAATCCGATGATGTACAAGCGTATCAAAGGGCACAAGACGACGCTTTCGCTTTACACGGACCGACTGGTCAGTGACGGCCTGATCCCTGAAGGCGAAATCGAGGATATGAAGGCAGGGTTCCAAGCCTATCTGAACGAGGAGTTCGAGGCCGGCAAATCGTTCAAACCGAACAAAGCCGATTGGCTGGACGGGCGGTGGAGCCATCTTGACAAGGAAGGCGAACAGTATCAGCGCGGGAAAACAGCCATCTCAAAAGAGACGATGGACGAAGTCGGTACGGCGCTGACCCGCGCACCCGACGGCTTTGCCATTCACCGCACTGTCGACCGCCTGCTCGACGCCAAACGCAAGATGTTCGACACCGGCCAGGGATTCGACTGGGCGACGGCAGAAGCACTGGCCTTCGGCTCGCTACTGACCGAAGGCTACCCGGTCCGCCTTGCAGGCCAAGACTCGACGCGCGGTACGTTCAGCCAGCGCCACTCCGCCTTCGTGAACCAGGAAACGGAAGAGCGGTTCAAACCGCTCAACCACATCCGCGAAGGTCAGGCGCGCTATGAGGTCATCGACTCGATGCTGTCGGAGTACGCAGTCTGCGGTTTCGAATATGGCTATTCGCTGGCAGAACCCAATGCACTTGTCTTGTGGGAAGCTCAGTTCGGCGACTTTGCCAATGGCGCGCAGATCATGTTCGACCAGTTCATCTCATCGGGCGAACGCAAGTGGTTGCGGATGAGCGGGCTTGTTATGCTGCTCCCCCACGGCTTCGAAGGCCAGGGGCCGGAACACTCGTCGGCCCGCCTGGAACGCTTTCTGCAGATGTGCGCGGAAGACAACTGGATCGTCGCCAACTGCACAACTCCGGCCAACTACTTCCACATCCTCCGCCGCCAGTTGCACCGCTCCTACCGCAAGCCGCTGGTGCTGATGACACCGAAGTCACTGCTGCGCCACAAGATGGCGATCAGCAACGCGGAAGACATGTTGACCGGCTCCAGCTTTCACCGCGTCCTCTGGGACGATGCGGAGAAGGGCAACTCGGACACCAAGCTGAAACCCGATGAAAAGATCAAGCGCGTCGTGATGTGTTCCGGCAAGGTCTATTACGATCTGCTCGAAGAACGCGACGCGCGAGGCATCGACGATATCTACCTGCTGCGCATCGAACAGTTCTATCCGTTCCCAGCGCAAGCCATGGTCAAGGAACTCAAGCGGTTCACCAATGCCGATTGGGTCTGGTGCCAAGAAGAACCCAAGAACCAGGGCGGCTGGACTTTTATCGAACCGAACATCGAGTGGGTCCTGACCCGCATCAAAGCCAAGCACACACGGCCCAATTATGCAGGACGCTCTGCCAGCGCCTCACCCGCTACAGGGTTGGCTTCAGCTCATAAAGCACAACAAGCAGCGCTGGTGGATGACGCGCTGACGCTGAAAGGATAACAACAATGTCTACCGAAATCCGCGTTCCCACACTTGGCGAAAGCGTAACCGAGGCGACTGTTGCCACCTGGTTTAAGAAGCCCGGCGACAGCGTCGCGGTTGATGAAATGCTTTGTGAGTTGGAAACCGACAAAGTAACTGTGGAAGTGCCGTCACCATCGGCCGGCAAACTGTCGGAGATTGTTGCAGCCGAAGGTGACACCGTCGGTGTCGACGCGTTGCTGGCCACTTTGGAAGAAGGCGCAGCAGGAGACAAACCCGCCGCCTCTGCTAAGCCGGAAGCCGCAACAGCCCCCGCCTCCAACGGAGCGGCACCCTCTGGCGACAGCCTTGACGTAATGGTCCCAACCTTGGGCGAAAGCGTCGCTGAAGCAACCGTGGCGAGTTGGTTCAAGGCGCCCGGCGATGCCGTGGCCGCCGATGAGATCCTGTGCGAGCTGGAAACCGACAAGGTCTCTGTCGAAGTTCCGGCCCCCTCCGCCGGTGTGCTGAGCGAAATCGTTGCCGCCGAAGGGACAACTGTGGAAGCAGGTGGCAAGCTCGCCGTCCTTGCGGCTTCTGGAAGTGTCGCCGCAGCGCCTTCGGCAGCCCCCGCACCTACCCCTGAGACCGGCGAAAAAGATGTTGAAGATGCACCATCGGCGAAAAAGATGATGGCCGAGAACAACCTGTCGCCCGACGCCGTTACCGGCACCGGAAAAGACGGGCGCATCATGAAAGAGGATGTGCAAAAGGCCCTCGCCTCGCCCACGCCGCAGGCCGAAGCCCCGGCCCCGGTTGCACCGCGCGCACCAGTGGCCGCCGAAGACGCGGCCCGCGAGGAACGGGTGAAGATGACCCGCCTGCGCCAGACCATCGCGCGGCGCCTGAAAGACAGCCAGAACACTGCCGCCATGCTGACCACCTATAACGAGGTCGACATGACCGAGGTGATGGCGCTTCGCAAAGAGTACAAGGAACTCTTCGAGAAGAAGCACGGCGTCAAACTCGGCTTTATGTCCTTCTTCACTAAGGCGTGCTGCCACGCTCTGAAAGAAGTGCCGGATGTGAACGCCGAGATTGATGGCACCGACGTCGTCTACAAGAACTTCGTTCATATGGGCGTCGCCGTTGGCACGCCGACTGGGCTCTTGTGCTGCTCGGCGATGCGCAGCAGACTCGCCTCGACGTTGCGGATCAGCGTGTGCACGATGTTCAGGTCCGACTCTCCGTAC
>JBCCCA010000146.1:0-8463 GCA_039033735.1 Pseudomonadota bacterium
ATCCGGGTTAACAACCGGAAGGTACTGAATGGCGTACTGGAGGTCGCGGGGCTGCCCGAAGAGGCGGAAACAGAGCGAGGGATTGTCCTTCGGGCAATCGACAAGCTGGATCGGCTTGGGCCGGAGGGCGTACGTGCCCTTTTGGGTGAGGGCCGCAAAGACGAAAGTGGTGATTTCACCAAAGGGGCCAGCTTGTCGAACGCGCAGGCCGATTTGATCATGGGATTTGTCGACGCAAGTCAAAGCGACAACAATCCGATCGATGCCCTCAAGGCCCTTGTTGGTGATAACGTAACCGGCACGGAGGGCGTAGTAGAACTCCGTCAGATTGCCGATCTCTGCGACGCCCAAGGCTACGGTCCCGACCGCATCGTCATCGACCCGTCCGTCGTTCGTGGCCTTGGATATTACACCGGCCCTGTTTTTGAGGCGGAACTCACGTTCGAGATCGAAGACGAAAAAGGTCGCCCACGTCAGTTCGGTTCCGTTGCCGGTGGGGGTCGGTATGACGACCTCGTCAAGCGGTTCACTGGCCAGGCCGTGCCTGCTGTTGGCGTGTCTATCGGTGTCGACCGGTTGCTTGCAGCGCTGGATGCCAAAGGGCGGCTGGCAAAGGAAGCGACGGGGCCTGTTGTTGTGACGGTCATGGATCGTGACCGGATGGCTGACTATCAGAACCTTGCAAACCGGCTTCGCCAAGAGGGTATCCGGGCCGAGGTTTATCTTGGCAACCCCAAGAATTTTGGCAACCAGCTCAAATATGCCGACAAGCGCCAAAGCCCTGTCGCGATTATTCAAGGTTCGGACGAAGCGGAACGCAGCGTGGTCCAGATCAAGGACCTGATCCTTGGCGCCAAGATTGCCGAGACCGCGACGCTTGAGGAATGGAAGGATCAGCCTGCACAGTTCGAATGCCCGTTGGAGGATATGGTTGCCAAGGTGCGCGAGATTCTGGCCCGGTGATCCTCAAGGCTGACATTCGCGCGGAAGCAGACCGGTTGCGCGCAGGGTTCGAAGCCCGTGGCGCCTCTGTGTTCGAGGCAGATATTCTGCAACCCGCGGGCGCGCTGCTTGACCTGTACGGCGAAGATATCCGCGCGCGGGCCTTTGTGACACAAGACCCACTTCGGGGTGAAATGATGCTGCGCCCGGACTTTACCGTCCCTCTTGTGCAGCGCCATTTGGCGACAGCTGACGCACAGCGCTATACCTATTCAGGCGAGGTTTTTCGCCGCCAGGAAGACGATGACACCCGCCCGCGCGAGTACATACAGGTTGGCTTCGAGGTCTTCGACGGTGGACTTCAAGCGGATGCGGAAGTGTTCGCAGCGATGGCAAATGCTGTTAGCGGGCTGCCGGTACAAACGACCATCGGGGACTTCGGAGCCCTGACCGCGGCAATCGAACAGCTGGACACGCCCGCGCGGCGGAAACGCGCGCTTAAGCGTCACATCTGGCGTCCTGCGAGGTTTGATGCGCTGTTGACGCGTTTCTCGCAGCACGCGCCGCCGCCGCCTTCGCCACCTAGTGCGGAGATGGTGCATGTCGGTTTGCGGTCACGCGAAGATATTGATGACCGGATCGCCGTTTTGGCGGATGAAGCTGCTACAGCACCGATTGGGCAGACGGATCTGGAAAGGCTACGTGCGCTTCGACAAATTGAGGAACCTGCGGCTGAAGCCGTTGGGACGTTGAAAAGGCTTGGGGAAGTCGCGTCTGCTGAAAAGCTTGCAAACACTCTCGATGCGATTTCGCAGCATGGGGTCGATCCAACAGCGCTGCGCTTCCATGCCAGTTTTGGTTTGACGTCGCTTGAATACTACTCGGGTTTTGTTTTTGGATTCACAGCTAAAGGATATGCGCCCGTGGCGACCGGTGGGCGCTATGATCTGTTGACGGCTGCTTTGAACAACGGAACGGTCGTGCCTGCCGTCGGGGGGGTGCTGCGTCCGGAAGTTGTGCTTGCCTTGCAGGGTGGGCGGTTATGACACTCAAGCTTGGAATACCGTCCAAGGGCCGCTTGATGGAAAAGACCTTCGATTGGTTCGCCGCGCGCGGCGTGCGGATCGAACGAACCGGGACGGATCGGGAATACGCAGCGCGCGCAGACGGGGTTTCCGGGGTGGAGATCGTGATGCTGTCTGCGGGAGAAATCCCGCGCGAACTGGCCGCTGGACGGATCGCGCTTGGTGTCACGGGGACAGATGTTGTGCGTGAGAAAGTCGCGGATTGGCAAAATAAAGTGTCGGTCCTGACTTCCATGGGGTTTGGGCATGCTGATCTGATCCTGGCAGTGCCAAAGACCTGGACGGACGTGTCTGGCTTGTCTGATCTGGATGCTGTGGCAGACGCGTTTTGGCGAACACATGGCATGCGGCTTCGCATTGCCACGAAGTATCACCGACTTGTGCGCGCTCATTTGAAGGCCGAAGGCGTTGCCAGCTATCAGCTGGTCGACAGCCAGGGCGCGACCGAGGGCACAGTGGCCAATGGTACGGCCGAGGCGATCGCCGATATCACCTCAACCGGAGCAACGCTTGATGCCAACCACCTGAAGGTCATTGGAAGCGTCATTCATGCCAGTGAGGCGACGCTGTTTCGGTCGCACGCGGCCGAATTAGCGGCGGATGATCAGCGCGTTTTGGCAGACCTTACGTCGACCCTTGGGCTGTCGTCATAAGGCCTTAAGCTATCGTATGCCGATTTCAGACAACGCGATCATCAATTTCGGCGGAAGGTCATCATTTGCAACGCTTCCTTTCGCCAAGTCACGCGGTGCGTCGGCACTGGTCAGGTAGCGCCACCCCTGAAACGGCCGTTTCGGCAGCCCTTCGGTTCGGATCGCCTCAGGGTTCAGGACAATCCCGCAGCGCCTTATCCCATCACCGCGATCCACTTCGTCCAGGCGGACGATGGTTTGGCGGCAGAGGACAACGCCTTTGAACACCCAATAAAGCGATCCCCCATCCAGCAGTTCACCATCGCGTTTCGGCCACATGCGCGTCACATGACGCGGCAGCCCATCTGGTCCCTTGGCTCGAGGATTTTTTTGCCAGTCGATCAGGTCTTTGACCGTTTCGGCGCCAACGCAGAGTTTTATGAGGTTCAAAGTTCCAGACATGTTACCGAAGGTAGCGTTTTCCGCCTAAAGCGCAATGCACTGGTACCACATTTGGATATGTGATAGTGTTTGATGTCCACAAGTTGTGGGTAAATCTGGGGAAAAGTGTCATGAGCCGCTTCGCCGCGCCGATCTCTGAGCAAATCTGGGATATGAAGTACCGTCTCAAATCAGCGGACGGGACCAATTTGGACGACACCGTCGAAGCGACGTGGCGGCGGATTGCCCGGTCGCTGGCGGAACCGGAAAATGACGCGGCTGCCTGGGAAGAAAAGTTCTACAGCGCGCTTGAAGACTTCAAGTTTCTTCCGGCCGGTCGCATCGTAGCTGGCGCGGGTACGGACCGCTCGGTGACACTGTTCAATTGTTTTGTCATGGGTACGATCCCGGACAGCATGGGCGGCATTTTCGACATGCTGAAAGAGGCCGCTTTGACAATGCAACAGGGCGGCGGAATTGGGTATGATTTTTCTACGATCCGTCCCAAGGGCGCTGGTGTGCGGGGCGTCGCGGCGGATGCCTCCGGCCCGCTGAGTTTCATGGACGTTTGGGACGCCATGTGCAGGACCATTATGTCGGCAGGGTCTCGGCGTGGTGCGATGATGGCCACGATGCGTTGTGATCACCCAGATATTGAGGATTTTATAACCGCCAAGTCCGATCCAGGCCGGTTGCGCAATTTCAATGTTAGTGTTCTTGTCACCGATCCTTTCATGGAGGCGGTCAAGGCCGACGGTAGTTGGGACCTGAGATTCGATGGCCGGGTTTACAAGACGGTGTCTGCAAAGGACCTATGGAACCGCATCATGCGGGCCACCTATGACTATGCCGAACCGGGTGTGATCTTTATCGATCGCATAAATGCGATGAACAATCTTGCCTATTGCGAAACGATCAGTGCGACCAACCCCTGTGGTGAACAGCCGTTGCCGCCCTACGGGGCCTGTCTTTTGGGGTCGGTGAACCTGGCGCGGCTTGTGGCGACGCCGTTCGAACGAGACGCAAGCCTGGACGAGGCGGCGCTGGATGAACTCGTCACGACGGCTGTCCGGATGATGGACAATGTGGTCGACGCGTCGCGTTTCCCGCTTGAAGCGCAAGCGAGGGAAGCGGCCGCGAAGCGGCGGATTGGATTGGGCGTGACCGGTTTGGCGGACGCGCTTGCCATGAGCGGTGTGCGCTATGGCTCGGAGGAGGCGGCGCGTCTGACTTCGCGTTGGTTGAAGCGGATCGCTCGCGCCGCGTATACCGCTTCGGCGCATTTGGCGGCCGAGAAAGGCGCCTTTCCACTTTTTGAGGCCGACGCGTTCCTTGCGAGCGGCGCGTTGCAAAACATGGACGAAGATGTTCGCGACCTTGTTCGGACGCACGGCATTCGAAACGCACTTTTGACATCGATTGCACCGACGGGGACCATTTCGCTTTTCGCGGGCAACGTAAGCTCGGGGATCGAGCCGATCTTTGCGCATGCATACACCCGCAAAGTGCTTCAAAAAGATGGAACGCGTACGGAAGAAGAGGTCGTCGATTATGCCGTGCAGATGTGGCGCGATCTGAAGGGTGACACACCGTTGCCGGACTATTTCGTGAATGCGCAAACGTTGTCGCCCGAGGATCATGTGCGAATGCAGGCAGCCGCGCAGGAATGGATCGACTCCTCAATTTCCAAGACCATCAACGTGCCCGAGGACATTTCGTTTGACGCGTTTCAGGACGTGTATCTTCAAGCCTATGAGACAGGCTGCAAAGGGTGCACGACCTATCGCCCGAACGCGGTGACTGGGTCAGTTCTGAGTGTTTCCGATGGGGAGGCCCCGGATCAGGTCCGAGGCGCCGAGGCGTCGGGTGGCGAGGTTGTGTATATTGCCGAGCCACTTGACCGGCCGGCGGCGCTGGAAGGGCAGACCTATAAGGTAAAGTGGCCGATGTCTGAACACGCGCTTTACATTACCATCAACGATGTCGTCATTGGCGGACGCCGACAGCCGTTTGAAGTGTTCATCAACTCAAAAAACATGGAACACTTCGCCTGGACCGTGGCATTGACACGCATGATCTCGGCCGTTTTTCGGCGGGGTGGGGATGTTTCCTTTGTCGTGGAAGAACTGAAGGCGGTCTTTGATCCGCGGGGGGGCGCATGGATGAGCGGAAAGTATGTCCCCTCGATCCTGGCCGCCATTGGCGGTGTGATCGAACGGCACATGATTGCGATCGGTTTCATCGAGGCTGAAGGGATGGGCCTTAAGACTGATCCACAAGCGCAAGTGGTCAATTTGAACGAGATGCCGGGACCCGCCTGCCCGAATTGCGGAGAGTTCGGGATGCATATGGTGGAAGGTTGCATGTCTTGCCCAAACTGTGACTACTCAAAATGTGGTTGACTTAAAGCTGCTCTTTGGAGCTGATTTGCACGCATTGGTTGTATTGACGTTGCTGTAAAGACTCAAAAACGGCTGACACGGTCTGTTCTGCCGCGCATTCCGCTTGCTCTGTGGATAACTCCCGTTAATTTTCGTTAACAAATAAAGAACCGAGGCAGGTAAATGAATATGATGGCGGGTCCCCCGGGCACGTACGTCATTTCCTGGGCGCAAACCGAGATTGACGGGATCGTCGGCGCGCCTGTGGCATCATTGAGCGATGATGCTGTTTGGATCTGGCGTGGCGACTCTGTTCGCATCGATGGAGCAACCGGATACTTCTCTGGCCCAGCCCTTGCAGCGCAATTGGACCATCGTCGACGTGCTGCGTTGAGTGCGCGCAGGATTGTCGCGCGGGCGCTTGTGCTTGAAGGCGTCCGAACACCATATATCGACGACAGTATCGAATTTGATCGAACGTTCAGTGTAACGGATGGCGTTGGTACATGGACGGCGACCTTGATCGAAATGCCCGAGATTGCGCGTCCGCTGCTGCTGTTTGCCGATCAAATGCCGCCGTCCGATACGCCGTTGTTTATTGCCGACGGGATTGCAGAGCCTGCCTTGCCGTCTCGACTTGCCGAAGCGGCAGAAGGTGTTGTGTGTTTCACGCCAGGCACCGTCTTGGAGACGCCGGATGGAATGAAACCGGTCGAGCATTTGGTGGCTGGGGATTGCGTCGTGACCAAGGACGGAGGCGCCCAGCCGATCCTTTGGGCGGGCAGTAGAAACGTCTCGGGTGCGCGCCTTTACGCGATGCCTGATCTTCGACCGGTACGCATCCGTGAGGGCGCATTGGGGGGCGAACGCCCTGAGGGGGATTTGATCGTCTCACCCGATCACCGGATGCTGATCAGCGGGCCGCAAGCCCAACTTCTCTGGGGGGAAACAGAAGTTCTTGTTGCGGCGCGCGATTTGGTCGACGGCACTCGAATTTCGCGTGATCTGGCAGCTAAGTCGGTGACCTATTACCACCTGATGCTTGAGCAACATCATGTGGTTATCGCCAACGGTGTCGAGACCGAGAGCTTTCATCCGGCGGCCGCTGCGCTAGATGCAATTGACGAGGATCAGCGCTTGCGCCTGTTCGATGTCATGCCCGAACTGGCTGATGATACTTCGCGGTATGGGCCGACCTCGAGACGGACACTAAACAAGCCGGAGGCGGCGTTGTTGCGTGCTACGGCGGCGTAGGCGTCCTGCTTTTCTCAATCGACCCCAGGTGCTAGGCCGAGGTCGTGACTGAATTTAAGCGCAAAAAGTCCGGCCAATGACGATCGCTGCCCTCATCGTTGCTGCCGGGCGTGGGACACGGCTTGGCGCCGACGTGCCAAAGCAATACATCCCTTTGAACGGCGCCTGCGCGCTGCGCCGGTCGGTCAACCTTTTTCTGTCAATTCCTGCTGTTTCTAAAGTCGTCTGTGTGATTCACGAGGATGATCAACGGCGTTACTGGCACGCATTGACTGGAGTGTCCGCTGATGTCGTGCTTCCACCCATTTTGGGGGGCGCGACGCGCGCGCGATCGGTCCTTGCCGGTCTCACCGCACTTGAAGACGCATCGCCGTCCAGCGTGCTGATCCACGACGCTGCTCGGCCTTTCATGCCGGTCGACGTGATCGAACGTGTCATCGGCAGCCTTGAGACGCATGAAGCGGCGTGCGCGGCATTGCCCGTTGTCGATGCCTTGTGGTTGGAAAGGAACGGCATGGCCGATAGCTTAGTTTCACGCACAGGTCTTTGGCGGGCACAGACGCCGCAAGGGTTTCGGTTTGGTGCAATTCTTGAGGCGCATAGGGCCAACACATCAGACAGCGCAGATGATGTAGCGGTCGCGCGTGAGGCTGGTATGATGGTGCACTTGGTCCAAGGGGCTGAAATCGGTTTCAAGATCACCACGCAGGATGACCTGACACGCGCGCTGCGCGTTACAGCATTCGATTGAAGCCGTTGTTTGCCTAATTTGCGGGCAACCTGCGCGGAAGCCACGGGAAATACAGGGCATTGTTACCCGTCACGCTTTTCGAAGTGTGCTTTGCGGGCTACATTTAAGGGAAGCTCTTGGGGAAAGCGTGACGGAACACCCAGCATCATTGGCCGCCTCGCAACCACGGGCGCAAGGCAACATTCGCGCGTCGTTCGATGCCACCAATGGGGCAACACGGCTTGTGACATTGCGGCAGGCCGGGTCATCACGTGCGCTTTTCCCCCGGACACCCAGTCGAAACCTGCAGATGGTGTTGACCAACACATCCGGTGGGGTAACCGGCGGCGACCGTTTTCGCACGGATATTCGCGTTACAGATGGGGCGACGGTGAGTGTGACCACGCAAGCCGCAGAACGGGCTTATCGCGCGCAACCGGGTCAGACGGGGCGTGTCGATACGGCTTTGTTCATAGGTAACCAAAGCCGCCTGAACTGGCTGCCCCAAGAGACACTGCTGTTCGACGGATGTAACTTGGCGCGCCGTTTGTCCATCGACGTGAATGGGGACGGCTCTGTCTTGATGGTCGAGCCGTTGGTGTTCGGGCGCACCGCAATGGGTGAGACCGTAACGCAAGGTATCTTTGACGATCAGATCGACCTTCGTGTTGAGGGCGCGCGGGCATTTTTGGACCGTGTCCAGCTTCGGCGTGACTTTCAACGGTCCCTTGAGCGCCCTGCCGTCGCGGACGGTGCAGGGGCTGCCGCTTTGCTGCTCTACTTCGCGGGGGACGCAGAGGCGCGGCTTCCTTTCGTCCGCGAGCTTCTTCCGCCCCTTGGCGGTGCCAGCCTGTTGACCGAACGCCTTTTGGTGGCAAGGCTGCTGGCGCAAGATTCGTTCGAGCTTCGGCGCAGCCTGGTGCCATTGATCGAGCTTTTACATAACGACACAATTCCAAGACCGTGGATGATCTGACATGAACCTGACCCCAAGAGAG
>JBCCCA010000147.1:0-8449 GCA_039033735.1 Pseudomonadota bacterium
GCCAACAATACGGTCGGGGCCGTTGGTTCATCGGTCGCGGCGGGAGTATCCGTGTCGGCTTGCGCCGAGGCCACAACCGGGGCCGCCTCGGTATCGGCTTCACCCGTTTCAGTCACCGTCACGTCTTCGGCCACTGGAACATCGGCGGGATCGGTATCCAACAGGGCCACGTCCGTGTCGCCCTCGCCTGTCGCCACATCCGCCGGAGGCACGGCACCGGTCTCGGCTGCGGCCACCTGTGGCACCTCTGGCGTGTCCTCCTCAGTCACATCCGGAACGCTGGCCACGGGGATCGGGTTCTCAGGTACAGGTCCCAAGATGACCGACGTCCCCGACACCCGACTTGATCCATCCGCCAAGGTCTCGACCACCGTAAGCGCACGCGGGCCACCCGATGGCCCCAGCTCTGCGAACATCACGAAACTGCCCGAGGCATCCGTGTTCGTGTTCGCCATCTCTTCGCCGTCAAGAAGCAGCGCAAGCTTTGCATCGGGCCGCGCACGCCCGGCAAAAAGCGCTGATCCGCCGGGTTCGACCCGGACCAGGTCGAAAACCGGATCCTCGTCACCCGTCGCGTCAGTCGCTTCGGCCACGGCCTCGTCATCGCTCTCGGCCTCCGGCAGGGCAGCATTTGCGGTCTCAGCTGGTGCTTCCTCGGTCAGACCGTCACCCGCATCGTCGGTCTGGGCGGCCGCTTGTTCGGTCGTGCCGCCCTCGGTTGCAACGTCAGACGCAGCCCCATCCTCAAGGGTCGATGTGGCACCCGAATCCACCAATGCCCTGTCTGGCCCTGGCGCCTCGCGCTGCAGAAGCCAGCCGACAAGCGCCACAGCGCCCACCGCTCCTACGGTCAAAAAACCTTTTACATATGGCGTCACGAGCCGTCACTCCCCCAGATCAGAACCTGTCCCGGTTCCCGTACGCGATTTGTCCCATGCGCACAGCTTGATAGAGCATATCAAGCTCGGTAACAGGGGTCAAAACACCAATCCGTGGAGCATATCGCATGTCGTCTGTCCTGTCGCTTTGCGTCTATTGCGGGTCTCGCCCCGGCCGGAACCCGGCTTACGAGACAGCGGCCCGCGATTTGGGCACCGCGATTGCCGAAAAGGGCTGGCGGCTGGTGTATGGGGCAGGTGATGTCGGCCTGATGGGGTCCGTGGCCGATGCCGCACGGGCCGGGGGCGCCCAAACCTTTGGCGTGATCCCGACGCATCTTGTGCCCCGCGAAGCCCCCGACGGGCGCGACACGCAACGCATCATCACCGAGACCATGCATGAGCGCAAAAAGGTGATGTTCATGAATGCCGATGCCGTCGCCGTTCTGCCCGGCGGCGCCGGTTCGCTAGACGAGTTTTTCGAAGTCCTGACCTGGGCGCAACTTGGCCTGCATGCCAAGCCCATTTACCTGGTCAATATCGCGGGCTACTGGTCACCGCTTCTGCGCACGATCGACCACCTGATCGCGGAAGGGTTCGCAGATCAGGCGCTGACCGATTTGTTCACGGCGCCCACCAGTGTCGATGAACTGCTGCACGCCCTGTCAGGCAACTGACCCGGCCCGGCCCGGCCCGCAACACTCGATACAGGTAATTTCAGGCACAATGCCGATCCGCAGCGGAATCGTACTGCACCCAAGCCCGCCCGAGACGATCAGGTGACGCCCAGCCTCCTCAAAATGCCCGTAATCAAAGCGTGTCCCGTATCTTGAAGGCGCATAAAGCGCGCGACCGAACAGCCGGATTTGCCCGGCATGCATATGCCCCGAAAGCGTCAGCACCACGCGCGGGTCTGGCAAGGCGGGAAAGATATCCGGCTCATGCGCCAGCAAAACAATCGGGTCATCGCCCGGTGCCGCGGCAAGGGTCGCGGTCAGATCATCAGCCCCCGTGCGCCGTACCTTACCCTTTGGCTCCTTGAAGGCCTGTTGCGAGGCCAGACCCGCCAGCCAGATGTCCTCGCGCCCCGGGCGCAGCGCCGTGTTCTGCAAGACGCGATACCCGGCCCTCTCCAGATGCGTCGCCGCCACCGGCACGCCCACCCGGTCGCGTTGAACGGCAGCGTCGTCATGCCAGTCGTGATTTCCCAAAACAGCATAACAGCCAAGTGGTGCCCCAAGCCCCGCCAAAGCCGCCGCGCCCGCCTCGACATGGCGCGCCTTTGCTTCAAGCCCCCGCCCCTCGGCCAGATCGCCCAGAAACACCACCAAATCGGGTGCAAGAGCCGCGACACGCCGCTTCACCGCGGCCACCATGGCGGTCGTGACGGGCCTGTAACCCCAATGCAAATCAGACAGGACGGCGATCCGCAGACTTGGCCGATCGCCCCAAAGTGGTGTCTCGACCCGCCAATGCTGTACCCTGAAGCGCAGATTTGGCGCCAGGACCGCGTGCCCCAGCGGGCCTTTCAAAAAGCGCACCAACCGCCGCGCACGACTTTTCATCGTGGTCCAGATACGCTGGGGGCGCGTTTTCCGCTGGAAAACGCGCCCGTCGCGACTGGCAAAGCCAGGCGCAAAACCTTACATCCGGCTCGCGACGTTTTCCCAGTTCACAAGGTTGTCCAAGAAGTTCGTCAGATAGGCCGGGCGCTTGTTCCGGAAATCGATGTAATAGGAATGCTCCCAGACATCACACCCCAGAAGCGCGGTCTGGCCAAAGCACAGCGGGTTCACACCGTTCTCGGTCTTGGTCACCGCCAAGGAGCCGTCGGCTGTCTTGACAAGCCACGCCCAACCCGAGCCGAACTGACCGGCACCGGCGGCTGAGAACTGCGATTTGAACGCATCGACCGATCCGAAGCTCTCGGTCAGGGCCGCTTCCAACGCGCCGGGCATCGCACTTGTTCCCGGCCCCATCATTTCCCAGAACTGGTTGTGGTTCCAAAGCTGGCTAATGTTGTTGAAGATGCCGTTCTGCGCCACAGCGCCCGCATCATAAGTGCCGACGATGATCTCTTCGAGGCTTTTGCCCTCCCACTCGGTGCCCGCAATCAGTTTGTTGCCATTGTCGACATAAGCTTTGTGGTGCAGGTCGTGGTGGTACTCAAGCGTCTCAGCGCTCATGCCATTATCGGCCAGCGCGTCGTGCGCGTAAGGCAGGTCAGGAAGATCAAAAGCCATGGGTCGGGTCCCTCTCAGAAGTGAAATCTTTCGCCTTACCTGAGGCGCAGCGGGGCCCGGGTCAAGCGCGCGCCCGGAAAATTCGAGGTTTCCGGACAAATTTCTTCAAAGTCTTTTGACACACCAGCCTCACCTAAGACACTTGTAGGAAACGGGAGGAGACAGATGAAACATGCTTTGATCACCGGGGGCACCGGCGGCATTGGTGCGGGTGTGGCCCTCGTGCTTGCCGAGAAAGGCTGGCACGTTACGGTGACCGCCGCAACCGAGAGCGAAGTCCAGACCTATGACGCCCCCGAAGGTGTTGCCACATGCGTCCTGGATGTGACCGATGACACGCAAGTCGGTGCCGTCTTTTCCGACATCGACCGGCTTGACGGTCTGGTCAATTGCGCCGGCATCCTGCGCAAGCTGGACGAATACGACATTGCAACCTTTCAGAAGGTCATCGACGTCAATCTGACGGGCACCATGCGCTGTTGCCTTGCCGCCCAGCCCCTGCTGGCGAAAACCCAGGGCGCCATCGTCAATACCGGTTCGATGTATTCGCTTTTCGGCGGGCCCCATGCCCCGGCCTATACCGCGTCCAAAGGCGCTGTGACGCAACTGTCCAAGGCGCTTGCCGGCAAATGGGGTGGCGACGGCATTCGCGTGAACGCAATCACACCCGGCTGGATCGAAACCCCGATGACGCAGGCGATCAGGGGCGACGGCGATCGCGAACCCCCGATCCTGGCGCGCACACCGCTTGCCCGCTGGGGCACACCATCGGAGGTCGGCGCACTCGTCGCGTGGCTGCTGTCGGAAGATGCCTCCTTCATCACCGGCGCTGTCTATCCGGTGGACGGTGGCTACTCGGCCATGTGACACGCGCGTCGGCGTTGGCTCTTACGCACGCTTTCCGACTTGCGTGGCGTGTACGCGCGGGGAAAACTTAGTTCCATGAAATTTGCAGTTCTGGCAGACATTCACGGCAACGCCCCTGCCCTTGCGGCGGTTCTTCAGGACATGGAGCGGATGGGGGTCTCGTCCGCCGTGAACCTCGGCGATTTCTTTAGCGGGCCCCTTTATGCCGCGGCAACCGCGGCACTTCTGACCGAGCGGAACTTTCCGTCGATCCGAGGGAACCATGACCGCTATCTGATCGAACAGGACCGTGCGCAGATGGGCCCGTCTGATCAAGTCGCCTTCGATCAGCTAAGCGAAGCAGACCTGAGCTGGATCGCAAGCCTGCCCGCCACGCGAACCGTCTTCGAGGACGTGTTCCTGTGCCACGGAACGCCGACAAGCGACGCGACTTACTGGCTTGAAAAGGTTGACGCAAACGGCGTGGTGCGCGCCGCCACTCTGGACGAGGTTGCGTGCGAGGCCGACGGCATTGACGCCCGCCTCATTCTTTGCGCTCACACCCACATCCCCCGCTGCGTGCGGCTTCTGGATGGTCGAACCATCGTGAACCCGGGAAGTATCGGATGCCCCGCCTATGACGACGATGTCCCGGTCTATCATCACATGGAAACCGGAACGCCCAATGCCTCCTATGCTATCGTCGAGGACGTACAAGACGATTGGATCGTGACGTTTCGCTCGGTCCCCTATCCGACCGCCTATGCAAGTTCTCTTGCCCGCGAAAACGGACGACAGGACTGGGCGCAGGCATTGGAGACCGGATGGTTTCCGAAATAGGCCACCCCGCCGTCCCATCGGCACCAAACAATTCACGGGACAGACGGTCGAGACTTCCGCTATGCTTCACATACCCGCAACCGGAGCGATGACGATGCCCCTAGAAGCCGATGACCAGAACGCAATGATGCCCTATCAATTGCCGTTTCCAAAGGATGCACAGGACGAGATTGTCGTCCCATCGGCTATCCCGGACGATGAACGCATCTGGGTGCCGCAGACCGCAACGGTGTCATTCCGCCCGCTTTGCCTGAACCGCAGCCAAGGCTACTGGATGAACCTGCTGCGGGTGCGGCAATCGGGGGTCCTGTCGCGCCACCGGCATCCGCAACCGGTCCATGGCTTCGTATTGAAGGGCCGCTGGCACTATCTGGAACATGATTGGGAAGCGCGCGAAGGCTCATATGTCTATGAGCCGCCGGGCGAGACGCACACGCTGGTCGTGCCCGAGGATGTCGATGAGATGATCACCCATTTTCAGGTGAACGGCGTGATGGTCTATGTCGATCCTTATGGCGAGGTCATGGGCTACGAAGACGTCTTCACCAAGATCGACATGTGCCGCAAGCACTACGCCGAAGTCGGGTTGGGCGAGGATTACGTCGACCAGTTCATTCGATAGCGGCAGGGTTCATTTTCCGCACATCACGCTGCATTGGGCTCAGTCTTATCTGTTTATAAAAGTAGATATGGTCGCGCGCGGGTGGTGCCAAACCCTTTGATGTCCTCGAACCTTTGGTCCGAGCGCTTACAGGTGCCACGCGCCGCTTTGCGTACCCCTTCAAACTCAATTGTCACGAAGAGATTTAGATGTCCCGTCTCTTCAAACCAAGTTAGCCGGAACAAGCCAGGTCGATTGCCTTTGTTCCGCGTTGGCAAGTTCAGTCGATAACCTGCCGAAAGCTTACCAGGCTGAGTTGTGAATTTTGACAGGACGGGCCCGCCATTTCGATCAAGGATCACTCCATCCAGAATACGCGCTGTGCCTGTGATGCGATTAGTCGAGATTATCATCTCGGGACCGAATAGTCCGGCACCATAGTTAGGCTTTATCAGACAAAGCAGCGTTTCAGCATTCACCGAAGTCGCTGCTCCGGAAACCAGCACAGCGGCGAGAGCGATCGCGCGCCTAAAAACCTTCATACCGGCGGTCCGTCACCTGACAGCGCCCAGTTGCACGGAACCGGCCCTCGAACCGGGCATCAGGCAAGGCAGTGATTGAAATCCGGTTACTGTCGGGCACATGCCGCCCAACATAACGCATGCGCGTGTCTTGGCCCCGACTGTCTTCGACCAGCACCGTCCATCCCAGCACCACCTGATTGCCCTTGCGGGACATTTGCGCACGCAAAGGCGCGCCCGTGGTCTGCGCGATGATCCCATCCAGCACTTTGGCAGCACCCGTTTCGGTGTCGTACTGAATGACGACTTCCGGCGCGACCCAACCCTTGGACTTTGCGGAATCGAGGTTGCAAAGATAGGTGGTGGGCGCAGCTTGCGCTGCTGTGGCCGCCCCCGCAAAAAGAGCCGCCACGCCGAGCAACTTGGCATTCATCATGCAAATAACCTCAAATTTTCAATTTCTTAGAATGCGACATGTTTCTAAAGGATTAACGTACAAATCAAGACGTCAAAACAAAGTCTAAGATTGGGGAAAAAAACATGACTTCGCTTCCCGGTTCGGCCGCGGTCTTGAGCAGACCAAACACGTAGGCGGCAACTGACCGAAAGCAGATCACCTCGGCGCGTGTGTCTGTCGTGAAGTAAATCGCGGCCGGAACCTGCGCCAGACGGGTGCGCCGCAGCGCGCCCACCGGCAAGGCACTGGTGCGCATATCTGCGGGCGTCAATTTGGCCAGTGTTTCGCGCACATAGCCCGATGTGCCGTCCAGCACGAAGCTCGCCCGCGCATCGGACACGTCGACAACCAACGCGTGTTCCCCTTTCAATGCGGTGTCAAGCGCCGCTACAACGGCGGACGCCTGCGCATGGGGCACAAGCAGCAACAACTCGTCGGGCGACATCCAGCAAACACCATGCTCGCCTTCGCTGACAGCGCCTCTTCTGGCGGGCATCGGGCAGCCCGTCGCCTTGAAAACTGCTTTCTCAAGCTTGGGTGATGCCAGGTCACCTCGGACCGTGACCATGCCGCGCGGTCCGGCTTCAGTGATACGGATCAAACCGTCAAAAGATGCGCCACCCAGGGCGCTGACCGGATCAGACATTCTGCTTCGCTCCGTCCTTGTCGTAGAAGACCGGGTCCACGATTTTCGCCTGTACGACGGTGCCATCGACCGTGGGGAAGTCGATCACCTCGCCCATCCGGTCCGGTCCGCGTTCGACCAACCCCATGGCGATCCCCCGATCCAGGGTTGGCGAATAATAGGTCGAGGTCACGCGGCCCTGCATGTTGCGCTGGCCGTTGGCATTCACACCGTCTTCCACGGCATAAGCGCCATCTGGCAAGACCGAGCCATCAGTGGTTTCCAGCCCAACAAGCTTCCACCGCAGCGGATCGATCATATGCTCGCGCTGTTGCGCGCGCTTGCCAAGGAAGTCTTCCTTCTTTTTCGAGATCGCCCAGTGCAGCCCAAGGTCTTGCGGGATCACGGTGCCGTCGGTCTCATCGCCGATCATGATGAACCCCTTTTCGGCGCGCAGGACATGCAACGCCTCGGTCCCGTAAGGTGTGATGCCGTGGGGCTTACCGGCCTCTAGCAACTTGTCCCAAAGCGCACGGCCCTGGCTGGCGGACACGGCGATCTCATAAGATAGCTCGCCTGAGAATGAGATACGAAACACCCGGACCGGCAGATTGCCAAGCGCGCCCTCGGCCCACGCCATGAACGGGAAATTGTCCTTCGAGACATCGAAATCCGGCCCAAGCGCCTCAAGCACCGCGCGTGCCTTGGGGCCCGCGACGGCGAATTGTGCGAAATGTTCGGTCACATTGGCGACATAGACCTTCCAGTCCCACCATTCGGTTTGCAGCCATTCCTCCATATGGGCGTGAATACGATCCGCGCCGCCCGTGGTCGTGTGACAGAGCCATGTGTCGTCGTCGATCCGCGCGACCACGCCGTCGTCGGACAGGAATCCGTTTTCGCTGCACATCAAGCCATAGCGGCATTTGCCAGGCTTCAGCGTCGACATCATGTTGGTGTAGAGCATGTCCAGGAACTTGCCGGCGTCCGGCCCTTTGACGATGATCTTGCCAAGGGTCGAGGCGTCGAGCAGACCGACCTCTTCCCTGACCGCACGGACCTCGCGGGTGACTGCATCTTCGATGGTTTCGCCCGGGTTCGGGAACGCATAGGGGCGGTGCCAATGGCCGACCGGCTCCCAATCAGCGCCATTGGCCTCGTGCCACTCATGGATCGGTGTTTTTTGAACGGGCTGGAACAGATCGCCCTTCGCCTCGCCCGCGATGGCACCCATGACAAGGGGCGTATAGGGCGGGCGGAACGTCGTTGTGCCGACACTTGGAATATCTGCGCCAAGCTCGCCGGACAGGATCGCCAACCCATTGATGTTGCTCATCTTACCTTGATCCGTCGCCATACCAAGCGTGGTATACCGCTTGGCATGTTCGACGCTTTCAAACCCTTCCTGGGCGGCAAGTTCGACATCAGTGACTTTAAC
>JBCCCA010000148.1:0-8358 GCA_039033735.1 Pseudomonadota bacterium
CAGGATCGCCAAAGCTTCCCCAGCAATCATGTCGGCGCGCAGAGTGACCGACCCTTTTGTCATGATCGACCCTACCGTCGTCTCGTGCAAAGCACCTTGCATGGTCGCACTGGCGTTTTGTTCAAGGTAACGCCGAACGTCGCCATCTGTGATGACGCCCGCCAAGCGGTCGTTTTCGGTGATTCCGACAATCCCGAACCCTTTGGCGGACAATGTCCCGATCGCGCCGACAACGGATGTATCGGTCGTTACAAGCGGCAGCGCGTCGCCGCCATGCATGACCTCTTCGACCTGCTTGAGCTGCGCGCCAAGCGATCCACCGGGATGAAAGCCATGAAAGCTTTCTTCGGTAAAGCCCTTGCGCTGTAAAAGCGCGACCGCCAGCGCATCGCCAAGCGCAAGCTGCAAAAGCGTTGTTGTTGTGGGGGCCAGGTTGTGCGGGCACGCCTCGCGGACTGATGGCAGGGTCAGGCTGATGGTCGCGTCGCGGGCCAAAGACCCCTCGCTGTTTCCGGTCAATGCGATCAGCGGGATCGAGCGGCGCTTGGCATAGCCGATGACATCGGACAACTCGCGGGTTTCACCGGACCAGGACAAGGCCAGGACGACGTCGCCGGGCTGCACCATCCCAAGATCACCATGGCTGGCTTCCGAAGGATGAATAAAGAAGGCCGGCGTCCCGGTCGAAGCGAATGTCGCGGCCAGTTTCGAGGCCACATGCCCAGACTTTCCAAGCCCTGTCAGGATCAGGCGACCCGCCATTTCCGAGATCAATTTGAGCGCCGCATCGATCGCCGGTGCCATTTCGTCCAGCGCATCGATTAGGGTCCGCAGGCCGGTCAGGTCGGTGTGAAGCGCGTCCCTCACATGGGCAATGTCATCGGCCTCAGTCATGGGGAAGGGATAGGTCATTCATGCCCTGCCGACAAGCAATGTCAGGTGGTACCCTTGGCCACACGGTCCAGTGCCGACAGCGTTTCCAGCAGCGTGTCCATCTTGTCCAACGGCACCATATTCGGGCCATCCGACGGCGAGCGTGCGGGTTCTTCATGGGTTTCCACAAACACCGCGGAAACTCCAACCGCGACGGCGGCGCGCGCAAGCGGCGGCACAAATTCGGCCTGGCCCCCAGATGAGGTTCCTTTGCCGCCGGGCAGCTGCACCGAATGGGTCGCGTCAAACACCACCGGATAGCCGGTTTCGGCCATGATCGGCAGACTGCGCATGTCTGACACCAGCATGTTATAGCCAAAACTTGCGCCGCGTTCGGTCAACAGAATTCGGGTATTGCCGGTCGAGGCAACCTTGTCGGCCACATTCTTCATATCCCAAGGAGCCAGGAATTGACCCTTTTTGACATTGATCGCGGCACCGGTTTCCCCGGCGGCCAATAGCAAGTCGGTCTGGCGGCACAGGAAGGCGGGGATCTGCAGGATGTCCACGGCCTGTGCCGCGGGCGCACATTGCGCGACCGAATGGACATCCGTCAGTGTCGGGCACCCAAATTCGTCCCCGATCTTTGATAGGATCGTCAGACCCTCATCAATGCCAGGCCCGCGTTCACCGCCAAGGCTCGACCGGTTGGCTTTGTCGAAACTTGCTTTGAAAACATAGCCAAGCCCGTGTTTCTGGGCCAGCTTGGCCAAGGTTTCGGCAAGCATCCGTGCGTGATCCAGCGTCTCCAACTGACACGGCCCCGAGATTAGGACAAAGGGTTTGTCTTGCGCGAATTCGATGCCTTTGACGGTGACGGTCATGCTATGCCCTCGCGTTTCATGATGTCCTCGATCAGGGGAATGTCCGAGGGATTGTTCAACTCCCAGAATGCGCGGCCGCGGGCCTCGACCTCGACACATCGGACCGGGATGCCGTTTTCAAGGAAGCGCAATTGTTCCAGCCCTTCCGTTTGCTCCAGTGGTCCCTGGGGCAAGCGGCCATAGGTCAGCAGCGCCTGCGTTCGATACGCGTAACACCCAACATGATGAAACACGGTCGGACTTCCATCGGCGAAGGGCAGGATTTCCTTCGAAAAGTAGAGCGCATCGCCGTTGGTTTGGAACACAGCGGTTGTTGCCCCTACGCGTCCGGCTTTGCGATCCGCCTTCAGCGCTTCAAGATGCGAAGCTTCCGTCCGCAAAACGGGTGTGGCCATCTGGACGCCGGCGTCGCGGCGCAGTTCTGAAATCAGGGCCTCGACATAATGGGCCGGCGTCAGCGGGGCGTCGCCTTGCAGGTTGATGACAATCTCGGGCACCACGTCAAGTTGCGCCAACGCCTCGGTACAGCGTTCGGTGCCGTTTCGCGGTGCCTCGGACGTCATCAGAACATCTGCTCCAAACGCGCGTGCGGCCTTTGCGATCCGAGTGTCATCTGTCAGCACGAAAGTCGCGTCAACGCCTGACACCGACGACGCGGCAGCCCAACTGCGATGGATCAGCGACCGCCGTTCGCCGGTGGCGCCCGTAAGCTGCGCCAATGGCTTGCCGGGGAACCGTTGTGACGGATAGCGGGCGGGGATGAATATAACGGTTTGCACGTTTGCCTCGATTTTCCAAGGCTTAACGGAAACGGCCTTTAACGCAAAGGTGATATCGGAAAATGTGCGTCACAGGCCGACATGTCGCTTGCCAAGAAATGGCCGCATTGGATTGCAAGAACTCTGCGCATGACACGCTATATCTTGATCGCTTTATCCATCGCGATGATCGGCGGGCCACTGTTTGCAGAAGGGCTACGGGATCAAATCACTGAATGTCGTGAAACGCCCACGGCAGTCTGCCTGGCTGACATCGGCTTCGCGCTTTCAATGGACCGCCCGACGCTTGATGTCGAAGCGGGTGTCGTCGACTACCTTGGCCAGATGGGCCGGGTTGACGAGGCCGAGGTGCTGGCAAAGCGGATAGCGATGCTTGAAGGCCATGTTGGCGCCCGGGCCGAACAGATGGTTGGTCTGCGCGTAGGCCGATATCGCATTATCGAAGCATTGATGCAGGGCGCCGATCTGGCGACGGTGAAAGAGGGGCCGCAGGGTTTTCTGACTTTTGCTGCTTTGTCGCAGATGGCGGGCGTGATGCGCTCTGGGTCCTTTCAGGAAGTCAGCCGAACTGTCGATCCCGACCGTTTGGCGGTGGTTCGCTCGGCGCTTGCTGACACGACGGGGAAGCGGTTCGACCGGCTTGCAGCCGCCGAGTTGCTTGCGTCTATCGGGGACGATCGGGCAGCACTGGCCCTTCTGCGTGATCTGCCAGTGGACGCGTCCCCACGGACCAACGTGTCGCCGCGGCTGATCGCGCTGCTGGGCCCCGAGCGTGTGCACGAGATCTATCGGGGGATGGAGCGGATATCGGTTTGGTGGTTTTCCGATCTGGCCAAGGGGTCCGAGACGCCTGAACAGGCGCGCGCTTATCTGGACGAGATGTTTGCGCTTGCCAAGCAAGCCGACACGCCGCGCGGGCGGGCGTTTGATCTTCGTTGGGTGATCCGAACCGCCAAGGCGCTCGGAGAGACAGGCATTGCAAACGAAGCGATGGTCTTGCAGCGGAGCGAAATCGACCCGGTCGGACCCGAGATGCGCGCATTGGTCAGTAGCCATTTGGACTATGGCTCACCCGAGGATGAGGTCCGCGCCGTGTTGCGCCAGGCCGAGAAGAGACTGTGGGACCTTGAGGATGACACGGCGCGCGTCAATGCGCTGGCCACCTTGGCACCTGCCTATGCGCAGCTAGGGGATGCACGTCGCGCGGCCCGCCTGTTAGAGCGCGGTGAGGCCGACGTGTCCGCTTGGGCGACGCTTATTCTTGCAGACATGACGGCTGACACGCGTGCGGTGTTGCTTAAGCGCGCCGAGCGGCACTGGAAGCGTAACAACAGCGACGTGCTGGTGCGGGTTACTGCCGGGCTAGCACGTCCGGAGCGGCCGCAGGAGGACAGAGACTGGGCGCGGCGTACGGCCTGGGCGTTGCTGGAGGCAGACCCACCGGACGGGACATATGAGGCTGGGTATTTTTATGACCGGCTTTTGAACGCGGCATTGCGGCTTGATGCGCCGGACTTGCGGGATGCAGTGCTGCGGCAATCTGCTGAAACCGCATTGGACCATGTCGCGCCTGTGCCAATCTTGCAGGCCGCCTATCAACACTACCGACTTTCACACCAAGATTGACTGTGTCAGCCACGAAACCCGGTGGCCACCACGAATTTCTCGGAACTGTCCGAGCGTGATGCGGGGGGCTTGACATTGGCCACCTTCTCAAAGCGCTGTTTCAGCACTTTTTGCATGCCTTGTTCGGCCCCGCCTGCCAGAACTTTGGCGACGAAGGTGCCGCCGGGTTCAAGTATGTCGAAGGCCAGTTCGGCCGCCGCCTCGCAAAGCGCGATGATCCGCAAGTGATCCGTTTGTTTGTGCCCCGATGACGCGGCCGCCATATCTGACATCACGACATCTGCAGGACCGCCAAGCCACGCTTTGACCTTGTCATCGGCGCCTTCTTCCATGAAGTCGAGCTGGTGAAGCTCAGCCCCTGCGATCGGCTCGATCTCTTGCAAGTCGATGCCCAGGACGGTGCCCTGTTTGCCGGGATTTGTGCCAAGCGCATTGACCCGTTTGACCGCAACCTGACACCAGCCGCCTGGTGCGCATCCCAGATCGACAACCCGTGCCCCTTGGGTCAGGAAGCCGTATTTGTCGTCAAGTTCGAGGATTTTGTAGGCCGCGCGCCCGCGAAGCCCTTCGGCCTTGGCACGACGCACGTACGGATCGTTCAATTGTCGTTCGAGCCATCTGGTCGACGACAGCTTTCGCCCGCGCGCGGACTTTACCTTGACCCGCAGGTCGCGTTGTCCTCTGCCGCTGGATTTCTTGACCATGCGCTCTCACGAATTCAGTTGCGCCGCGCTGGTCGCGCGACATTCTGGTGCGAAGGGTTCCCCCTTGCGCTTCCCTTTTGCGCATTTATCACAAGATGAAAAGGGCAGGGTTGTAAAAGACATCACCGACAGGCGACCGGTCAGCTTCCAAGAATTGCTCGGACGTAGCCCTGGGTTTCCTTGTAAGGCGGCACACCATTGTGTCTTTCGACGGCTGCGGGGCCCGCGTTATAGGCGGCAAGGGCCAAGCGCCACGATCTGAACTTGCGGTACTGTTCGGCCAGGTAGCGGGCGCCGCCGTCAAGGTTTTGAAGTGGATCATGCGGGTTGACGCGCAAGTAGGACGCGGTTCCCGGCATCAATTGGGCAAGCCCGATGGCCCCTTTGTGCGAGCGTGCCGTCGGGTTCCAGGCGCTTTCCTGAGTGACGAGCCTGAGAAACAAATCTTCGGGAATGTTGTGCCGCCGGGCGGCCTTTCGAGCCGCAGTTTCATATTGGCTGCGCTGGGCGCGGTTGAACTTTGCAATTCCGTCCGGGCCCGGGGTGCCGGGAATAAAGACACCTGTGCTGTCCAGCGGAACCGATGGCCGGGCCTTGCTGGCGAGCCGCTTGTCCAGGATGGAAGACTGGCGTGCAAAAAGGTCTTTGCGGGATTTCGTATCGGCGCTGGCAGACGCAGCGATTACCTGCAGCAAGACGCTGACGCAAAGCACATACGTGACGTGCTTCATTCTTCCCCCCCAAAATAACCGTTAACAACCCGCGAGACATTAGGGAAAATGCCTGTGTCAATCAAGCCCGGCGCGGTTTTTCCCGTGCCGGGCTTTGGGTTGCAGGTGGTTCAGAGAAGCTTGCCCATGGCAACGGCGGTATCGCTCATCCGGTTGGAGAAGCCCCATTCGTTGTCATACCATGTGAGAATTCGCACCATTGTGCCACCCATCACCTTAGTTTGATCCAGGTGGAAAATCGAGGAATGGGGGTCGTGGTTGAAATCGTTCGAGACCAGCGGTTCATCCGTGTAGCCGAGAATGCCCTTCAGCGGGGCTTTTTTGGCGGCCTTGATTATGGCGGCGTTCACCTCTTCCACCGTGGTTTTCCGCTTGGCTTCAAAGGTCAGGTCCACCACCGAGACATTGGGCGTTGGCACGCGGATGGCGACACCGTCAAGCTTGCCTTTGAGTTCGGGCAGGACGAGGCCAACGGCTTTGGCGGCGCCGGTCGAGGTTGGGATCATGTTCATGGCCGCGGCACGGGCCCGGTAAAGGTCCTTGTGCATCGTGTCCAGCGTCGGCTGGTCGCCGGTATAGCTGTGGATCGTGGTCATGAAGCCCTTTTTGATGCCAATGGCGTCGTTCAGAACCTTGGCAACAGGTGACAGGCAGTTTGTCGTGCAGGACGCGTTCGACACCACTTTGTGCGATTTCCGCAGGTCCTTGTGGTTCACACCATAAACGATCGTCGCGTCCGCGTCCGTGCCGGGCGCCGAGATCAGGACCTTCTTCGATCCGTTCTCGAGGTGGGCCTGGCACTTTTCCTTCGAGGTAAAGATACCGGTACATTCCATGACCACGTCGATGTCAGCCCAGGGCAATTCGGCGGGATTGCGGATGGCGGTGACTTTCATCTTGCCTTGGCCGACATCGATCCAGTCCTTGCCGGATTTCACCGTGCCCGGGAATTTGCCATGCACACTGTCATAACGCATAAGGTGGGCGTTGGTTTCAACTGGGCCCAGATCGTTAAGGGCGACGACTTCGATATCGTCGCGGCCCGACTCCACAATGGCTCGCAGAACATTCCGCCCGATCCGTCCGAACCCGTTGATTGCTACTTTGACAGCCATGGATGAGCCTCCTTCTTGGCTTACTGGTCAGCGCCAAATGGCGATTAGACCGATCAAATCCAGGAACTTGCGCGCAAGGAAGAGAGCAAGTCCCAAGCCCAACGCGTAGTCCAGAACAAAAATCACGACCAGTGTCAGGCCGATATAGACTGCGATCCGATTGGTCATCTTGGCGGCCTTATGACAAGAACTCCGTTCCTTCGAAAGGGTGTTAGGCGCTGATGCGCCGAGTTTTTATCGGGACGCGGACTTACGTGAAGATTTGTGACCGGGTAGAGGCCGCCGTCGTTGGTATTGATCGACATGCGCGCGTCGTCTGAGGAATTAGCCTTCGGTATCAAGCCAGACTGTAACCGGGCCATCATTCACAAGCGCAACTTGCATGTCGGCCCCAAATTTCCCTTGTGCCACGTTCACATCGAGTGCGCGCAAGGCGTCGGCAAACTGCTCGACCATCGGCGCGCTGATATCGGGATGGGCGGCGGCCGAGAACCCTGGTCTGTTCCCGCGAGAGGTGTCGGCGGCCAGCGTGAACTGGCTAACGACTAAGGCCGCACCGCCGGTATCCAGAAGCGATCGGTTCATTCGCCCGTCGTCATCGCGAAAGATGCGAAGCTTGGCAATTTTCGCGGCCAGCTTTTCGGCGACCCCGTCGTCATCGCCCGCCATGGCACAGACTAGGATCAAAAGACCTTGCGAGATTTCACCGACGCCCGCGCCATCGACACTGACACGCGCTTCGCTGACACGCTGGACCAGCGCCCTCATAGGTCGGCTCGGGTCGGTGGGTTGGCGCCGGCCCGGCCGACGGTGATCGCGGCGGCACGCGCGCCCAGTGACAGTGCGTGCTCCAACTGGTCGGGCGATAGGTTGTGAACGCTGTCTTTCGTAAGGGCCCCAAGCTCCTTGAGGCCGGTCAGAAAGCCGCCGTTGAACGTATCGCCCGCGCCGACCGTGTCGACGACCGTGACCTGTGGCGCGGCGACAAAGACGGCGTCATTTTGGGTGAAGCCCGTCACGCCCTTTGACCCTTCGGTCACGCAAACGATAGCGGGGCCCATATCAAGAAGCTCGCGGGCTTTTTCCTCGGAGGGGCCATCTCCGCGCAGCCAGTGCAGGTCTTCGTCCGACACTTTAATCAGGTCGGCCTTCGCCATCATCCGGTCAAGCCGCGCACGGTAGCTTGCCTCGTCCTGTATGAAGCCTGTGCGGATGTTCGGATCAATCATCGTGACGCGCGTGTCACCTTCACGCATCAGCAAAGTCTCGAGCGTAGCGGCGCAGGGCTCGACGGCAAGTGAGATGCAGCCGAAGAAAAGCGCTTCGATATTGCCCCCAAGGGACGGAATGTCGTCTTCGGACAACAGGCGCATGGCACTATTTTCGTCGTAAAACAGGTACTCCGCCTGCCCATTGGTCAGTTTTACGAAGGCAAGCGTTGTCGGTCGGTCAGGGCGAGGCGACAGCCGGGTGTCTACGCCCGATGCGTCCAGCGTTTCCAAAAGCATCTCGCCAAAGAAATCCGTCGAGATGCCGCAAAAGAAGCCCACGTCCTGCCCAAGGCGGCCAAGGGCATTCGCGGTATTGAATACGGAACCACCAACATGCGGGGCATAGGAGGCGCCCCCGTCGGTCGTCTGTCGGGG
>JBCCCA010000149.1:0-8356 GCA_039033735.1 Pseudomonadota bacterium
GCGACGCCGACGGGGCAGTGATTGGTATGGCAGGCCTGCGCTTGAATGCACCCGATTGAGAACATGAAGCCACGCGCCGAGTTCGCCCAATCCGCGCCAAGTGCCAAAACCTTTGCAATGTCGAACGATGTGACCAATTTGCCGGACGCGCCGAGCTTCACGCGATGCCGCAGCCCGGCGCCACGCAAAGTATTGTGCGCAAATGTCAGTCCTTCGATCAGGGGCATCCCGATATGATTTGCAAATTCCAGCGGGGCAGCCCCTGTGCCGCCTTCCTTGCCATCGATAACTATGAAATCCGGGACGATGTCCGTTTCGATCATCGCTTTGACAATGCACATGAACTCGCGGCGGTGACCAATGCACAGTTTGAAACCCACCGGTTTGCCGTCGGCGTTGTCCCGCAAAATCTTTATGAACTCGACCAATTCGATCGGCGTTGTGAATTCGGGATGGGTCGCCGGGGACACGCAATCAATACCCATGGGAATGCCGCGCGCCTCGGCGATCTCCGGCGTGATCTTTGAGGCGGGAAGGACGCCGCCGTGACCGGGCTTAGCCCCTTGGCTGAGCTTTAGCTCGATCATTTTGACCTGCGGATCAGCCGCCTGTTTACGGAACTTTTCGACGTCGAAGCGCCCTTCATCGGTGCGGCATCCGAAATAGCCCGAGCCGAGCTCCCAAATGATGTCGCCACCGCCCTCGCGATGATAGCGGCTGATCCCGCCTTCACCGGTGTCATGCGCAAACCCGCCCTTTTTCGCGCCCTTGTTCAGGGCCGAGATTGCATTGGCCGATAGCGACCCAAAGGACATTGCCGAGATGTTGTAGATCGAGGCCTCGTAAGGCTTTACACAGTCTGGCCCGCCAATCGTGACGCGGAAGTCGTGGTCGTCGATATGCTTGGGCGCGACCGAATGCGTGATCCATTCATACCCGGAATCGTAAACCCGCTGTCGTGTGCCAAAGGGACGTTTGTCTTCCACCCCCTTGGCGCGCTGGTACACGATCGAGCGTGCATCGCGGGAAAACGGTTCCTCGTCCTGATCACTTTCGATCAGGTATTGGCGGATTTCTGGACGAATGCCTTCGAACAAGAAGCGCATATGTCCGATCACCGGATAGTTTCGCAACACCGCGTGGTGGGATTGCATTACGTCGTAGACACCGAGGGCGCTGAGCGCGCCAAAGACAAGCAAACCAAGCCAGAACCAACCGGACCACATCAGTCCGATAAAGGAGATCACCGTAAGGGCGACACAGCCCGCGAACACTGTGAAACGCTGTAACTCTTGCATCAAATGACGGCTCCTATTGCGCGGTCCAGCTTGGCGGTTAGTTCGTCAAGCTGCGCGTCTTCGATGATAAAGGGGGGGGCCAGAAGGATGTGATCGCCGTGTCGCCCGTCGATGGTGCCTGACATGGGATAGCAGATCAGACCTTCTGCAAAGGCGGATTTCTTGATCTTAGCGGCGATGCCTTGGGCAGGATCGAAAGGGGCTTTCGATATTCGGTCGGCTACCAATTCGATGCCCCGAAATAAGCCGCGACCCCGAATGTCCCCCACGTTCGGATGCTGACCAAACGTTTGTTCCAACCGGTCCCTAAGGTTTTCACCTTGCGTTTGGACCCGGTCGACAAGCTCGCGATCCAGGATGGCCGAAACAACCGCATGCCCGGCCGCTGCCGCAGCCGGATGCCCCAGATAGGTGTGTCCGTGTTGGAAAAAGCCCGAGCCATCGGCAATCACATCATGAATTTCGTTGGTACACAGCATTGCGCCAATCGGCTGATAGCCCGCGCCCAGACCCTTGGCGATGCACAGAATATCAGGCGCAACACCGTCCTGATCGCAGGCGAACAGGCTGCCGGTGCGGCCCATGCCACACATCACCTCATCAAGGATCAACAGAACCCCATACCTGTCGCAGATTTCGCGGATGCGTTTGAAGTAACCGGGGGCAGGGGCCAGCGCCCCTGCTGTGGCGCCGACGACGGGTTCCGCCATGAACGCCATTACGGTGTCTGGTCCGACACGCAGCAACTCGTCTTCCAACGCCTGTGCGGCACGCTGGCCATAGTCCTCCAGCGTTTCGTCTTCGTCGCGGTGGCGATATGCATAGCAGGGGTCGATATGGCTGACTTCAAGCAACAGCGGTCCGAATTGCTGGCGCCGCCATTCATTGCCGCCCGCGCTGAGGGCTCCGATTGTATTGCCGTGATAGCTTTGCTTGCGTGCAACAAGACGGGTGCGTTCCGGCGCGCCTTTCTCAACCCAGTATTGCCGGGCAAGTTTGATGGCCGCTTCCATTGCTTCTGAACCACCCGAGACCAGATAGACCCGCGACAAATCCCCCGGCGCCAGGTCGACAAGCAGGTCGGCAAGCGCTTCGGCCGGTTCCGAGGTAAAAAAACCGGTATGCGCAAAGGCCAGCGTGTCAAGTTGTGCCTTGATCGCGTCTGTCACGGTCCGGTCACCGTGGCCAAGGCAACTGACTGCCGCACCGCCCGAGCCGTCAAGATAACGTTTCCCTGTTTTATCAATTAGATAGCAACCTTCTCCGCCGACAGCGACGGGCGGTTCAGCGTGGCAGTGGCGGGCGAAGATATGCGACATATGAGCGTCCATTCTGGCGACAGGGCCGGGCAGTTCTGCGGTTGCCTTACGTTGCCGGATTGCGGGGCTGGCGCAAGCCCCGATAGATCACGATTTCTGATGGAGCCCATATGCAAAAGAGGCTGGCCTTTTCCGACATCGGACGCTCAGATGCAGATGACGGGAAGTTGGGACACGCCTAATGAAAAGCTCATCCATACGCCTCGGTGTCGATATTGGCGGGACGTTCACGGATGTTGTGCTTGAAACGCCGCGGGATCAGGTGTCGGTCAAAGTGCTGACAACCTATGCCGCGCCCGAGACCGCGATCATTGACGGGATGCAGCAGGTTTGCGCGAAAGCTGGCATTTCCCCCTCGCAGATCGATCAGATTATTCACGGAACGACGCTGGCAACCAACGCTTTGATAGAACGGCGCGGGGCCAAAACCGCCTTGATCACGACCGAAGGCTTTCGCGATGTGATCGAGATGCGCACAGAAAGCCGGTTCGAACAGTATGATCTGAACCTGACACTGCCCGAGCCTTTGCTGCCCCGACAATGCCGTTTCACAGTGAAAGAACGGGTGGATGCAAGAGGCGCGATCCTGATCGACCTTGATCTTTCCGAGGTTGATGCGGTCATCGATCGGATCGAAGGTGCCGGGTTCGAAAGTGTGGCCGTCGGGCTGATCCATTCTTATCTGACGCCCCGGCACGAGCAGATGATACGCGACAGACTGCTGGCGCGCTTGCCTGACATATCGGTCTCGATCTCGTCCGAGGTTTCGCCGCAAATGCGCGAATACGAACGGTTCAACACAGTTGTGGCCAACGCCTATATAAAGCCGCTCATGGCGTCATACCTTGGGCGGCTGGAGGCGCGTTTGCAGCAAGAAGGCGTCCGGTGTCAGGTTTTTCTGATGCATTCCGGCGGCGGGATCATTTCGCTGACCAGCGCGGCAGACTTCCCGGTGCGGCTGGTCGAATCCGGGCCCGCTGGCGGCGCGGTCTTTGCGGCCTATATTGCGGCGCGCTATCAACTGGACAATGTGCTGAGTTTCGATATGGGCGGCACGACAGCCAAGATATGTCTGATCAAAAACCAAACGCCAAAGACTTCGCGTGTGTTCGAAGTGGCCCGCAGCTATCGGTTCAAGAAAGGGTCTGGCATGCCCATTTCGATCCCGGTCATCGACATGGTTGAGATCGGGGCAGGCGGTGGGTCGCTTGCCCATGTCGACGCGCTGCGCCAAATCCGGATTGGCCCCGAAAGCGCGGGGTCGGAGCCGGGCCCCGCCTGCTATGGTCGGGGCGGCGCACGTCCGGCGGTTACGGACGCTGACTTGATGCTGGGCAAACTTGATCCTGCTTCCTTTGCTGGCGGATCGATTGCGCTTAGGCCCGAAGCGGCCGAACAGGCGCTTTTGGCAGATGTGGGGCAACCGCTTGCGATGGACGCGATGGAAACCGCCTTTGGCGTGGCGGAAGTTGTCGACGAAAACATGGCAAATGCAGCACGGGTCCATGCGGTCGAAAATGGCGAGGACTTGTCCGAATACACGATGATCGCCTTTGGTGGTGCGGCGCCGCTTCACGCCGGACGACTATGTGAAAAACTTGGCATCGACCGGCTTTTGGTGCCACCCGGGGCCGGCGTCGGCTCGGCAATCGGATTTCTGCGCGCGCCGTTCAGTTTTGAGGCCAACCGGTCGGTTTACATGAAGCTTGCCGATTTCAATGCCGAGGTGATCACTGATCTTCTGTCCGAATTGCAACGCGAGGCGACCGGTTTCGTGCGAAGCTGCGATGGGGAAAGCCCCATCTTGTCTGAATTCAAAGTCTATATGCGCTATACCGGCCAAGGTTGGGAAATTCCCATTAGCCTGAGCGAGGAACAAGCTATGACCCCCTCGGCGGATGTATTCCAGACATGTTTTATCGAGGAGTATAGCAAGCTTTTCGGGCGGCCCGTCGCTGGCTTGGATGTCGAAATTACGGTCTGGTCAGTCAACGCAACTACTGAGGCCGAAACCGTGGCACCTGTCGATGCGTCAACACGTCAGAGCCCTGCCGTTCCCATCGGGACGCGCATGTTGTTCGACCCGGCTAAAGGCCAAACCCTGGCGTCGGACGTCATTGATCGAACTGCTATGCACCCCGGCGCTTCGGCAGAAGGGCCCGCCGCTATCACTGAAGCCGAAACCACAATCATTGTACCATCGAGCTTTCTGGCCATCGGACAACCGGACGGTTGCATCACCCTTCAACGCAAGAAAGATGGCACATGACCCACTCAACCGTCGCCTATCAAGTGATGTGGAACCGCCTGATCTCGGTCGTCGAAGAACAGGCACAGGCACTTGTAAGAACGGCATTTTCAACATCGGTCCGGGAGGCGGGGGACCTGTCCGCAGGTGTTTACGACTATGAAGGTCGCATGCTGGCGCAAGCCGTTACGGGCACACCGGGCCATGTCAATGCCATGGCCGACGCTGTCGCGCATTTCATTCGCCGCATTGGTCGGACGAACATGTTCGAAGGCGATGTCTATATCACCAATGACCCTTGGGAGGGGACCGGGCACCTGCATGACATCACAATGGTGACGCCTGCTTTCCGCAACGGCGCTCTTGTCGGGTTTTTTGCCTGCACCGCGCATGTCGTCGATATTGGCGGTCGCGGCTTCGGTGCGGATGCCCATTCGGTGTACGAAGAAGGGCTGTATATTCCGATCATGAAGTTCGCCGCTCGCGGAAAGGTGGACGAGACATTGGTTCGGATCATTCGTGGCAACGTGCGCGAACCGGATCAGTTGATTGGCGACATCTATGCGTTGGCCAATTGTAACGAGATCGGGCATCGTCGATTGGCCGACATGATGGATGAGTTCGGCCTTTCCGACTTGCAGGGCATCGCGTCCTTCATCCTTGAAAACTCGCGTCGCGCAACACTGGAACGGATCGCGGCATTACCGAAGACGCAGGCGTCGGGCGCGATGACAGTGGATGGGTTTGACACCCCGATCACGCTCAAGGTCACGGTTCGGGTCGAAGACGACCGCATCGTTACGGACTTCGCAGGCACGTCTGGTGTGGACAAGAAAGGGATCAATTGCCCGCTGGTCTATACGAAAGCCTACGCCTGTTACGCATTGAAGGTGGCCATCGCACCTGAAATTCCCAACAATGCGGCCTCCCTGGCGCCCTTTGAAGTAACGGCGCCCAAAGACACCATCGTGAACGCTGTTCACCCCGCACCGGTCGCGCTGCGCCATATCGTGGGTCATTTCGTGCCGGACGCCGTGTATGACGCGTTCGACAAGATCGTTCCTGATCTTGTCCCGGCCGAGGGGGCGGGATGCCTGTGCAACTTCCAGGTCAGTCTCAGGCCGCGCACCGATGTGCCCGCGCCAAGCGATGCGCAACGTGCCGAGGTTCTGACCTTTAACTCGGGCGGGTCGGGCGCGCGCCCCGAGGTCGATGGGCTGAACGCAACGGCTTTTCCCTCGGGCGTGATGACCATGCCGATCGAGGCGACCGAGCATGCAGGCCCGATTATTATTTGGCGCAAAGAGTTGCGACCTGACAGCGGCGGGGCCGGTCGAACCCGAGGCGGTCTCGGTCAATATATGGAAGTCGGTGCGCGCGAAGGGCACGAATTCGATTTGCAAGCCATGTTCGACCGGGGCGCCTTTCCTGCGCGCGGGCGGCGCGGCGGTCATGCGGGCGGGGCCACAACGATTGCCCGGGATGATGGCCAGAAGATGCGCGGCAAGGGAAAGCAATTCGTGCCGCATGGCCGCAAGGTCTTGATGGCCTTCCCGGGTGGGGCCGGCTACGGCGATCCTGCGGAACGGGCGAAGGCGCTGGTGATGCGCGACTTGGCGCGCGGCTATATCTCGGCCGGCATGGCGGCCCGGCAGTATGGGCTAAGCATGGAAGAAATTGATCAAGTGGCGGCGCTGGTCGCAAAAGGCGAAGATATTTGAAGCCGTGCGGCCTCAGTAAAACAGCCCCATGACGGTCATCGATACCACGAGGAACAGAACGGTCATGATCCCACCGCTTTTCAGAAAGTCCGACACTTTGTAGCCCGCTGGTCCCATGATCAGTGCGTTTACCTGATGGGTTGGGATCAGGAAAGAATTCGAGGTTGCGATTGCAACCGTCAGGGCAAAGATGGCCGGGTCGCCGCCGGCCGCAATCGCAATTGATATGGCCAGAGGGACTAAAAGCACCGTGGCACCGACATTGGACATAACCAGCGTGAAGCCGGTGGCCAGCACGGCAATTCCGACCTGTAGCCCAAAGATTGGGACGCCGTCGAACAGCGCGATTGTTTGCTGCGCGATCCATTCGGCAGTGCCCGTATTCTGCACCGCCTGACCCAAGGGGATCAGGCTGGCCAGAAGAAAGATAGTAGACCAACTGACGGCCTCATAGGCCTCTTCAATTGACAGGACGCGGGACAGGATCATTCCAGCCGCGCCAGTCAATAGACAAAGCGACAGGCGAATGTCCGTGAACAGGATCAAACCAAGCGCCAGCAAGAAGAATACGGCAGCATGGGGCACTTTTTGCGGGCGCAATTCCTCGCGCGGGAAGCCTTGGGTCACGACGACAAAATCACGGTCCTGGGTTAGTCGCGACAAACGATCCCACCGCGTCAGGCCGACCATTGTATCGCCTGCGCGCAACGGTTCCAGCCCGACACGCGTTGGCGGATGATCCTCGGTTTCCACAAGGCTCAGGGTTTCGCCGCCCCGATGGATGGCCACAATGGAAAAACCGTGGACCCGGCGAAGTTCCAGATCGACCGCGCATTTGCCGATCACGTCCGATCCGGGCGGCACCACAACCTCGGCCATCCCCGCGACGGTAGGGGCGTAGTCTTCCGCAAAAACATCCAGTCCCGGCAGAACCTTTGCGACATGGTCACCGGCCATCAGATCGACCTCGCGCTTTTCGCCCAGGATGACAAGGCGACAGGGGGCGGTGATGGTTGTCGTGGTGGTAGGTGGCAGAAAGAACTTCTCGCCTTCGTAGTAAGAGGCCACGATGTGAAAGTGATAGAGCTGCATCGCGTCGACCATCAGGATGTGGTCCAGCGTGCTGCCACGCGGAATCTCGACTTCGAACATATCCGTGTGGATGCCGTAAAGGTCGCGCATATAGGATTTGACGGACTTTGCACGCGTCCCGTTTTCCCGGGTCTTGCTTGGCAGAACAAGCCGCCCGAGCAGGACGAAATATAGAATGCCCGAGATGACCAGCGCCAACCCGATCGGGGTGACGTCAAAGAGGTCGAATGTGCGGATCTGTTGGCTATCGGGCAGACCCGAATTGGCAGCGACGATCAGGTCGTTCAACAGGATCAACGGCGACGAGCCGACCATCGTCATCGTGCCGCCCAGGATCGCGCAAAACCCCATGGGCATCAGCAACCGGCTTAACGGGATTTGCGTGCGTAGCGATATGCGGCTCATCACCGGCAGGAACAGGGCGGCTGCGCCGACGTTTTGCATAAAGGACGAAATCACACCCACGGTGCCCGACACGATGGGGATTATCCGCGCTTCGGACGAACCGCCATATTTCAAGATCAACCCTGCAACTCGGCTCATCAGCCCGGTCTTATCCAGCCCGGCGCCAATGATCATGACCGCTATGATCGAAATTACAGCGTTCGAGGCAAAGCCGTTGAAAAGCTGCTCAGGGTCGGCAAGGTTCGAAAGGGTCGGCACCTGTGACAAAAGCCC
>JBCCCA010000150.1:0-8319 GCA_039033735.1 Pseudomonadota bacterium
CCCGGACCCCCCAAGGTATTTGAGGGCCAATGAATACGTGCACGCTTACCGAAATGGCGGTCGAGGTTCTGACCACGGCCGATGGGCGCACAAAGACTGCGTTAAGCAGGACGCATGCGGCAAGCTGGGTCGCAGCCCGTGCGGCGGGAGAGGAATTGTCCATTGGCGACACCTTGCCGCCCCTGCGGCCCGCGCGACCTGACCAGCCCCCGCTGCTTGACCCGCGGGATGTGCCCAAACGGAAGCCAGGTTCGCCTGAGGGACGGATCGCACTTTTGCATGCGGTTGCCCATATCGAATTGAATGCCGTCGATCTGCACTGGGATTTGATTGCGCGCTTCGGGCATGTGCCGATGCCCCTTGGGTTCTACGATGACTGGGTAAAGGCGGCTGACGAAGAATCCAAGCATTTCAACCTTGTCTCGGACTGTCTTGAGGCTTTGGGAAGTCATTATGGCGCCCTGCCCGCGCATGCGGGCATGTGGCGCGCAGCCGAGGACACAAAAGATGACCTGTTGGGGCGACTTGCCGTGGTGCCGATGGTGCTGGAGGCGCGTGGTCTGGATGTAACGCCGGGGATGATCGAAGTGTTCCGCAAAGCTGGCGTGACGGACGCCGTCACCGCGCTTGAGACGATCTATGGCGAAGAAGTCGCACATGTCGCTTATGGATCGAAGTGGTTCCACTTTCTGTGCGGTCGCGAGAACCGCGACCCGCAACCTGTCTTCCATGCACTTGTGCGCAAGTATTTTCACGGACCGCTTAAGCCCCCCTTCAACGAAGAGAAGCGCGCGGAAGCGGGCTTGCCCCCGGATTTTTACTGGCCGTTGTCAAAAACAGGGTAGTTTCGGCGAGTTATTGCTTATAAGGCACGCTGATCAACGTTTAAGGTCAGCAAACTTGCCATGGTTTTGGGGTCAAGTTAACACTTTGGGCGCAGATCGGGACAGGGTTTGCGCAATGCTGACAGATTAGGGGATGGGACAAACCCTTGACGAAATCACTCTTGAGCCGAGCACATCAGGCGATTGAACGAACATTTCCCGAGCAGAGGCTTTTCCTGCGCTCGGACACGGAAACGCGCTTCATTCGCCTGTCGCCCCTGACACAATTCATTGGTGTGACAGGAAGTGCCATGCTGCTGGGATGGACGATTGTGTCGTCCGCCATCTTGCTGATGCATTCTCTGGGTGCTGGGGACTTGCGCGAACAGGCGTTGCGCGAACAAGCGATTTATGAAGCGCGGTTGAATGAATTGGCCGTTGAGCGGGATGCGCGGGCGCGAGAAGCCTCGGCGGCGCAGGAGCGTTTCGCGGTCGCCCTTGCCGAGGTGTCGGCAATGCAATCGCGGCTTCTGGACTCGGAAGACAGGCGCAAAGAGCTGGAAACCGGGATCGATGTGATTGCCGAAACATTGCGCACCGCGATGCAGGAACGCGATGACGCCCGCAGCGAAGTCAACACGCTGGTGGCGGAGCTTGCCGAAAGCGAGGCAGAGCAGCCGGAGGTGGCGCGTCTGGAAGACTTGGAAGCCACGCTTGGTTTCATGACAACAGCGCTGAGCGATTTGGCGGTCACACGCGACGAAATGTCGGAATACGTGTCCGAGGCCGAACAATATCTGGACCGCGCGGCCATGGACGACAAGCTGGAAGAGCAGCGTAACGAGCGCATCTTCAGCCAGATCGAAGAGGCTGTGGCGACCTCACTCACACCGATCGACGAGATGTTCTCGGCTGTTGGCTTGCCCACAGACAGCATTATCGACCAGGTCCGTCGAAGCTATTCGGGACAAGGGGGGCCGATGACACCGATCGTGTTTTCGACCAGTGGCGATGCGGACCCCGATCCGTTGACGGATCGCGCAAACGAAGTCTTGGGCCGCTTGGATGCTTTGAACCTTTATCGGATCGCAACCGAAAAGCTGCCCTTTGGCTTTCCTGTCCGCGGCTCGTACCGCTCGACCAGCGTGTTCGGGCCACGCTGGGGGCGCATGCATGAAGGACATGATTGGGCAGGCCCCGTCGGCACTGCAATTCACGCCACAGCAGACGGCGTTGTGGTCCATGCCGGTCGGCAGGGCGGATATGGTAACCTCGTCAAGATACGGCATGATTTCGGGTTTGAGACCCGATACGCACACCTTTCCCGCATTCGTGTCAAAGTGGGCGAAAGAGTCTCGCGCGGCGAGAGGATCGGTGATATGGGAAACACGGGGCGATCAACCGGCAGTCATCTGCACTACGAGATTCGTATCGGCGGAACCGCCATAAACCCGATGAAATACATCAAGGCAGCAAGAGATGTTTTCTAAAAGCAAAATCAACGAACCGGGCCCGAAATCGGGGCCAGAGGTAGAGAAAGCAGTTAAAAAGGATGAAAAGGCCCCTACCATGAGCGAACCCAGCACGCCCAGTACTCCGAAGGCGAAACCGCCGGCATCCGTCCTGTCGGCCGATCTTCAGATCACCGGCAACATCAAGACGACCGGCGATGTCAATATCGAAGGCAATGTCGAAGGCGATATCCGTGCACATTTGCTGACAGTTGGCGAAGGCGCTACTGTCAAGGGTGAGTGCATTGCGGATGATGTGGTCGTGAATGGCCGTGTTGTTGGTAAGGTGCGTGGTTTGAAAGTGCGTCTGACATCGACCGCCCGCGTCGAGGGCGACATCATTCACAAGACCATCGCGATTGAATCCGGTGCGCATTTTGAAGGGTCAGTTCAGCGTCAGGAAGACCCGCTGAACGCCAAGCCAGGTGGTGCTCCGGCGCCGAAGCCAGCGGCCGCGACCGGAACCTGAGTGCGAGGATAGACATTGGGGCGGGCGTCGCGGATCGCGGCGCCCGTTTCCGTATGGCGACCTTATTGCGCGCCTTCGGCGCACGCTTTGGCTTTTCAGGGGCGCTGCCCCACGTCACCTCGGGTGACGTCCCCCGGGATACTTAAGAACAGGCGAAACAGCATTCGGTCAGGATGTTGGATGGACAAGTGCGCGCCGATAGATGTGCCATGTCGCGTGCCCCAAAACCGGCAGGACGATGAACAATCCGAGGAACGCGGGCAACATGGCGAGGAACAGCGCAGCGGCAATCAAAACGGCCCAGAGGCCCATAGTGGCTTTATTGGCATGCACGGTCTTCAGGCTGAGGATCATCGCCGAGACGAAGTCGATTTCCTTGTCGACCAGAAGCGGCAGCGAAACAGCGGTAAGACCGTAGGTCAGAAAGGCCACCGCTGTGCCGACCACAAACTGAACCGCCAGAAGCATTTGCCCGTCTTGTGTGGCCATAAACGTGTCCAGCGACGTGTTTCCCACCGAGGATACGCCCAAGAACAAGGCCACCAGCATATGTGCAAAAAAGCTCCAGAACAGGAAGATGAGCGCGAGCACCACGCCGATCCATGGCAACTGGCGCCGCCGCTCGGACCAGACGACACCAAGGATTGCGGACCGATCAAGTGGCAGGCCCAGTTCAAGACGCCGGCTTACTTCGTAGAACCCGACAGCCGCAAAGGGCGCCACCAGCGGGAAGCCCAGCGCCAGCGCAAGGGTCCAGAGGAACGTGCCCGCCCCAACCACGATCAAGACATTGCCAAGGATCGCATAAAAGGCCGCGAAAAAGACGCCATAAGCGGGCGCGCGGACGAAGTCGTGCACCCCGGCTTTCAGGCAGGTCCAGATATGCGGCACGGTAATCTGGCCGATCTGTGGCTTGGGAGACGCATGAACGGTCGCGGTCGACATGGGTCCAAGTTGCGACGAGACGGGTTCGAAAGCAACTCCGCTTGAAGCGCGCGGGGTGCGTTGCTATCAGCGTGGAACCTTCAGATTGCGGAGAAATTTCATGCGTGCCGAGGCGGAAAACCTGGTCGCCCAGATCGAAAAATCGCTGAAGCTGCTGGCCCAGCGGATGGATTGGGAGACGGCACCCCATCGCCTCGAAGAATTCAACGCGATGGTGGAAAACCCGAACCTGTGGGACGACCCGGACAAAGCGCAGAAGTTGATGCGCGACCGTCAGATGCTTGTGGATGCTGTGGACCGCTACAAGGGCATGACCCAGGATATGGCCGACAATGTCGGGCTGATAGAACTGGGCGAGATGGAAGAGGATGACGAGGTCGTTCAAGAGGCCGAAGAGGCATTGAAAGCACTGGCGGAACGTGCAGCCAAGGCGGAAATCGAGGCCTTGCTGGATGGCGAAGCGGATGGCAATGACACGTTTCTTGAGATCAACGCGGGCGCGGGCGGTACGGAAAGCTGCGACTGGGCGTCGATGCTTGCGCGCATGTATGTCCGCTGGGCCGAGAGCAAGGGCTATAAGGTCGAGTTGCAGTCGGAAAGCGCCGGCGACGAAGCCGGGATTAAATCGGCCGCCTACAAGATCAGTGGACCCAACGCCTATGGCTGGCTGAAGTCGGAATCCGGCGTACACCGCCTCGTGCGGATCAGCCCTTATGACAGTTCGGCACGGCGCCACACCTCGTTCAGTTCGGTCTGGGTGTATCCTGTTGTGGACGACAATATCGAGATTGACGTCAATCCCGCCGACATTCGTATCGACACCTATCGGTCGTCGGGTGCCGGTGGCCAGCACGTGAACACAACAGATTCTGCTGTGCGGATCACCCATGAACCCACCGGTATCGTCGTCACAAGCTCCGAGAAGTCTCAACACCAGAACCGCGACATCGCCATGAAGGCGCTGAAGTCACGGCTGTATCAGATGGAGCTGGACAAGCGGAATGCCGCGATCAACGAGGCGCATGAAAACAAGGGCGATGCGGGCTGGGGCAACCAGATCCGATCTTACACGCTGCACCCCTACCAGATGGTCCGGGACGAGCGCACGGGGTTCAAAACCGTCGAAACAAATGACGTGCTTGATGGCGATCTTGATGCATTGATGGCGGCGACCCTTGCCTTGGGTGTCGCGGGCATGAAACGAAGCGAAGCGCAGGCTGAGGATTAACGTCGCCTGCCAGGATTTGCCGCGACTCACTTTTTGACCTAACCTTGAAGGCGCGCAGACAGTTTTGTCGGCGCTCACGGCCGGAATTTTCAAATCACTTTCGCACTCGACCCGCCCATAAGTCGCGGAACGTGCTCAGAAACATTTTCCAGGGACCCAGACCGTGCCCCATATTTTCCTTATACTGTCGCGCCTTGCAGTCATCACCGTCATTGCGATCACAGTCGCTCGGGCAGACGCACAAAGCCCTGCCCTGCCCGACGGCGTCTTTGATGGCGTCCTTGAACTTCCCACTCCCATTCGGCGCGATTTGAATCAACAATCACCGCCCGTTGCGCCGCTGGACCGAACGCTGCCAGCCATTGCATTTCGCCAAGTCTGGCAAGACCTCCAGAACCTCGCCGAACAGGTGCCTGGCCCAGAAGGCGAAAGCCTTGGGCGGGCGGCAGCCCTGGCTGATCAGGCATGGTTGCACTTCGCGGATGGATCGCCGGATCTGTCGCATCTTGGCAGGTCAGTTGAGACATTGGGCGCCGCCATGGCCCTTCTTGAGGCGCTGCCGGAAGCGACACGTATTACCTACGGTCAGATCACGACGACGCAGACCGACATCCTGCTTTTGTCAGAAAGGATCGCGCGCGACGTGATTGGCCTTTTTCGGCGTGCGGGCGGCAATGGGGATCGGCTGCGCCGCGCCTATGGCGCCCTGGCACTTGGAACGGTCGAGGGGCTTGAGGGGCGCTGGTCCGACGGGGTCGGACATCACTCGGATGGGCTAGGCGAAGGACAGGGTGGCATTTCCTTTGATGTGGAAGCATTCCGACAGGAGTTGGTCGACAGATTGGAAGGCTCGGTCATTGGTTATGCGTTTTCCATCGCATTCGAGGGCCAGCCGGTCGCGGGCAAGACCAGCGGCGGCTTTGCAAGAACAAGTTCGGATAGCCCCATCACGGCCCAGTCGCCAACCAAAGAGGCGCATGTGGCCAGCGTCAGCAAAACCATCACGGCCATCATGGTCATGGACCTGCTGGAACAAAATGGCCTGTCCGCAGACGCCAAGGTCGCGCCGTTTTTGCCCAGTGCCTGGGACCCCAGCCCAAGCTTCGAAGAGCTGAGTTTCGCTGACGTCTTGACGCACCAGTCCGGGTTCGGGCAAGTCAATGCAGGCGACACATATGCCAATTTGCGCACGGTTGTTGAAGGCACGCTGGGTCAATCACAGACTTGCACCATCTCCGACGATCGGACGATTCCGGTGGCAGCCTTCGGCTATTGTTACTGGAACGCGAATTTCAGCCTTATGCGGATCGCGACGGCCGGACTAATGGGCTTCGATATTTCCACGATGGCAACGCCGCTTAGCAACGATTTGACGGCCTATGCCTTTTTCCGAAATCACGCCGATGCCATGTTCAACGATATCGGCGTGGATATCGATTGCCTGATGTCCGAGGCGAACCCCACCGTGTCTTATTTATTTCCAAACAACGGTCTATCCGGCGAACATGAAACGGACTGGCGCCTTCGCTGCGGCGGGTTTGGCTGGGTGGTCAGTGCGGAAGAAATCGCGGCCATCATGAGCAACCTTCGGAACACTGACGCGCTTGTGTCGCCAAGCTCGCGTCAGGTGATGCAACGCGACTTTCTTGGCTTCAACGATCCGGCGAACGGCTTTACGTTCGCGACCGGTGCCTTCGGTGTCTATTACATGCACGGCGGTGACTGGTTTGGCTCGTTTGGCGAGATGCATACCTGCGCTGCAGCTTTTCCGATCCAGCTTGAAGTTGGGTTGATTATCAATTCGGCGACCGGCGGGCTGGGCGGCGACTATCAGTGCACCCTTCTGAAGGATGCCTTCGAGAACGCCTGGGTCGCGAACTAGGCGGCAGAAAGCCAGTGACAGGGCCGGATTTTTTCGTTCGAAGTCAGTTGCTTTTGCAGTACTGTGCCCCCAACAAGTCGGGAGGTACCCCATGCCAAATTGGGAGGTCTTCGCCATCCGCTATGCGGATCAGGTGAACAGGACGCGCGCCCGTGCGTTTTTGGGAGATGACAATCACAATGCGCCCCAGCCCATTGATTTTTATATCTGGCTGCTGCGGCGTGGCGACGAGGTGATCCTTATAGATACCGGATTTGATGGGCCCGAAGCCCGTCACCGTGGATTTGAGTTGCGCCAGGAGATTGGCCCGGCGCTGGCCCCTTTCGGTGTCTCGCCGAACGACATTACCAAATTGATCGTCACGCATCTGCATTTCGACCATGCGGGCGGGCTGCACCTTTTTCCGAATGCGACGCTTTATATGCAAGCCGCCGAAATGGCCTATGCCACCGGACCCTGCATGTGTCACACAACACTGCGCGCGCCCTATACCGGTGCCCATATTTGCGAAGCTGTTCTGCGGCTTTATGCTGGCAAGGTCGTCTTCTTCGAAGGTGATGCCGAGGTGGCGGATGGCGTGACGGTTCATGCAATCGGCGGCCATTCGCGCGGCTTGCAGGCGGTCCGGGTCCGCTCCGAGGCCGGATGGCTGGTGCTGGCTTCCGACGCTGCGCATTTTTACGAGAATTACGAACGCCGTCTGCCGTTTCCCCTGGTTGTTGATGTCGAAGACATGCTGCGCGGCTTCGACACGCTGACGCGTCTGGCAACCACACCCGACTTGGTTGTGCCAGGACATGACCCCCTGGTCCGCAGCTATTTTCCCGCCGACATCGGCGGTGAGATCTGGCGGCTCGACAGGGGGCGCCTGCCCGTGTCGTGACGCGTCAGGCCTGATCCCCTGCGACAATCGCATCGTCAAAGGAAAGCGTCCCGATCCGGTCCTGAAGCTCGTCAAACTTTATCAAGCGCCGCTGCCATGTCTGGCTTAGCTGAAACTCGAAATCGACATCGGCCAGGTCCTGTTCAAGGGTGAACCCAAAGCTTTGTAGCGCGCCCGCCTTTTCGGCGACGATCACCTTCCAATAGGCACGCGGGATGCGCACTTGGACCGGTCCCAAATCATCGACACCTGCAAAGACGGGATCGCAGGGCTCAAAAACCGGACCGGCAAAAACGCACAAACGCTCGGTCTCGGCTTCCTTCAGAACCACGTTTTCCAGTTTGCCCCACAAGCCCCCGTCACTTGAGCGGTTGAAACCCTTGACCTGTGGCGAACAGTTCGTGACGTGAAACGTATCCCCATTGGCGTTTTGCACCTCGGCATAACTGTCGCCCCACACCACATCATTGCGCCGTACGATATGACCCTTATCGAAGGCCGTCCGGTCTTTTGTGAAAAACCTGTCGGGCAACTGATGTTGCGCGGGAATGCGCGGATCCGTGAACCAACGTTCACG
>JBCCCA010000151.1:0-8294 GCA_039033735.1 Pseudomonadota bacterium
ACGGGCGGCCCCCCAAACAGCGCCACCTGATTTCCTAAGCCGCGAAGACTTTGAAAGTGACGAAACCGGCTCCCGCGGGTTTTCGTCCTGGGGCAACGAGCCTGCTGCTGAAGCTCCCGCTGCGGACCAAGACGCGCCCGAAAAATCGGATGATCCCAGCCCTGATAGCGAGACGGTTGCGGAGGCGGCAGATCAGCCTATCCAAGATGGCGAAGGCTATTGGGACAGCGATCCGGACACAGCCGAGAATGACGAAACGCAATCCGAGCCCGAGCCGGAGACCCTTCTTGAGGAAGACACCGCCGAGAACACCGAGGCGTCGCACGATGATGCAGACGAAGACCCCGTTCAGGACACAGCACTTGCGGCAGGGCTAACCGCAGGCGGTCGCCGCCCGGCCGACGCCGCTGCTCTCGACATTCTGCGGGAAGAGGCCGAACGCGAACTGTCACAACGCCGACCAGCACCGGCGGCACCCATGGAAACACAAGCGGATCTTGGTTTGGACAATATCCGCCAGCGCCGCACACCATCCCGTGCGCTTCGGGCGCGCATGGCGCATTTGGGCGAAGAAGCCCCTGACGAAGAACCGACGCCGATCCTGTCAGAACCAGCGCCGACCACGCGCCACGACGAGGACGACGGTTACGAGGCACCGCGCCGCGACCTTTTGCCGGACATCGACGAAATCAACTCGACCCTGAAGCGCGACAATAGAACCAACCGTGATAGTGAAGTTATCCGGCGATCTGGGTTCCGCACAGGTTTCATTCTAATATTGTTCCTAACAGTTGCGGCGATCTTTGCGTATGCACAGGCGCCCGCCATTGCGCGCGCCCTGCCGCAGACGGAACCGTCGATCATTTCCTATGTGGATTGGGCAAACGGCTTGCGCGACTGGGTCTCGGAACTGACATCGAATTAGTCGATAGGTTTCGTCAGAAACGCTCGAGCAAACGCTTCAGATACTCCAACTCTTCCGTCGGACGTGTTTGTTCACCCGAGCGACGACGAATTTCGTCCAGAAGTTCGCGTGCCCTGCGATAAACATCTTCGCCCTGCAAAAGTTGCTCTTCGGTCCCGATCTGACCGTTTTGGCCCACATCACGCCCAAGCGGGTCACGTTGGCCGTTAGGGTTAGCGTCGCCAAGCTGTTCACCTTGCTCGCCGCCCTGCTGTTGCTGTTGCTGCCCTGCCATCTGCTCTGCCAGCTCGCGCATGCCTTCGCGCAGCTCTTCAATGGCATCGGCCTGATTATCCAGCGCACCTGCGAAGTCCTCGTCGCGCAGCGCATCCTCGGCTTGATCCATTGCATCGCCCGCACGGCCAAGCGCTTCGCGTGCAGCATCGCCTTCCGGTGTGCCAGCGCCCGGCAGGTTCTGTTGTTGCCGGTTCAACTCCTGGCGCAACGCTCGTTGACGATCCGCCAAGTCCCCTTCGACGCCATCGGGCTCGCCATTTTGGCTTTGTTGCGATCCACCGGGCTGTTGACCCTGTTGCTGGCCTGGCTGTCCACCTTGTTGGCCTTGGCCTTGTTGGCCCTGGCTGTGCTGCTGTCCACGTCCCTGGTCACCGTTGCGGCCTTCATTCTGTTGCGACTGACCTTGCTGTGCGTTCGGATTGAACTGTTCCTGAAGGTCGCGGAACGCCTCGTCCGAAAGACCTTGCTGTTCGCGCAATGTCTCGGCCAAGCCCTCCATAGCTTGCTGGCCCTCGCTCTGTTGGCCCTGCTGGCCTTGCGTGACCTGCATGTTTTCCATCATTTGCCGCAGCTGTTCGAGCAATTCTTGGGCTTCAGCGGTTCGGCCCTGTTCCATCAACTCCTGCAAGCGCTCTAACATGTCCTGCAGGTCCTGCTGAGACATCTCCTGCATCTCGCCTTCCGCAAACTCTTGCTGCTGCGAAGGATCGCTTTGTTCTGCAAGCTGCTGCATGTAATCTTGCATTGCCTCACGCAATTCCTGCATCAGCTCGGCGATTTCCTCGTCCGTCGCGCCATTTTCGATGGCCTCCGACAAACGATCCTGCGCACGCCGCAGACGTTCTAGCGCGTCGGACAAATCGCCTTCTTCAATCTCCAACGCGAGGCCCCAAAGCGCGGTGGCAATCTCGTCCACGATCTCGTCATCAAGCCGTGCAATATCGATCCGAGTTTCAAGACGCCGCACCATGAAGCGCAATTTCAGATAAGCGGTTTCGGACCGAAAAATATCTTCGGGTGTGAACGAAACCGCGCGCAGGATTTGTGAAACCCGTAGAGCATTCTCGCGATTCCACAACAGATCGCGGCGTTGCTCGATAATGGACTTGGCCAGCGGATCAAAGAAACGACGCCCTGGAAGCGTTGCCATTTGCGGCTTGGACATACCTTGCTGTCCAGCAGCATCGCTTGCGAACAGTTCAGCTAGGATAGGCAGGTTGGCCCAGGGATGCTCAGAGAAATCTTCGATCACGATCTCGGCGAAATCGGTGCGGTCGCCAGAAATTGTCATTGGCAAATCAAGCACGATGGTTTCGCGCGGCTCGGGGTCCACCGCCAAACCGTGGGATCGATCAACCGCGTCGACATCTAGCGTTATTTCGATCCGGCCCGCCGTCACACCGTAGTCATCCTGCGCGACAAATGGCGCTTCCATCCGGCCGCCCTCGCCTTGCGTCATGCGACCGTCAAATTCAATTGTGGGCGGCGTGTCCGCGTCAACGCCAATTTTCCAAGATTGACCGCCAGTGCCTTCAATCCGGACTTCACCGGCGTTGATAACATCAAAGGACTGCACCGGGTCTGTGGCCGGAGTCACGTCTTCAATGCGCCCCGATACTGTTTCGTGCAGGGCCAATGCGCCAACTTCACCATAGAAACGGACCGTCACACGCGACCCAGCCGGGACTGCAAATTCGGGCTGGTCGATGTCGTTCAGATAGAGGCTTGGTTTGCCCGTATAAAGCGGCGGCTCAATCCAGCCTTCCCAGGACGGGCCTGCGGCAAGCGCCTGACCAGAATTTCCAAGCTCGGTCACGCTGGCGACCCGCAATAGCGAACCGAACAACAAAGCAACAACAAAGGCGAGCAGTGCCATGTAGCGCAGACCAAAGCGGTCACGCGAGGCAAGTTTCAGGTCGGGTTCGGCCGCTTTGGCTGCATCCACGCGTTCGGTCATACGCGCTATATGCGCCTTCCAGACTGCCTCAGAAGCCACATCGCCCTGGCCGATGGCCTGGCTGTCGGCAAGCGCTGTTATGGGGCGTTCGGGCAGGGTTCGATCAACGCGGTCAATCGCCTCGTCCATGCGGGGCCGCACGAAGCTGCGCGCGCCTTTCGCAAGCGTCGCCAGCCCGGCGACTGCAGAAATCAGTGTGGCGCCCCAAAATACCTCAAGAGACATCGAATCCTGCATTCCAAGCATTAGGCCGGCAAGAATGACAAGAAGAATTGTCCAGAGTGGCCAGAACGACCGCACCAGCCTTTCGGCTAGGATACCGATAAAAGTTAATCGTAACGGCCACTTAAGCCGTTTCGCCGCCGTCTCGGGAAGGTCACGCGTTTTGCTCATGTCCCCTCAAGATAAGGCCGGGCAACGAAATGGCTAGCCCTCAAGCCATATTGGGATGCTATCGCGGTTTATTATGTCTTGATAGGTTGGTCTTCGCCGGATGACGGCGAATTGATGCCCATGCACCAATACCTCGGGAATTAGAGGCCGCGAATTGTATTCGGACGACATCACCGCGCCATATGCTCCGGCCGAGCGGAACGCGACTAATTCACCCTCGGAGATCGGTGGCAACATCCGTTGCTTTGTGAATGTATCACCGCTTTCGCACACCGGACCGACAACATCGAACGGCGCTGTCTCGGTTCCGGCAGGCGGTTCGATCACAGGCAGAATATCGTGGTAGGCGCCGTACATCGCAGGACGGATCAGGTCATTCATCGCCGCGTCAAGGATCAGAAAGTCCCGACCGTCGCCCTCTTTCACGTAAATGACACCAGCCACCATTAGGCCTGCATTTCCGGCGATCAGTCGTCCTGGCTCGATCTCGATCTCGCAGCCAAGATCGCCGACAGTCCGCTTGACCAGATCGCCGAACTCAACCGGCAAGGGCGGCGCACTGTTCGAACGCTCGTAAGGGATGCCCAGGCCGCCCCCAAGATCAAGCCGCCGGATGTCATGCCCATCGGCGCGCAACACATGGGTCAGGTCCGCAACCATGTGAAATGCGTCTTCAAAGGGCTGCAAATCTGTCAGTTGCGAGCCGATATGCACATCGATCCCGATGGCATTAAGCCCGGGCAGATCTGCGATTTCGGCATAGACCTCCTGCGCCCGGGCAATCGGAATGCCAAACTTGTTCTCGGCTTTTCCGGTCGAGATTTTCTCGTGCGTCTTTGCGTCAACGTCCGGATTTACCCGAACTGTCACGGGGACCGTAACGCCGAGCCGTGCGGCCACCTTTGACAAGCGACGCATCTCTGGTTCGCTCTCAAGGTTGAACTGCCGAATACCGCCTGTTAGCGCGGCTTCCATTTCCTCAACCGTCTTGCCAACTCCCGAAAAGACGATCCGGTCGCCGGGAAAGCCCGCAGCCTTTGCGCGGGCATACTCACCGCCCGAGACCACGTCGACGCCCGCCCCAAGCGACGCCATCAGCTTGAGCACGGCCTGGTTGGAATTCGCCTTCATGGCGTAGCAAACAAGATGCTCCAGGGGGTCCAGCGCTTCGTCAAACAGGCGATAGTGTCGTGTCAGCGTCGCCGTCGAGTAGACATAGAATGGCGTGCCGACCTCGGCCGCGATGTCTGCCAGCGGCACATCCTCGGCATGTAAAGCGCCGTTCTTATAAAGAAAGTGATCCATAAACGCGGCACATAGCAGACCAAACCGCCAGAGCAAGCAGCATCCGAACGATGGTCACCGCCCGCGGAAACCGTCGTGGTTTTCGCTAGGAACCTCTCGCCCGGGTTCGCTTATCCAAGATTGCGGGTACGTAAGAAGAGATACAGCGGCAAACCGCAGCTAACCCCGATGCAAAACGTGGCCGGGATCGCAATAAGGGCCGACCAGTTCTTGCGCACCCAGGTCTCGGCCAAAATCCAAACCGTCAAGGCAATCGCCGCAATCGTCAGGTCCCATGTCAGCCCTGTCGTCGACGCATTGACATACCAGGCATCAATCAGCCCCGAGAGACCGGTGCCGGTTTCCCGCATATAGCTCACGAACCAGTACATCGGATGGATAGCACCCCAAACAGCGAGCGCCAGATAGATCATGCGCAACGGTGACATCTATAGGGCTCCGACGACGCCGATCCGTGCCTCGCCGCCCATACTGATCCCGCCCTCAGGTTGCGACGGTGGTCCATCGATTCCACAGGCGCCCAAGGCCAGCAGTCCCAGAATCAAAAACAAAGGCCTCATGGGCTGATCGCCACACCAAGGCCGCCCACGCGCCCCGAAGCGACAGGAGACACACTGACACCGCTACTTGATATCGTAGCGCCCACGCCAAGCTGCGGATTTTCGCATGCAGGCAACAAGAGCAATGCGCAAATGGCTAGTTTCTTCATGCCAACGCCTCCTTCCAGCGGGCAATCTGCGCGCGGACCTGGTCCGGCGCGGTTCCTCCATAGGATGTCCGACTGGCGACCGAGTTGTCCACACCCAAGACCGTGAACACACCTTCGTTTATCGCCTCATGCGCGGATTTCATCTGATCGAGCGACAAGTCCGGCAGGTCCACGCCGCCCGCTTCGGCCAGTGCGACAAGGCGACCGGTGACATGATGCGCCTCACGGAAGGGCAGCCCTGCTTCCCGCACCAGCCAATCTGCCAGATCGGTCGCTGTCGAAAATCCCGAAGATGCTGCTGCACGCAAGGCCTCGGGATTGGCCGACATGTCGCGCGCCATCCCCTCCATCGCAGCCAAAGCCAGCATCAGGTTGTCGGCTGCATCAAAGACCTGTTCCTTGTCCTCCTGCATGTCTTTCGAATAGGTCAGCGGAAGACCCTTCATTACCGTGAACAACCCCACGGTGGCCCCCAGAATACGGCCAATCTTGGCGCGCACCAGTTCAGCGGCATCCGGGTTTTTCTTTTGCGGCATGATGCTGGACCCAGTAGAAAACCGGTCAGACATGATCACGAACCGAAACTGCGCGGACGACCAGATCACCAACTCCTCGGCAAGACGCGACAGATGCATGGCGCAGATCGACGCGGAAGACAGGAACTCCAGCGCAAAATCGCGATCACTGACGGCATCAAGCGAATTGGCCATCGGCCGGTCAAACCCCAGTGTCTTCGCCGTCGCCTCGCGATCGATCGGGAAAGACGTGCCAGCCAAAGCCGCCGCGCCAAGCGGGCTTTCATTCATCCGGGTCCTTGCATCTGCAAAGCGGGACGCGTCGCGCGCCAACATTTCGACATAAGCCATCATATGGTGGCCCCAAGTGACCGGCTGCGCGGTCTGCAAATGCGTGAAGCCGGGCATCACCCATTCCGCGCCGGTTTCCGCCTGACCCAACAGCGCACGCTGCAAGGCCTGTATGGCCCCATTGACCGCATCACACTGGTCCCGAACCCACAGCCGGAAGTCGGTCGCAACCTGATCATTCCGACTGCGTCCGGTATGCAATCGCCCCGCCGGTTCGCCGATAACCTCCTTCAACCGGGCTTCCACATTCATGTGGATATCTTCCAGTGCCGCCGAAAACGAAAAATTTCCCGTTTCAATCTCTGACAACACCGTGAGGAGGCCTTCCCGGATCGCCTCGGCATCGCTATCCGTTATGATGCCTGTCGCGGCCAGCATGGCGGCATGGGCACGCGACCCTTCGATGTCTTGGCGCGCAAGGCGTTGGTCGAAGCCGATCGAGGCATTAATCGCCTCCATGATGGCATCCGGACCAGCGGCGAAACGCCCGCCCCACATCAAGTTCGCGTCATCGGTCATAAGGAGTTTGTCCCATGCGTCGTTTGTTGCTTGCCGTCCTCTATACAGGGTTCGCCCTTACTGCAAACGCGGCCGCGGCCGATACATCCGAACTGGAAGCCCTGCGCGAAGGTACGATGAAGAAATTGATCTTCTCGGACCCCGCGCCGATTTCGGACAAGACATTCACGCACGCCGACGGTGGGGCGTTTTCGCTTGCGGACTTTCAGGGAAAGCACATTGTGGTGAACTTCTGGGCCACGTGGTGTGCGCCTTGCCGCAAAGAAATGCCAATGCTGTCAGATATTCAGGCCGAGTTCGGTGGGGACGACTTCGAAGTGGTCACAATCGCAACAGGCCGCAATGACATCGGTGGAATCAAACGTTTCTTTGCCGAGATCGAAGTCGACAACCTTCCGCTATACCTTGATCCCAAGTCTGAGCTTGCTCGCGACATGGCCGTGCTTGGCTTGCCCATAACGCTTATCCTGAACCCCGAGGGCCAAGAAATCGCCCGCATGCGCGGCGACGCTGAATGGAACGGCAACAGTGCAAAAGCGATCATTGCCGCCCTAGTTGGCCGCGGCGAAATCTGATCAAACTGTTCTGATAAGCTTGGTGCCCAGGAGAGGACTCGAACCTCCACGTCCATACGGACACTAGCACCTGAAGCTAGCGCGTCTACCAATTCCGCCACCTGGGCAGGTCGCGAAGCCATCGGGTAGCGCCAAGAACGGCGGGTGTCAATCACTAACGAGGGCATTTCCAAGGCCGGCCATGGGGGCGCCAGTCGCCCAACTCTGGCCTTATTTCCGGACCGTCTCTGGCCCTACACCTCGAGTCCCAATTATTCACTCTGAAGCATCTTATTCTGTCAGAGGAATCTCTCCCATGGGAATCGTCCCGAATGATATTTCCGATGTGATCGAAGCCGATCGCAAAAATGTCTGGCACCACCTTATCCAACACAAACCCTTCGAATCCGTCGACCCTCGGGTGATGGTTGAAGGCAAGGGCATGCGTGTCTGGGATGCGACCGGGAAAGAACACATCGACGCGGTCTCGGGCGGTGTCTGGACGGTAAACGTGGGCTATGGCCGCGAGCGGATTGCCAACGCCGTGCGCGATCAACTTATTCAGATGCCGTATTTTGCCGGCTCGGCGGGATCGATCCCAGGCGCGCGCTTTGCCGAAAAGCTGATCGAGCGCATGCCAGGGATGAGCCGGGTTTACTATTGCAACTCAGGCTCTGAGGCGAACGAGAAAGCGTTCAAGATGATCCGCCAGATCGCACACAAAAAGTATGGCGGCAAAAAGCACAAGATCCTGTTCCGAGAGCGTGACTATCACGGCACCACAATTACG
>JBCCCA010000152.1:0-8187 GCA_039033735.1 Pseudomonadota bacterium
GGGGCGACACCCGAACATTTCTAATGAATAGGCTACGTCTTCTTCATTCTCGGCCAGATGCGTGTGCAGCCCTACGCCCTTGTCACGCGCAAGAAGGGCCGCATCGCGCATCAGGTCGCGGCTGACCGAAAACGGGGAACAGGGCGCGACCGCCACACGCAGCATGGCGCCCGGGCGCGGGTCGTGAAATCGGTCGATGACGCGAATGCAGTCTTCCAGTATCTCGGCTTCAGTCTCAACCAAGGCATCCGGCGGCAACCCGCCCAGACTTTCGCCAATTGACATGGCGCCACGAGTTGCGTGGAACCGCAGCCCGATGTCAACCGCAGCCTCGATGCTGTCATCCAGCCGCGCACCGTTCGGAAAGAGATACATGTGATCCGAACTTGTGGTGCATCCCGACAGTGCCAACTCGGCCAAACCGATGCGCGCGGCAAGGCGCATCTCGTCCGGACCGAACCGCGCCCAGATCGGATATAACTCTTTCAACCAGCCGAACAAAAGCGCGTCCTGCGCCGCCGGCACCGCGCGGGTCAGCGTTTGAAACAGATGGTGATGCGTATTGACCAGGCCTGGTGTCAGAATGCAGCCATCGACACGGACCACATCGACACCTTCGGCAGGCAGCCCCGTGCCAATGGCCGTGATGGTTCCATTTTCCAGCCGGATGTCAGTATCCACAAGGTCCGGCCCATCCATGGTTAGGATACGCTCCGCGCCTTTCAGCAAGACCGCGCTCATTCCTGCAACATATCCAGCGCCGCACGATGAAGCTCGGGCGTCGCGGCTGCAATGGCGCGGCCGCCGTGATGAGCAGGCCCGCCCGACCAATCGGTCACGATGCCGCCGGCCGCCTCGACCACGGCTATCGGTGCCTGAATATCATAGGCCGCAAGGCCTGCTTCGATCACAAGATCGATCTGTCCCGCGGCAAGCAAAGCGTAGGCGTAACAGTCGCAGCCATAGCGGATCAGCTTTGCATGTTCGGCCACGCGCCGAAAAGCAGCGCCTTCGTTGGCCGTGCCCACTTCTGGAAAAGTCGTGAACAAAGTGGCGTCTGGCAGGGCCTTCGTCGCCCGCACCTCAAGCGGTCGTGTGCCCAACGGGCCGGTCATTTCCGCGCGGCCCAGTCCCCCCATGAAGCGTTCGCCAATATAGGGCTGATCGATGACCCCAAGCTTGGGACCGTCGTCATCCGACAGCGCGATCAAAACACCCCAGGTCGGCGTGCCGCTGACATAGCCACGTGTCCCGTCGATTGGGTCCAATACCCATGTCAGACTGTTTGTGCCTTCGACCCGGCCATGTTCCTCACCGAGGATGCCGTCCTCGGGTCGCCGTGCGGACAAAACGGCGCGCATCGCTGTTTCGGCGGCGCGATCGGCGACCGTTACAGGATCGAATTCCGCAGCTTTTGTTTCAACGACAAGCTCGGTGGCGCGAAAATACCGTAGTGTTTCTACACGCGCGGCATCGGCTGTTGCTTCTGCAACCGCCCAAAGCTCCGCACTGATCTGGTCTAGCATCCTGCCCCGCCACCTTGCTGGTTGCTTCTGGCTAGGTGGCGCAGGGCAAGGCGTCAAGTCGCGTCGCTGAGGACCCTTGCAAGGTCAAACAGGCGACGGCGCTGCGTCTCCGGGATCGCATAGTAGGACCGTATGAGGTCCAAGGCTTCTTTGTCCTTCAGAATATCCAAAGGGATATCAGTCTCGGCCTGAAGATCGGCGTCCTGAGCATCTTCACTCAGACCTTCAAAGAAAAAGCTGACCGGAACACTTAGCACAACCGCTATATCCCAGAGCCGCGATGCCGACACGCGGTTCATGCCAGTTTCGTACTTCTGAATTTGCTGGAATTTAATTCCAACGCTTTCGGCCAGTTGCTGTTGGGTCATGCCCACAAGCCAGCGACGGTGACGGATGCGTTTACCCACATGTACGTCAACGGGGTGTTTCATCGTATACCTCCATTCAACCTAAAGAGTGGTATGCTTTGTAAAAGCTCAACTGAATAGTTGTCTTTTTGGTCAGTTTTTGCTGCCTAAGACGGTTATCAGGCGAAATATCGCCTACTCGGAACTGGATTGCACGCCGCGAACACTACGCAATCATGGCGTGTTTTTCAAACACTAGAATTCCCGCGTGAGGTCGGTATAACTCTGAAAAGATTGATCTTTAACATAAGTTATGGTGCGGTCGATGCGTGCATACATGGTCCCAAAGCACGGGGCGCCATCATTTACGGACACTTGGCAGGTCGCCACACTTTCTCCGGATAACGTTTACGTTAAGGTTTCAGCATGTGGGCTGAATTTCGCCGATCTGCTGATGATCGAAGGGCAGTACCAGGACACGCCCCCTCTGCCCTTCGTCCCCGGGCTTGAAGTGTGTGGCGAGATTCTTTCCGTCGGCGCAAATGTCAGCCACCTGCGGCCAGGTGACAGAATCGCGGCCTTTTGCGGCGCGGGTGGTCTGGCCGAGACTGTTCACGTTGCCGCAGACCGATGTCGCCCGGTTCCACCCGGCATGCCGAACGAGATAGCCGCTGGGTTTCAAATTGCCTATGGAACCTCCCATCTTGCGCTGACCCGGCGCGCGCGCCTTCAAAGTGGCGAAACGCTGGTTGTGCTTGGGGCCGCCGGCGGTGTGGGTTTGACGGCTGTCGAAATCGGTCACGCAATGGGTGCCCGGGTGATTGCAGTGGCGCGCGGCCCTGAAAAACTGAAGATCGCGCGCGCAGCTGGTGCCGACGACACCATTGATTCTGAAGTGGATGATCTGAAAGGCGTCTTGCGCGCTGCCGGAGGTGTCGACGTCGTGTACGACGCCGTGGGCGGCGCGATGGGCGAAGCTGCACTTGGCGCGCTTCGGCCCGAGGGACGCTTTCTTGCCATCGGCTTTGCCAGCGGCACCGTGCCAAAGCCCAAGCTAAATCATATGCTTGTCAAGAATATCGACGTGATTGGCGTCTATTGGGGCGGGTACATGCAATTCAACCCGCGTGCCTTGACCGATAGCCTGAGCGTGTTGATGGATTGGTATACAGAAGGCCGGATACATCCGCATATAAGCCATGTTCTGCCTTTCGCGCAGGTGCCAGAAGCACTGGAGCTTCTGCGCACGCGCAAGGCGACTGGAAAAGTGGTTGTTACGCTGTAAGTGCCAATTGCGGGGCCCGGTAGGCCTGACGGATCAAGTCTGCAAGGTCGGTCAGCACCTGACCTTTCTGTGCCTCAGTCTGGAACAGGTTGATGTTGAAGGTTCCCAAATCCGGCAGCTGTCCCTGATGCGGCACCTGCTCCAATTGCGGTGGGGCGGTTCCGGCCAACATCGCAAGAACCGCGAAATCAGCCGAGGTTGTGGCCGTCACGGTCGAGGTCGAATCCGAATCGACGGCCATTTCCCAGGCGATGTCTGCCGTATCCAACGCCACCTGCATCGAGCGGCGGAATGTACACAACGGCTCGGATGCAATCGGCAACGGGCGTTGCTGCCACGCCGTTCCTCCGTGCGCCCCGAACCAGACCAAGGGTTTTTCCGCCAAAACCTCGCCATCCGGGCCACAGCTGCGCTCGGTCGTGAGGATGATATCGCATTCGCCATTGGCAAACATTTCCTTCAACTTGACCGTCGCGGACGACAGAAGTTGCAACCGCATCCGCGGATGCTCGGCCTTGAACAGTTTCAGGACGCGGGGGATAGCGGGATAAACAATGTCATGCGGGACACCTAGAACCAAAACACCCTCATAGGCGTCATCTGTCATTCTGCTGTAAATTTCATCATTCAAAATCAGAAGCTTGCGGCCATAACTTAACACCTGCTCGCCCGCGCTGGTCAGTCCGATCCCCCGCCCAGTGCGGTCCAACAGCGTTTGACCAAGGCTTTCTTCCAACCGTTTCAACTGCATCGATACGGCAGATTGGGTCAGGTTCAAGGCCGCGGCTGCGCGTGTCACACCCCCGGTATCCGCAACGGTGACAAAGGAGCGGAGGGCGGTCATGTCTATGTTTCGCGGCATATCAATTTCCCTGATGCATAGGTTCAATAATATTCGTTTTTAAAATGTATCCGAACATGACAGATAGATCAAGCATACTGAAGCAAGGATGGCGACACATCAACATTCGGAAAGGACAACCCCATGTCAGTCAAGTCCAACGCACTCTCTTCCCGCATCTATCTGACCGCTGGCCGTCGGTCGAAGGGCCTACTGATCCTTTTGCAAGCGCTGTCGATTTGGCGCGAGCGTCAAACGCTCCGGGAATTGGATGATCACCTTCTGCAGGATCTTGGTCTGACCAGAACCGATGTGGAAATGGAAACAAAACGTCCTGTTTGGGACGCACCGAACCGCTGGTTGCGTTAAGCGGGCACGACCTGCTCGAAAACACGCCTAAAACTCTCAGGAACAGTTGAAACCCCGGTAAATCACGCCAATATAAGGCTAGTGATTTGCCGGGTGACCGGCGTTGGGAACAGCAATCAACTAGGAGAGCATAATCGATGGCTGAATATGAGACGATCCGCCCCCAAGTGACGGGTGTCCGGACGGCCGAAATTGATGAGGGCCTGCGCGCTCACATGAACAAGATCTACGGCACGATGTCGGTGGGCCTTCTGGTCACCGCAGGTGCTGCCTGGGGCGTGGGTACGACACCTGCCTTGGTTGAGGCGATCTTTGCAACACCCCTGAAGTGGCTGGTGATGTTCGCGCCGCTGATCATGGTCTTTGCTTTCGGCGCGATGATCAACAAACTGTCCGCCTCGGGCGCACAGACGTTCTTCTACATCTTCTCGGCCGTCATGGGCGTTTCGATCTCGTACATCTTTGTGGTGTTCACCGGGATTTCGATTGTCCAGACGTTCCTGATAACGGCAATTGCCTTCGCGGGTCTGTCACTTTGGGGCTATACGACCCAAAAAGACATCTCGGGCTGGGGGTCGTTCCTGATCATGGGTGTGATTGGCCTGATCCTTGCATCGATCGTAAACATCTTCCTCGGCTCGCCGGCGATCATGTTTGCTGTCTCGGCCTTGGGCGTGCTGATCTTTGCAGGCCTCACGGCCTATGACACGCAGCGCCTGAAGAACGACTACATCATGCATGCACAGTCGATGGACAGCGAGTGGCTTGGGAAAAGTGCCATCATGGGCGCGCTCAGCCTCTACCTGAACTTCATCAACCTGTTCATGTTCCTGCTTCAGTTCCTCGGCAACCGCGAGTGATCTGACGACATATCCTTTGAAAGCCCCGTCTGACGCAGGTCAGGCGGGGTTTTTCTTTGGCTCGTCCAGCTCAAGATCGCCCGGCTCGTAAACGTGGCGCCCCGTGTCTGACGGGCGCTGGATCTTCAGCGCCCACACCCGCCGTACATCCGCCATGGAAAGCGTTGGATTGTCGTCCAGAAAGTCGCGCGTGTATTGATTGAACTGGTTATGATCGCGAATAGTACGGCGATGACCGGGCGCATAGTCGGACGCCTGAATGGCATGGTACGCCGCGCAGGCATCGCCCAGCGTCTTTCCGACATTGGACCGCATCCAGTCCATAAAGGCGGTGTTGAACTTGAACTCCGGGCCGATCGCCATTTTGAAAAACCGCCGCACATTCTGGCTGTTCTTGTAGCTGTCCGTGATCACCGTGTCGTGGGTCAAAGCGGCGGCGTGCCAATCGAATTTCGATCGCGGCACCGCCCTGACATCACCCGGAAAAACCGTTTCACCGGTATCAAGGAAATGGGCAATACGGTCCAGGATCTGGAACTTGCCGTCAGTCGTCTTCACGCCAATAGCGCGCGCCTGCGCCACCAATTCATCTTTGCGCCAGTACCACCGCTTCAGGTCGTGGCCGGTGGTAATCGAGGCGATATCGGGCCGTGTCTCGAGGGTCTGTTTGCGTGGCATCGAGGATTCTCTATCCGTGTTTCCCAAAATAATAGGGCGGCGTGGCGGGAAACAACCGCACCACGTTGCCCCCACTTACGGCTTTTCGTAAGAACGGGCCAAGGGAAGAGGCATATGGCAGACACCATTATCGAAAGATGCGAGGCCAAGGGCCTGCGTATGACCGGTCAAAGACGGACGATCGCATCTGTCCTGGAGGCGGCGGACGACCACCCGGATGTGGAAGAGCTTTATGCGCGCGCCAGCGGCGCAGACCCCAACATATCGCTCGCCACGGTCTATCGAACTGTAAAGCTGTTTGAAGAGGCGGGGATCCTCGAAAAGCTGGACTTCCGCGATGGGCGCGCGCGCTATGAAGATGCCGAACGCGACCACCACGACCACCTGATCGACCTGAACTCGGGCGAAGTCATCGAGTTCGTGGATGCCGAGATCGAGGCATTGCAGGAAAAGATCGCCGAGAAACTCGGCTATGACCTCAAAGGCCACCGCCTTGAGCTATACGGTGTGAAACGAAAGAGCTGAGGAGTACGGCGAACCGGCCGGATAGTGTCCGAAATCCGCATCCGCCGCGCCAACGTGGCTTTTTCACTGCGCTTCTAGGTCTGCCTTGCTGGGATACGCATCCCGCTCAAAGTAATACCTGCACGCAAACAACTCTTTGCGCCGATCATCCTTGATCCCCAGATTGCCCAAGTATTCCCGCACGGATTGAAGGTCGTGGATCGACAGGAATTCAAGCAGTCCCAACTGCTCGGCGATAAGCGGCGTAAAGTTGTCAGTTCCAAGTTCGGCCTCGTCACTGTCGACAATGATGCACGCGCTGTCGAGATCCGGGCTTCGCGGATCAGACATGTAGACAAAGTGCGTCCACGAGTACCCATCCAGCTTTGCAAGCAACTCTCCAAACGTCGTTTCCTGGTGCGTCATCTGACCTTTGCTCCTCGTTCTAACTCCAAGGAACACTTCGCCTTTGACCCGACGTATTGCAAACGCCGGATGACAGATGTGAGCCCAAAGATACCAAGGCTGCAAGACGCTCGGATGTTCGTTCATGTCCCGCTTTTGAGTGCCGCCACGTAAACAGGAACTCGTGAGACTTCGAATTCACATCTAGATTTGGCCGCTCAAAGTACAGAACAAGCTGCCCCAGGCGTGGGTCGCCCGGGGCAGGTTTGATTTATCCAACCAAGGCGTTGTCAGCACGCTTTACAGCGACGATTGAAGACCGCGGCAGCGAGCCTTCCCCATCAGGGAATGGCGCTGACGGATGCTGGATGCCGATAAACATGGTGCGGCGGTCAGCAGACCATGTCAGGCCTGTCACTTCGGACCCGTTCGGGCCAGTCAGGAAGCGGCGGATCTCGCCGGTGACCGGATCGCCAGCCAACATCTGGTTGTTCCCCATCCCAAGGAATTCCCCCTCGTTGTCGTCATCGCCGTCAGTCTGAATCCAGACCAAACCGGTGCTGTCGATTTGCATCCCGTCGGGAGAGTTGAACATGTTGCCAGCGTTGATGTTGGCTGTTCCGGCATAAGGGCCTTCGGTATGAACCTCTGGGTTGCCGGCCATCACATAAAGGTCCCAGTCAAAGGTCGACGCCGCATGGTCATCATTGTGCGGACGCCAGCGAACGATTTGACCATACCGGTTCACTTCACGTGGGTTTGGCGCGTTTGGCACCATCGGTTCCCCTGCTGCGTTCGTACGAACATTGCCATCGTCATCGAGTGCTCCGCGACGGGAATTGTTAGTCAGACAGCAATAGGCTTCGACCGCGGTGGGATTAACAGCAATCCATTCGGGTCGATCCATCGTCGTCGCGCTGACCGCTGTCCCTGCCATGCGGGTGAAGACAGCAATCTCGGCCTCGGTCATACCAGTGTCGTCCGGCGTCAGGGCCAACCAGATGCCAGTTCCGTCATCATTGAACTTTGCTACGAAGAGCTGACCTTCGTTAAGCAGTGTTGAGGTATCACCGCCCGGGACATAGACGTCACGACTAACCCACTTGTACATGTATTCGCCACGCTCATCGTCGCCCATATAGACTACGACCCGACCGTTCGGCGCGAGCGCGTAAGCCGCATTTTCATGCTTGAACCGGCCAAGTGCGGTGTGTTTGACGGGTGTCGCATCTGGGTTCCAGGGATCAATTTCGACGATATAGCCGGCTCGGTGCGGCTCGTTGGGGTTCTTGGAAATGTCAAAGCGTGCATCGAAGCCGTGATAATTGTAGCGACCTGGATCAACATTTGTTGACACGCCATAGCGCTTGAA
>JBCCCA010000153.1:0-8162 GCA_039033735.1 Pseudomonadota bacterium
ACGCGGCCGACGCGATCATGACCACCGACACCTATGCCAAAGGGGCGGGGGCATCCTGCGAAGTGGACGGGACACAGATCCAGATCGCCGGGATCGCCACAGGCAGCGGGATGATCGCGCCCGATCTGGCGACGCTGCGGGTCTATATTGTTACGGCTGCGCAGGTGGATCAACCGACGCTTCAGGAGATGACAAAGCGGGCGGCAGACAGCACGTTCAACTGCATCACGGTCGACAGTGACACATCCACATCCGACACGGTCATGGTCGCCGCAACCGGGGCCAGCGGCGTGGATGCCAGCAGTGACACGGGCTTTGAAACCGCGCTGCACAGCGTGATGCTGGACCTCGCCCACCAAGTGGTGCGGGACGGCGAAGGGGCGACAAAGTTTGTCGAAATCAACGTGACCGGGGCCGACACCGATGCGGGGGCGAAAACGCACGCGCTGTCCATCGCTAACTCTCCGCTGGTCAAAACGGCCATCGCGGGCGAGGACCCCAATTGGGGCCGGGTCGTCATGGCAGTGGGGAAATCCGGCGCCGCGGCAGATCGTGACCGACTGTCGATCTGGTTTGGTGACGTCCTCGTGGCAGAAAACGGATGGGTCAGCCCAACCTATGACGAGGCAGACGCCGCCGCGCATATGAAAACCGACCACATCCATATCCGTGTGGACTGCGGCGTTGGCACAGGTCAGGCAACCGTCTGGACCTGCGATCTGACGCATGGCTACATCGCCATCAACGCGGACTACCGGTCATGAGCGAATCAACAAGGGGCGCGGGATGAAAATTGTTCTGGTGTCTGCCGTCGCGCTCATTGACGTGGACGGGCGCGTATTGCTGGCACAGCGACCCAAAGGCAAATCAATGGCGGGCCTATGGGAGTTCCCCGGTGGCAAGGTCGAAACCGGCGAAACGCCCGAAATCGCACTGATCCGCGAGCTTGAGGAAGAGCTGGGAATCAACACCTGGGAATCGTGCCTGGCCCCGCTGACCTTTGCCAGCCACAGCTACGATGACTTTCACCTGCTGATGCCGCTCTTTGCCTGCCGCAAATGGGAAGGGACACCGCAATCGCGCGAAGGTCAGGCACTCAAATGGGTCCGACCAAACGATCTCAAGTCCTATCCCATGCCCGAAGCGGACATCCCACTGATCCCGATCCTGCGGGATTGGCTCTGAAATTCATCGACTGCTTATTTTTATTGCGCACAAAAAATGACATTTTAGTGACATTGTTGATGACTTGTTAACCAAAATACCTACACTCTTAGGCATAGCTTTCTTTTGGGGAGGAAGGTAATGCTCAGAACTATCGCTTTAGGGACGTCTGTTCTCATTCAGGGAATTTACGTGAAAACCCTGCCCGACGGGCGCATGACTGTGCGCGTAGACGGCGAAAACTTCTCTGGAAAGCCGGTGGCGCAGCTCGCCTAATTTCCACACTCTATGAATAAAAAAGGGACGGTGCTCACCGTCCCTTTTTTCATGTTCTGTGGCTGGAAATCAGTCCAAGGTCCGCGTGACTTCTTCGCGCTCAAAGATCTCGATGACATCCTTGGGACGAATATCCTCGTAGTTCTCGAACGCCATCCCGCATTCCTGACCAGACTGCACATCCGACACTTCATCCTTGAAGCGTTTGAGGGTCTTGAGCGTCCCTTCGTGGATCACAACGTTGTCACGCAGCAGACGCACACCAGCCGAGCGGCGCGCGACACCCTCGGTGACCAGACACCCGGCAACCTTGCCGACGTTGGACACTTTGAACACCTCTTTGATCTCCGCATACCCGATAAAGGTTTCGCGAATCTCGGCGCTCAGCAGGCCAGAGGCCGCCGCTTTGACGTCGTCCACAAGGTCATAGATCACCGAATAATATCGGATCTCGACGCCCTTCTGGTTGGCCGTGTTGCGTGCAGACGTGTTGGCCCGCACGTTAAAGCCCATGACCGGCGCGCCTGACGCTTCGGCCAGACCCACATCCGTCTCGGTGATGGCACCAACGCCCGAGTGCAGCACGCGCACGCGCACCTCGTCGTTGCCAATCTTTTCCATCGCCTGAACAATCGCCTCGGCAGAACCCTGCACATCGGCTTTGACCAGAATGGGCAACTCGCTGACATTCTCGTCAGCCTTGGCATTCGCCATCAGCTGTTCGAGGGTCGTCGCCGCACCGGCCGCCGCGCGTTTGTCCTTGGCCGCTTTTTCGCGGTACTCGGCAATCTCACGGGCTTGCGCTTCGGTTTCGGTCACGTTCAGCACGTCACCCGCTTCGGGTGTGCCGTTCAGGCCCAGAACCTCGACGGGCACCGATGGGCCAGCCTCTTTGACACGCTCGCCCTTGTCGTTGATCAGGGCACGGACCTTACCGTACTGCTCACCCACAACAAAGATATCGCCCTGGCGCAGCGTCCCGGTCTGAACCAGAACGGTGGCGACGGGGCCACGGCCCACGTCCAGCTGGGCCTCGATCACGGCACCTTGGGCGGCGCGGTCGGGGTTGGCCTTCAGTTCCAGCAGTTCGGATTGCAGCGCAATCGCCTCCAGCAATTCATCCAGGCCTTGACCATTGATGGCTGAGACCTCAACGTCCTGCACTTCGCCAGACATCTTTTCGACGATGACCTCGTGTTGCAGCAGGTCCGTGCGGACCTTGTCCGGGTTGGCCGCCGGTTTGTCGATCTTGTTGATGGCAACAATCATCGGCACTTCGGCCGCCTTGGCGTGGTTGATCGCCTCAATCGTCTGGGGCATGACCGCGTCGTCCGCCGCCACAACCAGCACGACAATGTCCGTCACCTGAGCACCACGCGAGCGCATCGAGGTAAAGGCCGCGTGGCCAGGTGTATCCAGGAAGGACAGCAATGCGCCGCCTTCTGTTTTCACCTGATAGGCACCGATGTGCTGCGTGATCCCGCCCGCTTCGCCGGCGACAACCTTGGCATCGCGGATCGCATCAAGCAGGGATGTCTTGCCGTGGTCAACGTGGCCCATGATCGTGATGACAGGGGGACGCGCCTGCAAATCGTCTTCGGCGTCGATGACCTCTTTGATGACGTCCTCAACATCCGCGTCCGAGACACGCTGCATCTTGTGACCGAACTCTTCGATAATCAACTCGGCGGTGTCAGCATCGATGGTCTGGTTCTGCGTGACCATCATGTCCATCTGCATCAGCGCCTTGACGACGTCGCCGACACGCTCGGCCATACGGTTGGCCAGCTCGGACACGACAATCGCTTCGGGCAGGTTGACTGTCCGCTGGACCTTTTCACGCTCGACCGAACCGCCCATCGCCTTTTGGCGGGCGCGTTCCTGTTTGCGCTTCATGGCGGCCATGGACCGCTGGCGGCCACCCTCGCCACCAGACAGCGCCTGGTTCAGGGTCAGCTTGCCGGACCGGCGGCCATCGTCGTTGCCCTTGCCGCGCGTGTTGCGCTGCTCGCGCTCGCGGTCCTGCTTGCGCGGGGCGGCGGCGGGGGATTGTGTCTGGCGGGGCGCGGCCTTGGCGGGCGCATCAGCCGGGGCAGCAGCAGCGGCCTGCGCGGCGGCTTCGGCGGCGGCCTTTTGACGGGCTTCTTCCTCGGCCTTGGCTTTCAGGCTTTCCTCGCGCTCTTTCTCTTCACGCTCCTTGGCCTCGATCTCGGCCCGGCGGCGCTCGCGCTCGACTTCGCGGGCCTTTTCATCAGCGGCACGCTTGGCGGCCTCTTCGACCTCACGCGACTTGGCGGCCTGAACAGCCTTCAGGCGACGATCCATTTCCGCATCGGTGATTCCCGCTGGGCGACGGCTTGGGTCACCCCCGGCCGCACCTGTTCCCGCAGGCTTGCCCGCCCCGGGTTTGGGCACCACGACCCGCTTGCGTTTCGTTTCGACGACGACATTCTTGGTCCGTCCGTGGCTGAAACTCTGTTTCACATTGCCCGGACGTGCACCGCTGCGCAGACCCAATGTCTTTTTTCCGTCAGTATCGCTCAAAGCTCGTCAATCCTTCCCAGAGGCCGATGCCTCTGTATTTTCCCGCCCGGTGGCCTCAGCCACCCATTTATCACGGACTCCGCGTAAACGGTTGGCTTCCTCTACAACACGTTGCGTGAGTCCACCAGAGGCGAGCGCCCCATGTATCACAGTTTGGCGTCCGAACGCCAAACCCAACTCATCAGATGTCAGCCACCCGATGTAAGATCCAAAATGCGGCGTGCTCAGTTTGGTCTTGCCACGACCAGACCCATCCACCGCCTGTATCAAAACCAGGGCCTCTTCCATCTGAAGCCAGGCCTTGACCTTTTCGTACCCCGCCACGGCCCGGCCCGACTTGCGGGACAGGGCGATCAGGTCAACAACGCGCCGGGCCAGCTGCCGTTCCACTTCGTCCGTCAGATCGGCACGAACCTCAACAGATTGCTTGGCCCCGCGCGCAAACAGCTTTTTCGCCACGGCCTTGTCCAAGGCACTGCGATCCGCTGCAACATAAATACCACGCCCAGGTAACTTCCCTGCGACATCCGGCACAATTTGCGCATCCGGCCCCACAACAAAGCGGATCAGCCCATACTTCGGCTGCACCTCTCCGCTCGCAATACACTTGCGTTCAGGGCCATCCGACCGGTCTTTTGAGGCGCCACCGCGTCCCATGAGGTTGCCCCGAGGCCTGAGATCAGGCCTCGGTCTCCTCGGTCAGATCTGCGTCTTCGTCTTCGGCGGCCTCAGCTTCCAATTCTTCCGGGTCCACCCAACCCAACATGATGCGGGCTGTCATAACCAGGCTTTGCGCTTCTTCCAGGGACACATCAAAGGGTTCCAGAACGCCATCGTCCTTGTGACGTTCGCCATCGACTGTTGTCCAACCACCAGCAAGTTCCCAGTCGGCACATGTCGCAAAATCTTCGAGGGTTTTGACGTCGTCCTTGGCCAACGCCTCAATCATTTGGGGTGTCAGACCGTCAAATTCAATAAGGCTGTCCTCGGCACCCAACGCACGGGCACTTTCAAGGGCCGCTTTGGCCGCGGCCTCAAGCACATCTCGGGCACGGGCCTGCAATTCTTGCGCCGTGCCTTCGTCCACACCGTCAATGACCAACAACTCGTCCAACTCGACATAGGCGACCTCTTCGAGGTTGGTGAACCCTTCGGACACCAGCAACTGGGCAAAGAATTCGTCGAGGTCGAGGTTGTCCATGAACAACTTCGTACGCTCTTCGAACTCGGCCTGACGGCGGGCCGATTCGTCGGCTTCGGTCATGATGTCGATATCGAGGTTGGTCAGCTGGCTGGCCAGACGCACGTTCTGACCACGGCGACCAATGGCGAGGGACAGTTGTTCCTCTGGAACCACAACTTCGATCTTGCCGGCCTCTTCGTCCAGAACCACTTTGGACACCTCGGCAGGCTGCAACGCGTTCACAAGGAAGGTGGGCTGGTCTTCATTCCACGGAATGATGTCGATCTTTTCGCCCTGCAATTCGTTCACAACCGCCTGCACACGGCTGCCGCGCATACCCACACAGGCACCCACCGGATCAATCGACCCGTCATAGGAGATCACGGCGATCTTGGCGCGGGATCCGGGGTCGCGGGCGACGGCCTTGATCTCGATGATGCCGTCATAAATCTCGGGCACTTCCATCTTGAACAGCTCGGCCATGAACTCGGGCGCGGTGCGGCTCAGGAAAATCTGCGGGCCGCGCTGTTCGCGACGCACATCCTTGATGTAGCAGCGGATGCGGTCATTGGGGCGATAGCTCTCGCGGCCGATCTTTTCGTTGCGGCGCAGAATCGCCTCGCCCGCGCCCACATCGACGATGACGTTGCCGTATTCCTCGCGTTTGACCAGCGCATTGATGATGGTGCCCGCGCGGTCCTTGAACTCTTCGAACTGGCGGTCGCGCTCGGCTTCGCGCACCTTTTGCAGAATCACCTGCTTGGCCGATTGGGCGGCGATGCGGCCCATCTCGACCGGGGGCACCTCTTCGATCAGCTGTTGGCCGACCTCGGGGTTTTCCATGTACTGCTTGGCCTGCTCGACGGTGAACTCGGCCTGGTAGTTTTCCAGCAACTCTTCTTCGACCACGGTGCGCACGCGGGTAAATGTCGCGCGTCCTGTCTTGCGGTCGATGGCGACACGAATGTCCATTTCCGCGCCATAGCGGGACTTGGCGGCACGGGCGAGCGACTCTTCCATCGCCTCGATGACCAACGCAGGGTCGATCATCTTTTCGCGGGCCACAGCCTCGGCGGTTTGCAGCAGCTCAAGCTGGTTGGCAGACGTAATGGCCATCAGGTGTTCTCCTCGGACTCTTCGGTCTCAGTCTCGATCTCGTCGAAATCGGTTTCTTTCAACACGCCAGCCGCTTTGCGTTGGCGCAACATTTCCTTGATCAACTCGTCGGTCAGAACCAGCTTGGCGTCGCTCAGCCAGTCAAACTTGAGACCGATGGTCCCCTCGGCCACGTTGATCAGCACTTCGTCGTCCTCGACCCCGGCCAGGATACCCTTGAACCGGCGACGGCCATCGATCAACTCGTCTGTTTCCAGCTTGGCGTCGTAGCCCTCAAACGTGTCAAAATCCTTCAGCCGCGTCAGGGGGCGATCAATGCCCGGGCTCGACACTTCGAGGGTATAGGCATCCAGGATCGGGTCCTCGACATCCAGCGTCGCGCTGATGGCTGTGGAAATCGCGCTGCAATCGTCGACCTCAATGCCGCCTTCGGGCTTGTCGGCCATGATCTGCAGGGTCGTTTCCTTGCCGCTCATCAACCGCACGCGCACCAGTTCATACCCGAGATCTTCAATCACAGGCGTGATGATCTCGGCCAGACGGCGATCAATAGCAGCTTTGGCGATCAGGTCGGTGTTCATGGATCCTACGTGCGTTTGGGCACAAAAAAACGGGCGCGCGGCCCGTTGATATTTCCCGGTGGAGCGTTGGGTGTGGACCCCAGCGCGCCGCTGTTGAAGGGCATATACGCACGAGGGCGTGAGTCTGCAAGCCCTAGTCGAAAGACCACAAATCTGGTCTCGTGATCTTTGCACCACCTTTGCCAATAACTGGATTTGGAAACTGAGATTTAGTTAACATGCTATCTGAAATATGCCGAACTGCAGACGCGTACTGCCTGTGCCTTTTTCCCGGCTGAGGATCACTGAACCATCCCAGTACTACGGTCTTGCCAAACTCTTCAGAAACAATCCGCAATGGTTCAAGTAAATCGGTATCTTGCGACAACACAAGCGCAACATCAAAGGTATCATTGAAAGCATCAAGGAGTAGATGCGATGCCAAATTTACATCAGACCCTTTTTCTTCCGTATCGCGCACCCTAACAAATACTCTAGGGTTACATGCTAACGGGCGGACCTCAGTGGTAGTCAAGAATGCACCTTTGTGTATTTCGAGTTCTGGGATTGTCTTCAGGGCCCTGAAATACATTGCTTGCCTAGCAGGCGCATGCTCGTCGCCAGCCTTCGGACTCACATCAGCGGTAAAATAGCGGATACGTTGAATTTCATCTTCGTGATCAAGTAAACGCTGCGCCAGAAGTTTTAGATTGGTCCACTTGGTTTTTGATGACTTCAATCGACGATGATAAAAGTTAAACCCGTCAATATACACACAAGCACGCATTTAGATACACTATATGTTGGGCTTACATACAGCAAGAGCCGCATCGCTCTCACGATAACGGCTCTTGAACCAACAGACTTGCCATTGGCCGGTATGACCACAATATGATCTAGGTTCTGCAGAATGTCAAGTGTTGAAAGCGATTCCTCTATCAGATTCAATGGTTTAGACCTAAGCCATTGAAAATGATTCAAGAATTCAAGCCATCCACCACCGTTCCGCCATGCGCAGATTGTCCAACGGCCATGCTTTTCCAACTGTCAAAGGCACGGATACCGCGCGACCCGCGATATGAGTTGTGGTGTGCCCATCGGGCAGGGATTGGAAATCGCGCGGATCAGCATAGGCGTCCAAGGCCACCACATCCGCCACATCTACAAGCCCGTCCCGCAACGCTTCGCCGCGCACAGCCTCCGCGCTGAACTGCACAAACTCGACACTGTCAAACCAACCTGCATCGGTCTTCCAATGCTGCGCGACCCGGGTCCCGATAAAGTGGCGCCCTGCGTCCAGTTTTTGGGGTTGATACAGC
>JBCCCA010000154.1:0-8133 GCA_039033735.1 Pseudomonadota bacterium
CGATCCACTGAGTCAGCGCTGCGATCCGTTCGTTCGGGTTCACCAGAACCGCCCGCAATTCGGATGCATCGAATTCGTCCAGCAGAGCTTTGTCTGAGGGCGACACCGAATACACAGAATCTCCCAGCGTAAACGGTACCTGATCTCCGGCCCTTTCGCTGAACCCGTAGGCGACGATGTCGTTGTCTGCGCCGGTGACAAATGACACCAGATTGTCCGAGACCGCAGCCTTCACATCGAAGAAGCGGGTCTGGTCAATCCGGTTGATCTGGGCCAGCTGAGCGACCGGCTGACGCGTGATGAAGTTCGACAGTGGGATCAGCCCTTCATTTGTGCGGACCTTCAACGTGTCGAGTGTGGCAAGCACGCGGTCCTCTTCGGGCAGGCGAACACGGATGTCGATCTCCTCGTCCGAGCTGTCAACGCGCATCGTGTCCAACAGGACACCGCGCGTCACAAGCTGGACCATGCCGCCAACGGTCGCAACATCGGCGCCGAAGCGGCCCGCTTTTTCCACGTCGACGTCAATTTGCCAATCGATGCCGGGAAGGGGCAGATTGTCTTCGACGTCGATCAGGCCGGTGGTTTGGTCGAACTGCGCGCGCGCGGTTGCGGTCGCGGCCAGCAAGGTTTCCCAATCGTCGGTCTTGAGGCGCAAGTGAACCGGTTTGGCCGACGCGGGACCTTGGGCGAGGTTCAGGATCTCGGTCCGGATGCCGGGAATAGTGTTCAGCCGGGCCTGCAGGTTTTCCAGGACCACATCACCGTCCAACTGGTCCAGTGGGATTTCGTTAGCACGCCCATAGGCGGCGCGGTCTTCCCATGGGATCAGCTCAATCTGTACCTGCCCAATGCTGTCGGACGGGCCTGCGGCGCCGCCTGTATTTGCGTTCAGTCCGCCCGTGCCGGCGAAGGTGAAGGCGCTGTCGATCCCAGGCACGCCAAGCGTCAGCTCCTCGACCTGGCGGACGATATCGTCCTTTTCGATAAGGCCCAGATTGCCGCGCGCACGCACGTAGATGATGGCTTGTTCCGGTTCGCTTTCGACGAAGAACTCCACGCCATTGTTGTTTTCGCCGAAGTAGCTGAAGGTCGACATCACGAAGAAAATCACACCTGCGATAGTGACCACCGGCATGATCGGGTTGCCTGCTATGAAGGCAATGAAATGCCCGAACAGCGTCCGACGGCCTTCGACCTGGACGCGATTGGCGCGTCGTCCAAGCCGGATCGAGCCAAGTACGATCGAGGAGAAGATCGCCGCCACAACGAACCAAATGGCGCCCACAAGGGGCGACAGCTCGGTTGCGCCACCCGTGATGTAGGACGGATTGATCGTTTGCATCGCAGCCACGAACATCATGAACAGCGCGATGGGCACCAAGATAATGCGCAACCAAAGCGGTGCGACGCGGACCAAGGCGTCCGAAAACCGCTCAAACTTGCGCGACATACGACCCGCGACGCCGCCCATGACCGGCAAATAGACTAGCGCCACGACCAACGAGGCCGAGAGAACGAAGATGAGTGTGACAGGCAGCATACCCATGAACTGACCCGGCACGCCCGGCCAGAACAACATCGGCAGGAACGCGCAAAGCGTTGTTGCTGTAGACGAGACGACCGGCCAGAACATGCGTTTCGCCGCCTCCACATAGGCGTGCATCGGGCCCGAACCCTCGGAAATGCGTTTGTCAGCATATTCGACCACGACGATCGCGCCATCTACCAGCATGCCCACGGCAAGGATCAGGCCGAACATCACGATGTTCGAGATTGGCACACCCATCACGTTGAGGAATGCGAAACACAGAAGGAAGGATGTTGGGATTGCAAAGCCGACCAAAAGGGCCGAGCGCGACCCAAGCGCGGCAAGAACGACGATCATCACAAGCGCTACGGCCGTCAGAACCGAGCTTTCAAGCTGGCTGACCATAGAGCTGACCTGGCGCGACTGGTCGTTTGAGGTGCCGACTTCGATGGCGTCCTGAAGTTCGGTCGGCCAGCTGTCGCGTTCGGCCTCAACCTCGGCTTCGATCAGGGCGACCGTGTCCATGATGTTGAAGCCTTTGCGCTTCACGACCTGGAGGGCAACGGTGTTTTCGCCGTTGAACCGGGCCGTGCCCGCGCGATCTTCGAAGGTCAGGCGGATCTCGGCGATGTCGCCCAGCGTGATGACCCGGTCGCCATCGGTCTTGACAGGCAGGCTGTAAATATCCTGCTGTTCATCGAAAGAGGACGGGATTTTTACGGCAAAGGCGCCTGTGTCGGATTCGACTTCGCCAGCCGCGATTAGCTGGTTGTTGTTGACAACCACATTGATCAGTTCACTGGCCGTCACGTTGTACGATTCAAGGCGCAACGGATCGATCACGACCTCGACCATCTCGTCACGGTGACCGGCAAGCGCCGCTTCTAGAACAGCGTCCAAACCTTCAAGACGGTCCTGCAAGTCCTTGGCCACACGCAGCAAAGTTCGTTCGGGCAGGGCGCCCGTCAGGTTGACGATGATGATCGGGAACTCCGAGAAATTGAATTCGTCGATCGTGTATTGTTCGGCGCCTGCCGGGAACTGCGCCTCGGCCTTTGTCATGGCATCGCGAACATCGGCCAGCGTTTGCGATTTGTCCCATCCGAATTCGAACTCCATTACAACATTCGCATAACCCTCGGCGGCGGTGCCTTGCATGCTGTCGAGCCCGTCGAGATCGGCCAGCTCGGTCTCCATCGGTTTGACCAGAAGCTTTTCGGAATCCTCGGCGCTGATGCCCGGAAACGGGACCGAGATGACGACAGCGGGAATCTCGATGTCGGGTTCGCCTTCCTTGGGAAGCCCGACATAGGAAAACACGCCCGCCATGATCGATAGGATGATAAAGGCGATGACCATCCGCGCCCGTGACGCGGCCCAATCGACGATGCCGGTCATTGCGAGACCTCCCGGTAACTGACGTCAAGCGCGACGCCGGTTGTGACAAATTCCTGTCCGACCACAATGACGTCTGCGGTGGGTGCAAGCCCCGTAATCCATATGCCGTCCTGCGTGTCGCGCAACACCGATACGGGGGCGAAGTCCGCGCGGCCTTCGGCGACGACACGGACGCCCAGCTGCCCGCCATTGTCCAATGTCAGTGCCGATTGCGGCAACAGATGTGCCGTTTCGCCATCCGCCTCGATCGCGATTTCGGCGGTTTGGCCGTCGCGGATTGACAGGTCGCTGTTGTTGACTTCGACATCAACCCTGAAAGTTCTGGTCGTGGGATCAGCCGAGCGGCTAATGAATGTGACCTCCCCCACGACCTCACGCCCCGAAGAGAGGCGTGCACCGGCCGTCGCGCCGATTTCGACGCGGTCGACCGAGATCTCGGGAACAAAACCAACAAGCTTGATCGTGTCCAGCTGTATAATTGTCCCACAAAGCGATCCGGGCTGAAGTAGTGAGCCAAGTTCGGCGGTATCGGATTCCAGCAGGCCCGCGAAGGGGGCGTGCATATCAAGTTTTTCAAGTTCGTTTTCGGCAGCGGCCACCGAGGCGGCAGCGGATTTAATCCCTGCATCCGCGCTGGTAACACCCGATTTTGCACCCTGCACACCAGCGCGCGCGGCTTCGACCGCAGCTACAGTCGATGCAACACGGGTTTCCGAGGCAAAACCGCCTTCTGACAAGCGGGAGGCTGCGCGGTCGTTGATCTCGGCCTCAATCAGGCGGGCTTCCGCTTCGGCCAGCCGCGCTTCTGCTTCAGGCAGCCGGGCTTCGGCTTCTTGGAGGCGGGCGCGTTCATCAGCCAGAGCAATTTGCCGTGTCCCCGGGTCCAGCGAACACATCAGCTGGCCCTCCGCAATCGTCTCGCCCCGCCGCAGGGGGGCGCTTATCACGCGACCAGTGGTCTCGGCGCGTACTTCGACTTCGCGAATGGCTTCGGTACGTCCACGAAGAATGACTGCGCCATCCACATTCCGCGCTTCGCTTTTTATGGCGACGACAGGCACGGTCGGTTCGTCATCGGCCATGATTTCCGCTGTCGTTTCCGGCGCATCGGACGCAGCACTTGCTTCCACGTTGGAAACACCGGCAAATTCAAGCAGATCGTCGCGCTGGAAAACTAAGAAAAACAGCACCAGAACCACGCCAACAGCGGTTATGATTGAAAGCAGCCGCATCATCATTTTCCTTGTCTTCGACACCCGACAATTCAGGCTGGTTTAGTGTCGCATCACGCTTGGTACGCTAAACCGTTTAGTTTAGATTATATATTCGGACAGAATTCTGCAATATTTTGAACGCGGAAATAATAGACGATCTTTGCATTCCCGATATGCACCAGTTAATAGGTCGCCGGACGCGAACAGGCACAAGGAGCAGGGCGTGGCGAACGAAGATAGCTTTATCAGCGAAGTGAGCGAAGAAGTCCGGCGTGACCGGTTGTTCGCGCTCATGCGGCGCTATGGCTGGATCGCGGCTCTGGCTGTTATGGTAATCGTGGGCGGCGCTGCGTGGAACGAGTGGCGCAAAGCCTCGGCGCAGGCAGCTGCCGAAGCCAAAGGCAACGCGTTGATCTCAGCCTTGCAGGCAGAGACACCCGAGGCTCGAGCGGCGGCATTGCACGCGGTCGAAGCCTCGGACGACCCAAGCGGTGTTGCTATCCTTGGACTTTTGACCGCGGCCGCCGAAGGCGAAGCCGAGAACATCGAGGCGGCTGCCGCAGCCCTTGATGAATTGATCGCAACGCCAGACATTCCGCAAGTTTATCGCGACGTGGCTTTGATGAAGCGCGTCCTGACATTCTCGAATGAAATGACGCCGGAAGACCGGATCTCACGTCTTCAGCCATTGCTTCAACCGGGCAACCCGTTCCGGCTGATGGCCATCGAGCAGCGTGCCTTTGCCGAGGTCGAGATGGGCGAAACGGAAACCGCCCTGACATCGCTTACCGGTATTCTGACAGATGCCGAAGCCACAGAAGACTTGCGTCGCCGTGCGCGTCAGTTGATTGTGGCGCTTGGCGGCACGCTTGAGCAGGGTTAAGCCGAATGAGAAAAACGTGGGGCATTCGGACGTGATACGACGCGGCCTTCTGGTATTAGCCTTTGGCTTGGGCTTGGTTGCCTGCGGCGAGCAGGAGTTGTTGCTGGAAGGCGAACGCTTGGACGTGAGAGGCAATCCGGTACCCTCGAATGAGGTCAACCGAGCCGCCGCCCTTCCTCTTCCGGCCGCCGTAGCCAATTCCAGCTGGAGCCATGTCGGCGGCAGCCCCAGTCATTTGGTCCGCCATCCGGCTCTTGGGACATCCCTGTCGGTGGCGTGGAGTGTGCCGATCGGGCAGGGCAACGGGCGCAAGCACCGTATCACGGCTGATCCGGTCGTTCTGAACGGGCGCGTTTTCGCTTTGGACAGCCGGGCCCAGGTCACCGCTGTTTCCACGGCAGGCCAGGCCCTTTGGAGCACAGATCTGACGCCAGCGTCTGAGAATGCCGACGATGCCTCGGGCGGGGGATTGGCGGTCGAAGGCAATCGAGTTTTCGCAACCTCAGGTTTCGGCATTCTGACGGCATTGGATGTTGCGAGTGGCACGGTTCTTTGGCGCCATGATTTTGAAGCTGGTGCCACTGCGCCGCCGACCGTTGCCAACGGGGTGGTCTATGCGGTGACGGCAAATTCCGTCGGCTGGGCGCTTTCTGCCGAGACTGGACGCGTACTTTGGCAGGTCTTTGGCGCGGTGGGCGACCGGTCAAGCACTGCGGCCCCGGCGCCGGTGATCACTGGGCCATTGGTGGTTTTTCCGTTTCCCTCGGGCCAGATGGTCGCGGCCGCAACCGGGACGGGCAGCGAGGCCTGGTCGGCAAGTGTCGCGGGGCAGCGCGCCGGTTTCGCCGCCGCGGTTCTGACCGACCTGACAGCTGGGCCGGTCGTAGCGGACAACACCATTTTCGCAGGCAGCTTCGCCGGACGTTCGGCCGCATTTGATGCGACGACGGGCCAGCAGGTCTGGGAGGCAACAGACGGCGCGGCAGGCCTTTTGTGGCATGCGGCGGGAGGATTGTTCTTCGTTTCGGAGCGTAACCAGCTGATCCGTTTGAATGCAGCAACCGGTGAACAGGTTTGGTCACGCGATCTGCCTTTGTTCAAACGCGACCGCATCCGGCGGAGGAAGTCCGTCTTTCTTCATCACGGTCCCGTTTTGGCCGGTGGACGGTTGGTGATCGCGTCAGATGACGGGAACGTCCGTGAATTCAATCCGGTGGATGGGGCCCTTTTGAGAACTTTTGAGCTTCCTGACGGCATCGCGAGCAACCCGATCGTGGCAGGGAGGACACTTTACCTGATCAGCGAGAACGGCCGATTGCTGGCGCTGCGCTAACAGCCTGCCGCCCTCTGCTGTGTATCGTATTGTAAGGTTAAATCGCCTTGTTGGTTGATATTTGGGACTTTCTGAGACGCTAGTGTTTCAGCACTGCTCGCGTTAGGGGTGATTTTTTTTTCGCCGTTGAAGCGAGGAACCGTCGACTTGAAAGTTTTAAAAATCACCTAAACTTCTGGGGCTATTTGCGCATTTCAACTATTGCGCTAATGTGACATACCACGGTGTGGTATGAAACGGGCTCCTTCGGGCTCTTCTATTCTAGGTTGTATTTTGTATTGATTGTATTTGATGGGATGAGGTTGCGTATCGAAGGGGTATCGAATGCGCGAAACGACAATTGGTGCGATTCAGTCGCCGTTACAGGCTGATCTGGACCGAATTGCAGAAGATGTTCTGAATGCTCTGGGCGTCGACATTTCCATGTTGTCGGTCTCCGATAACAGGACTTTAGTGACACTTGGGTTGTCACCTTCTGTGATAAGACTGCGCGAGAATTTCAGTTATCCTGCAGGTGATATGGTGTGCGGCCAAGTGGCGCAGCACAACATGCCTTTGATGCTTGAAGATGCGCGGGATCATCCGGTCGTCGGACAGATGACCTTTGTGCGCAATGGCGTGTTCAAAGGATATCTTGGTGCCCCGATCCATCACGCTGAATTCGGTGCGATCGGTGCTGTTTGTGCGGCGACCGAGGGCACACGTGTCTGGACAGAAGAAAACCTGAAATACCTGCAAGCCGTCGCCGAAAGCGTCGAGAACATCCTTCTGCGCGAGATGTACCGGTTGGAAAGCGCGGACGCGGCGAGCCTGGCATCGGAATACGATCAGATCATCGCAGCCTTTGCCCTGGTCCGGGCGGAAGCGACGTCGATCCACGACGGCACCGGGCGGCTGGTTTTTGCTAACCGTGCGTTGACTGACACTGTCGAAGAAAGCGAGTTGGAAAGCGCGCGTTTCAAATCAGTGCTTCTGTCGCAGAGTAATGACGCGCCAAAGGAGTTTGTCACTCGTCTCGGGCAGCACTACCGCCTATCGCCGAGACGGACCAGTTCGGGCTATCTTGTGTGCCAATGGACCCCGGACGCATTGCGTTTCAACTGATGCACATTGCAGAGCAGTCGGGCAAGCGCTAGACCGGCGCGATCCCGTCACCGACATGGTCCGATGCAATGAGTTTTACCCTGGCAATCGTTGGACGCCCGAATGTGGGCAAGTCCACCTTGTTCAACCGTATGGTTGGCAAGCGTCTTGCGCTGGTTGACAACCAGCCGGGGGTGACCCGTGACCTGCGGGAAGGCGAGGCTCGCGTGGGCGACCTGCGATTTACGGTGATTGATACGGCAGGCTTGGAAGAGGCGAAGGATGAAAGCCTAGAGGGTCGGATGCGACGCTTGACCGAGCGCGCGGTCGAGATGGCGGATGCGGTGCTGTTCGTGATCGATGCACGGGCGGGCGTCTTGCCAGCGGATGAGGTCTTTGCGGATATCCTTCGCCGAAAAGCCGCACATGTGATCCTTGCGGCCAACAAGGCCGAAGGGCGCGCGGGCGAGGGGGGGCTGATCGAAGCCTATGCGCTTGGTCTTGGCGAACCCGTCCGTTTGTCGGCCGAGCACGGAGAAGGAATGGGTGAGCTTCTGGATGCACTTCGTCCGGTGGCGGAGCAAGGCGCGCGAGCGCAAGATGTTGTCGAGGCCTCTGCCCCCGAGACGGATGTGTCCGTCAGTGATGACGATGACGTGTCTGCGGTCCGTGTTCCGACACTTGAGCGGCC
>JBCCCA010000155.1:0-8119 GCA_039033735.1 Pseudomonadota bacterium
CCAAAATGTAAGGGCAAAAGCAAGGCCAGTGACGCGCATTGATAACCTCCAGCATTATCTTTCCATGAAGGCTAGCACGGCACGGGGTCTGAGCAACAAGACTTGCCCGGAAAGTCACGGAGTTTTCAGCACTTGGGCCACCTTCTGCCCCCGGATCGGCGGAATTCGTAGCACCATGGGCTGGAAAAAAACCTGTGGCTGGATAGAGTTTGGACCATGCGCTTCTTTTCAGACGCCTCCCGCCCCGTTCACCTTGGCCCCTTCCCGCTTGAGCGTTTGGCCCGGCGTGATGCGGTCGACACGACGGAGATGCCGGCCTTTGCTCCACTGCGCTTTGATACACCGCAAGCATCTGAGAGCCTGACGAACGCGATGGCGGAGTATCAGGCCATGATGGATGCGATCCGCGACGGGCTTGTCAACAAGGTACCGGCCGAGTGCCCCGAAGACCCGACCAGGCGTGCACACCACCTGAAGGCATTCGGGTATTTCTCGGACAGTGCCATGGTCGGAGTGTGTGAACTGATCCCTGACGCGTTTTTGGAAACTCCGGTCGAAAACCCGGGCGTCGCGCGGCTGGCGCATGATCTGCGCACCCGGCAAACCAAGACTTTGGCCAGCGGCATCGATCTGATCATGGCGGATCTGAAAGATGCCATGTCCGCCCCACCGCGCGGGATCGGCGCGCATACCCATGCCATTGTTTTTCTGACCGAAATGCACCGCGATCCCGAGCCGGGCGAACGTGGCACAGATTGGCTTCACGACGCGCAAGTCGCCCGCGCCGCGTTACGTTCGGCTGAAACCGCCGTTGTTCTGGCCAACTACATTCGCTTGCTGGGGCGGGATGCCAAGGCGCACACGATGACATCGACAGATGTCGATCTGAACCGACTGTCGGTTTTGGCCGGGTTGGCCCGTGTCGTTGAGGGTGGGCTTTCGGCGCCTTTTCTTGGCGACCGGTTCGGTCTATCGGCGATCACAACAACCTTCGAGATGACACCCGACAGCCCGCTGGCCGACAATCAGCCCTTCCTTGGTCCGCGCTGGTGGCTAGGGCATCGGACGGCGCGAAGTGCGCTGAACGGAGACCCCTTCAAGCACCGTTACTATGCCGACGGGCCGCATCCGTTCGAGACACTCAAACGGGTCGAAACACCCACGACCTTTATCGACGAGCCACGCGTCCCGCGTGTTCCAAAGCGGACCGACATGTTTGCCCGCGCGCAATTCGGAGATATGGGCAAGACGCTGCAAGACAACGCGAAAGGCGGTCATTATGCCCGGAAAGCTGCGCCCTCAATGGCGCAGCGTCGGATGTTGGGGGCGTTCGTGCTGCTTCAGGACGGCGTTCCCGAAGATGGCCCCCGTCCCAGCGATGCCCATCGCAACGCCGAGAACATAAAGGCCGCCGCCTATTTCCTGGGCTGCGATGCCGTGGGCATCAGCCGCTGCCCCGACTGGGCCTGGTACAGCCACGACGCCGCAGGCGATCCGATTGATCCGCCGCATGATCAGGCGATCAGCGTGATCATTGATCAGGGCTTCGAGACGATGGAGGGCGCGTCGGGCGATGACTGGATCAGCGTGGCACAATCCATGCGCGCCTATCTGCGCTTTTCGCTTTTGGGTGGCGTGATTGCCAGACATATCCGTGGCTTGGGCTATTCTGCTAAGGCGCACAGCGTAATGGACGGCGATGTCTTGCAGCCACCGCTTTTGCTGTTGTCAGGTCTGGGCGAGGTGTCGCGGATTGGCGAAGTCATCCTCAACCCCTTTCTTGGCCCCCGGCTAAAGTCCGGGGTGATCACTACGGATATGCCGTTGACCCATGACAATCCAATCGACTTCGGTCTTCAGGCGTTTTGCGAGACCTGCAACAAATGCGCCCGCGAATGCCCTTCGGGCGCCATTACCGCAGGCCCGAAGGTGATGTTCAACGGATATGAGATTTGGAAATCCGACAGCCAAAAATGCGCCACGTACCGCATCACCACCGAAGGCGGCGCCATGTGCGGGCGTTGCATGAAGACGTGCCCCTGGAATCTGGAAGGGCTGTTTGCTGAACGCCCGTTTCGCTGGGCTGCGATGAATGTGCCCAAACTGGCCCCGGTTCTGGCGCGGCTGGACGATGCGGTCGGAAATGGCGGGCTGAACCCGGTCAAGAAATGGTGGTGGGACCTCGAGATCACCGAAGACGGCGGCTATCGCCCTACCGACAAGCCGGTGAATGCGCGCGATCTGCAAACCGATCTTGCCCTTAATTACAAGGATCAGACCCTGGCGGTCTATCCTGCCCCGCTGACACCACCGCCCTGGCCCTATCCCGCGCCCATGGATCGCGAAGCGGGCATCGCAGCTTATCAGGCATTGCTAAGCCCAAGCGCGTATCGCGACCGTCTGGCCGCAGGCAAGACCGCAGGGCTGGCCCACGCCGTCCCCTCCCATGCCGAAAGCCCGGTGCTGAAGACGGTGGTGGCAAAGGTCGAACCACTGACCGACGACATCACGGTTTATGAGTTTCGCGATCCGGACGGCGCCGATCTGCCGCCATGGGACGCCGGCGCGCATCTGGATATCGTCGTGGCGCCCGAGTTCCTGCGCCAGTATTCCATGTGCGGCGACCCGGCGGATCGCAGTCACTACCGGATTGCGGTCCTGAACGAGCGTGCCGGGCGCGGCGGATCACGCCTGATGCACCGGATCTTCACCGAAGGCCGACGCGTCTTCCTGTCAAAGCCGATCAATCACTTTCCGCTTGTGGAAACCGCGCCAAACACTCTGCTGTTCGGGGGCGGCATTGGGGTGACACCGATGATCGCCATGGGCCACCGCCTATTTGCCCTTAACCAGGCTTTCACCTTGCACTACTCCGTTCCAACGCGGGCGAAGGCTGCCTTTGCCGCCGAGCTGACCCGCGTGCCCTGGGCGCGGAACGTCATGCTTCATGTGTCGGACGCAGGGACGCGGCTTGATCTTGAGGCGGCTTTGGCCGGGGTCGCGCCCGAAACTCACATTTATGCATGCGGGCCCGACGCCTATATGTCCGCCGTCATGACGGCCGCCGAACGCCAAGGTATCCCCGAAGATCGGCGCCATCTTGAATATTTCGCGGTGCCCGAGATGCCGGACTACGAAAACCATGCGTTCCAGGTGAAGCTTTCGCGGTCGGGTCAGGTCTTTGATGTTCCAGCAGACCAGTCTGCCACGGACATTCTGATGGCAAAGGGCATTCCCATTGACATCAAATGCTCGGACGGGCTTTGCGGTGTTTGCAAATGCGGGCTGGTGGCGGGCGATGTTGAACACCGCGATTTTGTCCTGTCCGCCAAACAACGCGAAACAGAGATTATCCTTTGCCAGTCGCGGGCGCGTAACAAGGACGGGACAATCGAGATTGATTTGTAGCGGGCGAGCTCAGGCGCGGTAAGCGGTTTGGACCAACGTTTCTTCGTCCTCGGTCACAGACATGATCAAGTAAATCAGTTCTGGCAGGCTGGACGTTTCGGTCTTCGAATAGATCGTGCGAAGATGCGACCGCACCGTGTTGTCAGACAGCCCCAATTCCTGTGACACCGCTTTGACCGACAGACCACGTGACAAAAGCAGACAGACGCGAAACTCAGCCCGGCTCAAACCTGCGGGATTTGCCATTCCAAGAATCGGGCTGTCCCATCGTTGACGCTCGGTTCGAACGGCACTGCGTGCCAAGGGCGTGCGCCCGTCGGCTGTCGCCTGCGCCACAAGCCCAGGTTTTCGGCCCGTCCATGAGCGTTCGATCGTCGGCACAAGCGCTTCAATCTCATTCTGTCTTGCACGACTGAGAGGCACGGCAAAGTGGAACTCGATGTAGTCGATGCTTTGGCGCGTCACCGACATCGGGATGACGGCAACTTCCTTGATCGCACCCGTCCTGTGCAGCCGCTCCAGTTCACGCGTTGGCCGCCACGACGGATCTTCGAGCATTTCGGTCAGAAACCAAACAGAGCCGGCCCGGGCACGCCCAAACTGATAGTCCAGCACATCATTGCAATATGCGCGAGCCAAGGGCGCGGACAGGGCGCCCGGCACAAGGGCGACAAGGCGTGGGCGATCTTCGGTGCGATGATGGTGGCGCGTAATGGCTGCCGCGTTAGCCCCCAGACCAAGGGCCAGTGCTTTCAATGCGTCGCCCAGCGGCATGGAGCCGTGCAAACCACCGCACCAGCTGGCGATGCCGTCCAAAACCCTTAGATTGGGGGGGCTTTCCGGGTCTTCCAAAAAAGGACGCATCGAACTCAAATCTTCCCAAGCACAAACCATCAACGATCAAATGCGACCGCACCCACTCGACCCTCAAATAGAGTTCTGACCGACCCCTACGGATAGTTTACCCTAACACGGTGGTGACCCGTCAATCGTGGATTATAATCCACCAGCCGAACTGCGGCATTCACAGCGAATTTAACCGATTTTGAAACAAAACGGTCCGTTTGTGAAGTATTGTTCACGGAAACGAACCAAAAAATGCCTCGAAACGCGGCAAACCGTTGGATTAGCGCCACGCGAATCGCTTTAGCCGAAAGTATTCATCCATCGAATGACAACTGGTCCTACAATCAGCAGGATCATCGCAGGCAGCATCAGGGCTGACATCACGGCGGACATTTTGACCGGAAGCTTGTTGGCCTGTTCCTGGGCCCGCAGCTCGCGGGAATTGCGCATCTCGTGGGCATAAATCTGAAGTGCGTCCGACATCGACGTCCCGAAACGAACGGATTGCAAAACGACATTGGCGAAGGAGTTCACCTCGTCCACACCAGTACGCGCCGCAAGGTCCATCATCGCCTTGTCGCGCTCGCCGCCTGCTGAAATCTCAAGCTGCACCATGCGAAATTCCTGACACAGAGCGGGGGCCGAGTGCACCATTTCGTTTGCGACACGGGTCATGGCAGCGTCAAAGCCCATGCCCGCCTCGACAGAGATCTGGATCAGGTCCAACGCATTGGGGAAACTGTCTTCGATCTCGCGCTTCCGCGCGTTCACCTTGCGCTTGAGCCACCAGGCCGGGGCAAAGAATCCAAGTCCTGCCAAACCCGTCAGAATTTGCAGCATCACGAGCCGCGGCGTCGCATCGATCACCCAGATCAATCCGTCGGGCAACCAAATCCCCGTTCGTCGGATCATGACAACCAAGACAAGAAGCATCGGCAAGCCAATCGCCAAGCCGACCCGCAACCCGAAAAAACGCAGAATCGAATTCGGTCCGACAAATCCAGCATTCCGCAAATCGCGTTTTAGCTGGGACCTTTCGTTGCGGTCTACCGGCATAAGAGCCTTCATCAACCCCTTTGGATCAACCTCGGGGTTGTAAAGGATACCCGCATCAAAACCGGTCCGCCGGTCGCCCAGCTCAGATCGCCGATACCGGCGCGAGGCCGGGTTCACCGGGGACAGCGCGTCGAAGGCGCCATAGACGAACAGCATCATACCAATGCCAACACCGATCATCAGGACAAGGTTTGCGTTGCTGTCCAGTGCCGGGAAAATACTTGTGAGCCATTCCAACATGAGCGCCTCAATACCGAACTGTTACCAAGCGGCGCAGGATCACCGCGTTCAAAATCACCAAACCAATCACCGCAAAAACCAGCGGTTTGGCCAAAGGCTCGTCCGCGATGTCCCCGTAATATGACGGCGACATCGTATTCAGCCCAACAAATATGATAACGGGCACAACACTTAGGATCGCGGCCGACAGCCGGCCTTCAGCCGACACCGCCATCACCTTGCGCCGCATCGTCAGTCGCTCGCGAATGACTTTCGCCAAAACCGTCAGAACACGCGCCAAATCGCCACCTGTGCCGTGCTGGATCGCAATAGCCGTCGACAGATAGTGAACATCTTCCTGATCCAGCCGATCGGCGAATTCGTGAAAGGCATCGACCAGCTCGTCGCCGAAGGACACCTGATCCACGACCAACCCGAACTCGGTCCCAATCGGGTCCGGCATCTCGTTCGCGACCGAGGCCAGAGATGCCTGCAGCGGGTGGCCCACCTTCAGGCCGCGCGCCATCATATCCAGCGCGTCAGGCAATTGGCGGACCAGTTCATTTATCCGCTGGGTGCGCTGCATCCGAACGGCCAGGATGGGCACGACCATGCACAGAAAGAACGCCGCCAAGGCCGCCACAAAGGGGTTGGTCAGCTGCATGAAGACAACAAAGGCAATCAGGAAGCCTGCGAAACTGGTCGTCAGGAAAGCGCCCGAAGACATGGTAATACCGGCCTGCAACAACACCTGCGGCAAGTCGCCGATAAGCGGCAGACGGCTTGCAAAGGATTGCTTTTCCTCAGGCTTGAGAATGGCGAGGATTTCTTCGGTCGTGGCCCCTTTGGCAATCATCTGAAGACGGCGACTGCGAACCTCTTCCCGACGCATGCGGGTCGAGAACAGCTGACGCACGCCCTCGAAAACGATCAGCGCGCCGACAACAACACCGATATAGAGGATCAGCTGTGCATTCAGGTTGAACGAAAGCCACTCAGGCAATTCCATGACGTGTCACTCCCCCACCATTTGCAATGGCTTCAGATCGATCCCCGCGGCCATTAACTTTTCGGCCACTTGCGGGCGCATACCCGTGGCCATCAGCTGCCCCTGAACCTTACCGTTGTCATCGACACCCATCCGCTTGAACGCGAATATATCCTGCATCGTGATCGTGTCGCCTTCCATACCGGTGATTTCGCTGATGGTCATAACCTTCCGGTTCCCGTCGCTCATGCGGTTAAGCTGGACGACAAAATTCAAGCCGCTGGCGATCTGGCTTCTGATTGCAGACAGCGGCAGATCGATCCCGATCATCGTCACCATCTGTTCGATCCGACTGAGGGCATCGCGGCCTGTATTGGCGTGGACCGTGGTCATCGAACCGTCATGGCCAGTATTCATGGCCTGCAGCATGTCAAAGGTCTCGGCGCCGCGCACCTCGCCGACAATAATCCGGTCCGGGCGCATCCTGAGCGCGTTTTTCACCAAGTCGCGCTGCGTGATAGCGCCGGTGCCTGACGGTGTCGGCGGCCGGGTTTCAAGCCGCACGACATGCTCTTGTTGCAACTGCAATTCCGCCGCGTCCTCGATGGTCACGATCCGCTCGCGCGGCTCGATTGCGCGGCTCATTGCGTTCAGAAGAGTTGTCTTTCCTGACCCTGTCCCGCCGGAGATCAGGATGTTCATATGGGCATTTACCAGGGCCGCCAAAAACTCCATCGCCTGTTCGTTGAGCGAACCCAGCTCGACCATCTTTTCCAACAAAATGGCGTGACGGGAAAATTTCCGGATCGACAACGAAGGGCCGTCAATCGCGCAGGGCCGGATGATCGCATTGACCCGGCTGCCATCGGCCAGACGCGCATCCACCCAAGGCTGACTTTCATCGATGCGGCGCCCAATGGAGGAAACGATTTTGTCAATGATCCTAAGAAGGTGCCGCTCGTCCCTAAAGCGGACATTGGTGTGCTCAAGGATGCCGAAGCGCTCGACGTAAACCCGTTCATGACCATTCACCAGGATGTCGTTCACCGAAGGGTCGGCAAGCAGTGGTTCTAGCGGGCCAAAGCCCAAAACCTCGTCCATCAGCTCGTCGACGATCTGCTTGAAATCCTCGGTCCGCATGGGGCGCTTTTCTTCGGCCAGTACCTGCTGGGCAAGGTTGGCGACTTCGCGCCGCAACTCTTCGGTCTGAACCTTGTCGATGACGGACAGGTTCAACCGCTCAAGAAGCGCATTGTGCAGACGGTTCTTCAACTCGAGGCGTTCGGTCAGTTTGGCATCCGGCGCGTTCAACGCGCGCAGGGCCCGTTCCTGCACTTCCGCCTCGGTCTCGGTCGCTGCACCCGGGACCTCTGGCGCCATGGAAGATTTCTCTCCCGTCTTTCCGAACCCTTTGAACATAACCCGTTCCCCTCTTTACCCGCCGACGCGTTCGACCATTGGTTGGCGCTTCACAATGGTGCGCGCCAAGGCACCTGATTTTTCCAAATCCACACATCGTTGGCGGGATAGAAAAGACTGCGATTGAAACGGCCAACGCCAGAAGGCAATTGGACCACCGCACCAAATCTAGTAGAGGACTTA
>JBCCCA010000156.1:0-7991 GCA_039033735.1 Pseudomonadota bacterium
CAATCCGAACGAGACCGAGCCGCCTTTGATGAAAAAAGTGGTCGATCTTGTGCAAGGGTTGGTCGATGTCCCGCTGTGCATCGACAGTTCTGTGCCGGCCGCGCTGGAAAAGGGGCTTGAGGCGGCCGAGGGTCGGCCGCTATTGAACTCGGTCACCGGCGAAGAAGACCGGCTGGAGCTGGTGTTGCCTTTGGTGGCGAAATACAACGTGCCGGTTGTGGCGATCTCGAATGACGATACCGGCATCTCGGAGGATCCCGATGTCCGGTTCGGGGTAGCTAAGCGGATCGTCGAACGCGCCGCCGATTTCGGCATTCCGGCCCATGACATCGTGGTTGACCCGCTGGTCATGCCGGTGGGCGCCATGGCGACCGCGGGACGGCAGGTCTTTGCACTTGTGCGGCGCCTGCGCGAGGAATTGGGTGTGAACACGACCTGCGGCGCTTCCAACATTTCGTTCGGGCTGCCAAACCGCCATGGGATCAACAATGCGTTCCTGGCCATGGCGGCAAGCCACGGGATGACCAGCGCCATCATGAACCCCGTTGCGATGCCCAAGACTCTGAAGGCCACGGGCGAACGGCTGGACGCGCTAAAGGCTCTTGGGGTGGACGCGCCCGAGGATATCGATATGGCCACCCTGCGCCCCCTGTTGGGCATGGCTGCGACCGAGGACCTGCTGGCCGAGCGAGTTGCCCGCCTCGCCGCCCACGGGGTGACGGTGCCCGACGGCATTCCAGTGGAAAAAATTGCGCCCCTTCTGGGCCTTGCCCCCGCGACCGGCGTTGCGTCCGAAGAAACGCTTTCGATCCGCGCCGCGGACTTCCTGAACGCCAACGACCCGTCCGGCGGCAATTGGATCAAGTTGAATTCAACAAGTGGCGCTGGTGGTGGCCGTGGACGCCGCGGTGGCGGCGGACGGCGGCGGCGGGCGTGACGCCTCATTGGTTGGCGTCCGTCCTGTCGATCAATCCAACCGAATGAGGGCCTTTCTTAAAACTTTCAGTGCGTTACTGTGGATTGGAAAACGGGAAGCGATTTCATATGAGTGACACAGCACTGGTCATCTTTACACCCTCGGGAAAGCGCGGTCAGGTGCCGTTGGGCACGCCCGTTCTGGCGGCCGCCCGCCAATTGGGTGTGGACCTGGACAGTGTCTGCGGCGGCCGGGGCATTTGTTCAAAATGCCAGGTCGCGCCCAGCTTTGGCGACTTTCCGAAACACGGGCTTCATGTCACCGAAACGGCGCTATCCGAATTTAATGCGGTCGAGCAGCGTTATGACGACAAACGCGGTCTGGCCACGGGGCGGCGCCTGGGTTGTCAGGCGACAATCCAAGGTGATGTTGTCATCGATGTGCCGCCCGGAAGCCAGGTTCACAAGCAGGTCGTGCGCAAGGCTGCGGCGACACGCGACATCACGATGGACCCGGCCACGCGGCTTTACTATGTCGAGGTCCGCGAGCCGGATATGGATGAACCGACCGGCGACCTTCAGCGCCTGCGGGAAGCGCTTGAACGCGATTGGCAACTGCCCGGACTGACCGCATCCCCACGCCTTTTGGGCAAGTTGCAAACCGCGCTGCGGAAGGGCGATTGGTCGGTCACGGTTGCGGTCTGGCAAGATCACAACAAGACCACGCCGAAGCTGATCGACATTTGGCCCGGGTATTTCGACGGGCGGCTTTATGGGTTGGCGATCGATCTGGGGTCCACGACCATTGCCGCGCATCTCTGCGATTTGCGCAACGGCGAAGTGACTGCGTCGGCCGGTGTGATGAACCCGCAGATCCGGTTTGGCGAAGACCTGATGAGCCGCGTCTCCTATGCGATGATGAACCCCGGCGGCGCTGTTGAGATGACAAAAGCCGTACATGCGGCGATGGATCAACTGGCATCGGAACTGGCACAGGACATGGGCGTGCCCGCCGATCAGATCGTCGAAGCCGTTGTGGTCTGCAATCCGGTCATGCATCACCTGCTTTTGGGAATCGATCCCGTTGAACTGGGTCAGGCACCATTTGCCCTGGCGACCTCGGACGCTGTGACCACAGCTGCCCGCGATTTCGGGCTGGTCAGCATCAACCCAGACGCGCAAGGCTATATGCTGCCTTGCATTGCGGGACATGTGGGCGCTGATTGTGCGGCTGTGGCGTTGTCGGAAGAACCCTATAAGTCCGATGATCTGGTTTTGATTTGCGATGTCGGCACCAATGCCGAAATCCTGCTGGGCACGTCCGATAAAGTGCTGGCCTGCTCGTCCCCGACCGGACCGGCGTTCGAGGGGGCGCAAATCTCGTCGGGGCAGCGCGCAGCCCCCGGCGCCATCGAACGAGTCGAGATCGATCCGACGACAAAAGAACCCAGGTTTCGCGTCATCGGCTCCGAGCTTTGGTCGGATGAGGACGGTTTTGATGCGGCAACAGCGGCCAGCGGCATCACTGGCATCTGTGGGTCGGGCATTATCGAAGCCGTGGCCGAGATGCGGATCGCGGGCCTCTTGGACCCAACCGGTCTGATTGGCTCGGCCGAGGCGACGGGCACAGCGCGTGCCATCCCCGACGGGCGCACCCATGCCTATGTGCTGCATGATGGCACGGCCGAGGGCGGCCCCCTAGTCACCGTCACGCAGGGTGATATTCGCGCGATCCAGCTGGCAAAATCCGCGCTGTATGCCGGTGCCCGGCTGTTGATGGATGAATTGGGAACAGACACGGTTGACCGCGTCGTCCTAGCCGGGGCGTTCGGGGCGCACATCTCGCCAAAACACGCCATGATCCTGGGCATGATACCCGACTGTCCGCTTGATCAGGTAACGTCCGCCGGGAACGCGGCGGGGACCGGGGCGCGCATTGCGCTTTGCGACACATCGGCGCGTGCCCGGATCGAGGGCGAAGTCCACAGGATCGAAAAGGTCGAGACAGCAATCGAGCCAAGGTTTCAAGAGCATTTCGTCGCCGCGAACGCCATCCCGCATGCGACGGCACCGTTCACGGAACTGAGCAAAACGGTGAACTTGCCAAATCCGAATTTCAACACCGGCCCATCCGGCGCCAGCGGGCGCCGCAGACGGCGTCGCGCCTGACCCGACACGCTTTCGAATTGGCGGCCAGCGGGTTCTACTGTTACGGTGTCAAGTGATACACCGCGCCGTCAAGAGCGCACCCCGTGAGACAGGACCATGCAAATGGAACAGACCGCTGAAAGCTGGCTGCAAGGCCTTTTGACAACCGAAATCTATAATGGGCAAACGCTCTCTGACCTTCTGACGCTGGAAAGCCTGATTGGGTTTGGCGGCTCGGTCGTGGCAGCCATCGTCATACTTTTCCTCGGTTTTCTAGTCTCACGCCTTCTCGCCCGCCGCATCCGCGCCCTGGGCGAAGCACATCAGAGCCTCGACAACACCCTGTTCAACTTCCTGTCGAACATCGCGCGCTACACGGTGTTGGCGTTTACCGGGCTTTTCGTCCTCAACACATTCGGAATCCAGACGACCTCGATCATCGCGCTGATCGGCGCCGCAGGCCTGGCGATCGGTCTTGCCTTGCAGGGAACCCTGTCCAACGTGGCCGCAGGTGTGATGATCATCTTCTTCCGGCCGCTCAAGATCGGTGATTTCGTCGAGGTAAACGGGGTGATGGGCACCGTGAAAGAGATCACTCTGAACTTCACGGTCATGGCCGATGTCAGCAATGCTCAGATCATCGTCCCCAATTCCGAGGTTTGGGGCAACACGATCAAGAACTATTCCGCCCATGACACCCGCCGGGCGGAATGGACCTTTGGCGTCGGTTATGGCGCGAACCTTAGCACGGCCGAACAGGTGATCCGGGACACGATCCTGAATGACCCGCGCGCATTGAATGACCCGGCCCCGTTCCTGCAGGTCAACAATCTGGGCGACAGCAGTGTCGACTTTCTGGTCCGGGTGTGGTGCCGGGCTGAGGACTTCTTTCAGTTCCAGGCCGACATGAAGCGACAGGTCAAGGAAGCACTGGACAATGCCGCGGTTGAAATCCCGTTCCCCACCCGAACCATCGTGAATGTAAGCGGCTAGACCCGGGACGTCAGCGCTGCTTGACGCTTTGCATTGCTTCCACTACCTCATCGCTGGCGCGGGTATGGTGAAAAGGTATCACAGCAGCTTCCCAAGCTGTTATTGCGGGTTCGATTCCCGCTACCCGCTCCAGTCCGAAGGATCCCATGACTGCCTATCTGACACCGCTCACCCCGTCTCAGCTTGTGGCCCATGGGATCGAAGGGTTTTCATATGGTTATACGGAAAAGGTCAGATTCCATGAGCTCGATGCGCTGAACCACGTGAACAACGTCGTGTTCCTGCGTTGGTTCGAAACCATCCGGGTGCGGTACGTTCAGGAGTATGGGCTGTCCAGCTATCAAGCGGATGATGATCCGCAACTTGTCGTCCGACGCGTCACGGCTGACTATCTGGCGCCTGTTTTAATCAACGAAGATTACGTTGTGACCGCGCGGACATCGCTGGTGAAACCGTCAAGCTTCATCATGGAATATGGCCTGTTCGTCGATGGGGAACCCCGTGCCTCGGGCGAAGCCGTCTGCGTCAGCCTAACGCCGGACGGCACGGCGCGCCAAGCGCATCGCCGGGACGCCATCCGCATGATGGTGGAACGCGACGGCGCAACGAACAGGACATCGTAAGTCGACCGAACCGGGCGGCCTTAGGCCAGCCCAAGGATCGGGCCATCCAGCATCCCAACCAAATCGCCAAAATACCCGTTTGATCGTGCGGGCTGCGTGGGATCCGATGTGATGGCGACGGCAAGGTTGCGCTCGGGATGGGCGGCGATGATCTGCCCGCCATAGCCACGCCCCAGCACATAGCCGGATGGGGACAGGAACCAGCCATAGCCATAAGACAGCCCCGACCAGTTTGAGCGCGTATACCCCTGGGTAGAGGCCAGCACCCAATTCCCCGATACGACCTGGGTGTCGCCCACGCGCCCGCCATCCCGCATCAACTTGGCAATCTTCAGCATCGCCGTCGGGCGCAGGGCCATCTCATTCCCGCCCATGAAATACCCCTGCGGGTCACGGGTCCATGGTGGAACCTCGATCCCAAGGGGTTGTCCAAGGCGTTCGCGGACCAATTGCAGCAAGCTTTTTCCCGTCACCTCGGCCAGAACGGCGCCGAGGATGTGGGTAGACCCCGTGGAATACAGCATGCGTGTCCCGGGTTCTGCCACGAAAGGCCGCGACAAGGCATTGGCAATCCAGTTCGGCGAACTGACCCACGGGCCGTAGTTGGCGCCCGATGTGCGCTCGAGCCCGGCGCGCAGGGTCACAAGGTCCTGAAGCGTGATATCCTCGGCCCCCGGTGTGGCGTTCCGTGGCAAAAGACGGGGCGCGACTGTGCCGATGGTGTCATTGATTGACGCAATTTCACCGCGATCAAAGCAGGTCCCAAGGATCAGCGACACAACGCTTTTCGAAACCGACTTTATATTGGCCATGCGGTTCAACCCACCAGGCGAACGTGCCTCGGCGAAAATCATCTCGTCGCCCCGAAGCACTTGTAAAGTGCGCAATTGCGGGGTCGCTCCAAAGAAATTTTGGATTGCGTCCGCCTGCGCGTGACCAAGAGATGGCGCCGCCATTGTCGCGGCACCGGCAACAATCAGTTTCCTGCGCGTCCACATGGGTAAAATATTTGCGGCCAACGGCCTTCGAAGTCTAGCGCAATATTGTCACATCTCTGTGGGCGGCAGCCAGGTCTTTCCAGCGCTGCGCGCGTGCAGGTCGCGTGGTCTTTGTGCGCGCTTTATGTGCCTGTCGAAATTCGAAGTTCGGCCGGGAAAGATATCGAGATAGTGACAATTATAACAACTCGCTCACGGCAAACGCCTTAGCGACAAAAGACTTCAAAAATGGGATTTGGAATGAAACAAGGAGCGCCGCACCCCGCACGAATGTTGCAGCTTGCTAGCCCCTGATGCTTGGAGCTTTTGCAACGCGAGCCACAGCGCAAAGCGCGTAAAAAGACATGTCGCGCGTGGATATCAATTCTGATTGGTCGGTGAGGCTTTCGTTTTCCACCCAGAACGGTCCACCCAAAAAGATCGGGTTTGCGAACGACATAAAAAATGTTGGTGCCAGGTGACCGACACGCAGGGTGGCCCAAACAAGGGGCTAAACCTTTCGTTTCCACTTGCCCAAGATACGGTTCTTGCGAACGGAATGCGCCTTGAGACGACATTCAACGGCCATCACTGCAACACCACGCTTGTTCAGCTTCCGGACGGGATCGCAACCGACTTGCAACTCGGGGAAACTGTGATTGGGTAAGGGGACGGAAACGCGTTCAAGATGCGCTACAGTGTCCGGGACCGGATGAAAGAAGAACGCCGTACCGGCAAGTAAGACTTTGCCGCCATTGTTGCGCGCGGCAGCAAGCTGATGCTGTTCAACTTCGCGTATTAAGCGCGCCTAGGTCGCATGCCGCCTTACAAAGTTTACAAGACGGGCGGTAGAGCCATCCTTGGTCGCGGCATCTTCTGTGCCCGCGACGATGGGTTCCAAGGCGCTGGCAAGTTCTTTGCCAAGTTCCACGCCCCATTGATCGTAAGAGTTTATGCCTAGCATCACGCCTTCGACAAACACGCGATGTTCGTAAAGAGCCACAATCTGGCCAAGAACAAAGGGCGTCAGCTTCGGGTAAACAAGCGTCGTTGAGGGGCGATTTCCGGGAAAAACCCGGTGGCGGGCCTGACGTTCAAGCTCCTCACCCTCAAATTTGGACGCGATCGAGGCGCGCGCGTCCGCCAGGCTGCGCCCTCGCATCAGGGCCTCGGACTGCGCAAGGCAATTGGCGACCAGCAAGTGGTGATGTTGCGTCAATTCAGCTTCATGCGCCGCGGCGCCGACCATGAATTCGCACGGGATCACCGCCCGCCCTTGATGGATCAGCTGATAAAATGCGTGCTGACCGTTTGTTCCGGGTTCGCCCCAGACGACAGGGCCTGATACGGTGTCCAACGTCGTTCCATCAAGCGCAACCGACTTGCCGTTACTCTCCATCTCAAGCTGCTGAAGATAGGCCGGCAGGCGGGACAGGCGCTGTTCATAGGGCAGGACGGCGCGCGTGGGATATCCCATCCCCTGATGATGCCATAGGCCAACCAGCGCCAGCATAACGGGGATATTCTCAAGCGGTGCCGCCGACCGGAAATGCAGGTCCATCGCTGCGGCGCCCTCAAGAAAGGACCGAAACGCCCCTTCACCGATGGCGATCATCAGCGAAAGTCCGATCGGCCCCCACATGGAATAACGGCCGCCGACCCAATCTTCAAAGCCGAAGACGCGGTCCGGATCAATGCCGAACGCCGCCGTTTTCTCGGCCGCAGTCGACAGCGCAACGAAGTGGCGCCCGATCTCGTGCCCACCGACCGCCTCGGCAAGCCAACGGCGCGCCGTTTCGGCATTGGTCATGGTCTCGATCGTCGTAAACGTCTTCGAGGCAACAATGATCAGCGAGGTTGTCGGGTCCAGCCCCAGCAGCGTATCGTTGATCTGCGCCCCATCGACATTGGACACGAAGTGAACGCGGGGACCATCATGATAAGGCGCCATGGCGATCGTGGCCATGGCCGGACCAAGGTCCGAACCGCCAATCCCGATGTTGATCACATCGGTGACCTGCCCGCCCGAGACGCGAAAAACGCCAGCGCGCACATCTTCGGCAAAGGCGGACATCCGTTCAAGCGTTTCCAGAACGCCGGGCATGACGTCTTCGCCATCCACAACCACCGGGTCAGCGTTTAGGTTGCGCAGTGCCGTATGCAAGACGGCGCGGCCCTCTGTTTCGTTGATCTTGGCACCGCGAAACATGGCGTCCCGCCGCGCTGGCACGCCAGCCGCTTCGAACATGTCGACCAGCAATGCGCGGTCGGCATCATCCATCGCCGTCTTGGCGTAATCGAACAGCAGTCCACCCGCCTCGATCGAGTAAGACGC
>JBCCCA010000157.1:0-7972 GCA_039033735.1 Pseudomonadota bacterium
CAATGATCGGCGTGATCAAAATTGCTTGGGCGATGATCATTGCCGTTGGCGTGTAGAGCAGACCAAGAAACCCCAAGGGACCCGACCTGGACAGATACAAGTACACCAACAGGCCAACAACCACGGGCGGCAAACCCATGAGTGCATTAACAATAACCAGAACGACACCACGCCCCCTGAAGCGCGAAAGCGCCAACACAGCACCCGACAATACCCCGGCAAGACTGGCGATCACAGTTGCGGTGATGCTGACGTAAAGGGAGAGACCGACAATCTCTACAAGGTCACTGTCGAAAGACAGAACCAACCTCCACGCAACGAAAAGAGCTTCCCAAAAACTTTGCACGTTTTTCCGATTACTGCATAATTTCCCAATGGTGCAGTTAAACCCCTGCGAATGCAAGGCCGCCTAGGCTTTACAGGCTAAGCAGGCGTTGGCTGATAAGAGGTGAAAGGTGCGCAAGAGCCAGCTGAGTTCTGGCATTGGGTAAACGTGGATGAGAATGAAAGAACTTAATGCGTCCCCACGGGTCTTTACCGCGCTTGACGTCGATCGCGGCACAAGCAACGACACCAAGCTCCTGCAACTCCGTGCGGTCCAGCAACTCTGGGACCGAAAACGATGACAGACCAAGGTCAGGTACGTTGGTTCCTTCTTGTGAGGCCAAACCGACAGATGATCGCCTGACATCTTGCATGTTCCAAAGTTCCGAAGAAGAGATCAGACGACCTGACGCAAATCGCTCTTGCCCGGCCATGTCTATGATGCTGGGCCCCTCCTCCAGGAATTGCTCAATCGCCACACAGTTGTAGCCGCTCATAGTTCGCAGTAACGACACAAACCGGGTAAATGGCGAACTCCCGCGTTCAGCTTCTGGTCCGACCAGCGCATCTGACAAGACAATCACGTCAGCCAGAACATCGCGGGCAGTTGGGGCAGTCGTGGGATCGGCAGGAATAGCCTCGACAATCAACGCGTTTTCGGACTGGAACATGGATACGTCAAAATGCCCGGTTCCACAGTCAAATTGACCAAGATTGAACCGGCGCTGCCTTATGGATGGTTGAGCCTGCGCATTCCTGATTGCATGTGCCGCCAGTCGACCAAGAACTTCCTGAATGGAACACCCAAGAAGCGCACTGCCCGAAAGGCCGTCTGATAGTCCACAAGCTTCCGTGGTCGCAAAAACGATGCTCTCCGTATTTGGTTCGACACCAAACAACGCCGCTCGGTCCTGAAAGCGAGCTGGGGCAGCAGTTTTTGGAGCGGTATCATCGTGCACTTATTGTCACCATTCGTGGCAATACATGACATCAAAACAACCATAGGGTGAGTCAAACTATTGTGCAATGGGCCTATTCAGCCGCGTCCGAATACAAGAACCCACCGGATTGACGGCGCCAATACCGCGCATACAAGCCATCCAGTGCCAGCAATGCGCCATGCGAGCCGGATTCCGCAATGCGGCCCTGGTCCAACACCACGATACGATCCATCTGGGCGATGGTCGACAGCCTGTGTGCAATGGCCAAAACCGTCTTGCCATCCATAAGCGTTGATAAGGACGACTGGATTGCCGCCTCCACTTCGCTGTCCAAGGCGCTGGTGGCTTCGTCCAGCACAAGAACGGGCGCATCCTTCAGAATGGCGCGCGCCAAAGCTATCCTTTGACGTTGACCGCCGGACAGCTTTACCCCTCGCTCGCCAAGGTGGGCGTCGTAGCCCTCTCGTCCGCGATGGTCTTTCAGTTTTACCACAAACTCGTGTGCTTCAGCGCGTTTCGCCGCCGCCACAACATCGTCAATCGTAGCATCCGGCGTTCCATACCGAATATTCTCCAGCGCCGAGCGATTGAACATTGCCGTTTCCTGTCGGACCATCGCAATTTGCCGACGAAGATCGTCTTGCGCCCAATCGCGCACATCCAGGCCATCCAAAAGCACCTGTCCACTTTCGACATCGTACAAACGCAGCAAAAGGGACGTCACCGTGCTTTTGCCGGCGCCCGATGCTCCGACAAGGGCAACTTTTTCCCCGGGCTCGATCAGCAAGTCAAAGTCGGTCAGAGCCGCCTGAGAAGTGCCGTATCCAAAACTGATATGCTGGAAAGCAATCTTGCCTTCGATGACTGTGGGCTTACCAGCGCCTTCGCGGTCTAGGATCGAATGTGGAGGTGTCAGTGTTCGGATGCCATCCTCAATCTCACCGATATTCGTGAAGATACCCAGCGCCGCAAAACTGACCCATCCGGTCATTGTCGAAAGACGCGTTGCAACCAATCCAGCCGCAGCGATATCGCCCGCCGACGCAGACCCTGAAGACCACAACCAAAGCGCAAGCCCAATCAGCGCAACCGGCAAGACACCAGCCAACGTAAATATGAGCAGGCGGAAGGTAACAACTGTACTTGCCCAGCTGATGCCAGCCTCACGGAAACCTGCCAAAGCATCATTCGTCGCGCTTTCTTCGGCGGCACCGTGGGCAAAGAGCTTCACGGTTGGGACGTTGGTAATCGTATCGACGATCTGCCCAGTCACCATGGCTCGGCGCGCGGCCCGCAACCTCGATTTTTTCCGGACCCTTGGGATGTAGAAATACATCAACACGGCATACGCCGCCAACCACAACGCCACGCACACACCAAGCCGCCAATCGACAAAGGCCAACATGATCGCTGCCCCCAGCGCTGCCGACACGGCGTTACCAAAAATATTGGTCACTTCAAGAACAACATCCGTGACGGCGCGCGCCGTCTGTTGGCTTTTCTGTGCGATACGCCCCGCAAAATCATTGTCGAAGAACGATAGGCTTTGACCAAGGGTGTGTTTTTGCAACCGAGACAGGACTAATGCGTAAAGGTTCGGACCGAGAGTGACCGAGTTGAAGGCCGCATTCGCGACCAGCGACAGTGGCCAGATGATCATGTAAAACAAAGCAAAAAGTACGATGGCCCAGCCATGCGATGCGAGGAAGCCGGGGCCAACGGATTGAGCCGTATCAATAAGCCATCCAATAAGGTAAAAACCCAGGATCGTCGTTATGCCAACGGATATTGATGCTGCAATTGCCACCTTCATCTGTGTGCCGGCCCCGTCCAACGCCCAGCGCAAGAACGGCCAGAACGCTTGCGGTGGCGGGCCATTGGCGGGCCGGAACGGCTCGATCGTATCGGCAAGTCGACGATAAACCCCTGGAATCGGTCCAGCCTTTAGGTCTTCGTCTCCAGCTTCTGGAAATCTCACTCTGCCGCCTCCGTCGTATTTAGGAAACCGCCCGACTGTCGGCCCCAGAACTTTGCATATAGTCCACCGGCAGACAAAAGCGCGTCGTGGCTTCCATCCTCAACGATCTTGCCGCCGTCTAAAACAAGGATGCGGTCCATCTTCGAAATCGTCGACAAACGGTGTGCAATCGCGATCACCGATTTACCTTCCATCATTCCATAAAGCGTTTGTTGAATTTCAGCCTCGACTTCGCTGTCAAGCGCGCTTGTCGCTTCATCCAAAACCAGAATTGGCGCGTCTTTCAAAATAACGCGTGCCAGCGCGATCCTTTGGCGTTGCCCGCCAGAAAGCTTCACGCCGCGCTCACCGACATGGGCTTTGTAGCCGGTTCTTCCTTCAGGGTCTTCTAGATCAAGGATGAACTCATGTGCCTCGGCCTTACGGGCTGCGGCAAGCATATCCTCTTCACTGGCGTTGGGACGTCCATAGAGGATGTTGTCTCGCACCGACCGGTGCAGAAGCGAGTTGTCCTGTTGCACCATACCGATGCGCGCTCGCAAACTGTCTTGCGTCACCGCTGCAATATCCTGGTGATCAATCAGTATCCGACCGGCTTCCGGGTCATAAAACCGCAACAAAAGCTTAACGAGTGTAGACTTGCCCGCGCCCGAGCGGCCCACAAGTCCAACTTTCTGACCAGGCTCAATCACCAGATCAATCGCATTTAATCCGCCGTCAAGTCGACCGTAGTGGTGGGTGACAGCTTCAAGCACGATCCGTCCAGGTCCGTCTTCCAATGGTCTTGCGTTTGAGTTATCCACAAGCTCGATTGGCTGAGCGATCGTTTCCATACCCTCTTTCACAATACCAAGGTTGGAAAAGAAGCTGGTCAACGCCCACATGATCCATCCCGTCATCGCGTTCAGGCGTAATACAAGCGAAGACGCAATCGCGACCACGCCAATGCTTGCTGCACCGATCGTCCAAAGCCAAATGGACCAGCCGACCACAGCAACTATAAGAAACCCGTTGATCAGCGTCAGTCCAACATCCATGAGCGTGTAAATACGCATCTCGTTCTGGAACGCTTTCCGAGCATTCTCGATCGCTTCCTTGGCATAAGCCTGCTCGCCCTGAGTGTGGGCGAACATCTTTACCGAGTGAATATTGGTATAGCTATCAACAACACGCCCCGTGATCGCACTTCGGGCATCCGACGACGCTTGGGATGCTGGCGTCACACGCTTCACCGTCCATGCTACTAGCATCGCATACAGCACCAGCCAGATAGCCAGTGGTATGGCAAGACGTGGATCGGCATCACCCAACAGAATGAGTGCACCAATGACGTACGCGCTGGCATAGGCCATCGCGTCGAACACTTGAAAGACCGCCTCGCCGGTAGCCGGCGGCGTTTGCATGATGCGGTTCGCAATCCTGCCCGCAAAGTCATTTTCAAACCACCCGACGGATTGACGAAGCACGTGGTTGTGCGCCCGCCACCTGACCAGGGTTCCAAGGTTTGGCAAGATTGCATTGTTCAGCAGCCCGACATCGAGGATCTGTACTAGCGGTCGGAGAAAGAGCAGAAAGAGAGCCACCATGCCCATTTCGAGCGCGTGATACTGCCAGAAACTTTCGCGGTCCGCGCTGGCTAACACATCAACCAGCCGCCCGATATACGCGATCAACCAAATTTCGATCGCAGCTACAAATACCGTAACAAAACCAGTTGCCACGAACAGCTTCCGGAAAGGCTTCAGGTAAAGAGCGATAAACGGCCAAAGCCGTGTCGGCGGACGATCTTCCAGCGCATAGTCGCAATAGGGATCAACAAGGTTCTCGAAAAAGCGAAACATGGGGCAAGTGCCTTGGCAGTGAATTAAGCATACGAAGGGGGCGTACCAATACCGGTGCGTCCCAACAGGATCGGACCAGTAAGGTTTAGGTCGAACGAATCCTGATAATCATCGAATGCTCTCCATGTGTCGGCAAAAACTTGGTAGCGCAACTCGGATCAAAAGTCACCCCTTTGAAAGAAGCGCCTCCCGCGAAAGCGTGAAACCGCTTTCGATCCAAGTGTTTTCAAGCGACTGAAGCTTCTCACCCAGCGCCTTTCCTTCAAGCTCATCCGCCAAATCTGCCGCTCTGATGGGGAACCGCTGCACCGATGCCGCATCCGCGTTTATAAGTGAGTTTGGGTCCAACGGCTGCGACAGCATTGCTGCGGACACCAGAAGCACATCCCGCGCTGCTGCGGCGCCCAGCGTATAGCCAAGCCAACCCGCCGATTTGCCCACATTATCACGAATTTGCGCAACCCGTCTCAAATCGGCGCGTGACAATCGCAATGTCTCAACTGCGCCTCCCAGGACTGAAAGACGCCGAAGGGCATTTGGCGTCGCGCTTATATCTTGCTCAAGGCTGACCAGCGGACCAATTGCGGTGTCATCGCTGCCAGGCAAAATTGTAGCCAAAACTCCTGTCGAGCGCATGGACGCAAGCGCTTTTGACGGGTCGGGTGCCTCAAGAAGGCGCAACATTTCCGATCCGATACGTTCCCGTGAAAGTGTCTCAAGTCCAGACAAGTTCCGTGCAATCGCGTTCAGCGCCTCGGGGTCCATATCTGTGTCTGGCGCCCCATACAATGCAACAAAGCGAAAGAAGCGAAGGCTTCGAAGATAGTCCTCGCGGATGCGCCGTTCGGCATCTTCGATGAATCGAACCCGCCCCGCCGCGATGTCAGGCAAGCCCTGTACAGGATCCGTCAATTGGCCCAGCGCATCGCTATAGATGGCATTCATTGTAAAATCACGCCGACGTGCATCGTCTTCAACGGAAGTCGAGAAAGCAACAACAGCACGGCGACCGTCGGTTTCCATGTCTCGACGAAAGGTCGTTATCTCAAACGCCGTTTGACCGAGAATAACGGTCACCGTCCCGTGCTCGATCCCTGTCGGAACCACGCGCAGGCCACTCTCCTCGGCGCGTGCAACAACCTGCTCGGGTAAGGCGGCCGTCGCAAAATCAATGTCCTTGACGGGTTGATGCAAAAGGCTGTTGCGCACACACCCCCCAACAACAAACGTCGGATAGCCCGCAAGAAGATCGAAGATGCCTTGCGTCTGTTTATCTGCCAGCCAATCTGAATCAAGCGCGAACATGTTCCATCCGATCTGCCAGCGCGCGCAACATGCGCGCGGTTGCACCCCAGATGTAGTACGGACCCCAGGGGACAGCATAATAGTACCTTGGCTGACCACGCCAGCGCCGCGATTCGACCATGTAATTGGACGGCGACATCACGTGCGACAGCGGCACCTCGAATACTTCATCAACTTCACGATGGTCGGGCGCCACATGATATCCCTGCGCGACAATCCCCAAAACAGGCGAAACAACAAAACCCGTGACGGTTTGATGTGGCGCCAGCGTTCCCAAAACGTCAACACCTGTCAGCGCAATTTCTTCTTCGGCTTCGCGCAAGGCAGCAGCCACTAGGTCTGCGTCCGTTTCTTCGACCTTGCCGCCGGGAAAGGAAATCTGACCAGGGTGATGCTTCAATGCAGATGACCGCTTCGTCAGAATTAGCTTCGGGTCCGGGCTCTCGACAACGGCGACCAACACAGCCGCTTCGCGCAACGCTTGTTCCGGGCGTTCCGCTTCTGCATTCAGATCGAAATCGGAAGACGGCACACTAGACGTCGCAGCCGCCTCCAGTAGTGCTTCGCGCAACATCATTCCTCTGCCTCAAACCCTAGCGTCTTGGGATCAAACTCGTAATGCGCACCGCAAAACTGGCAGTCGGCTGTAACGATGCCATCCTCAGTTGTCATGTGACCAATATCTTTTGCGGAATAAATTGAAAGAGACTCACGAACGCGGTCCGCCGAACAAGTACAACCAAACTTTACCGCCTGCGGATCGAACACACGCGGTCCATCTTCATGGTAAAGTCGCACGAGGAGGTCCGTTGGCTGAACGCTAGGTCCGATCAGCTCGATCTCGTCGGCGGTATCAAGCAGTATATTCACATGTGACCATGCTTCGCGCCCTTCATCGTCCAAAACATCGTTTGCCTGCAGCAATCCGCCTTCACCGGTACCCCCAGATTGAAGCTCTGGCGAAGCATCCGGCATTTGTTGCAACATGATACCGCCCGCGCGCCAGTGCATCATTTCACCTGGTCGCTGCGATCGACCAAAGCTCAGGGCAAAACGCGTCGGCAACTGCTCGGATTGAGCAAAATACGTTTCAGCGCAGGTCGCAAGCGACCCACCCGCAATTGGCGTGATTCCTTGATAGGGAACCATATCCTCACCCTGATCGATGAGGATTGCGAAATAGCCCTTCCCAATTTGGGAATAGGGATCAGCCTCGTGATCCAGGCGTTCTTCGTCAAAACTGGCGTAGGCACGAACCCGCGCCGGTTGCCCATCCTCACTTGGCCCGTAGTAGTCGGTTGCGATTAGGCGGGCCGGACCATCGCCTCTGACCTGAAGCGACAGTTTCCATCGCAATTTGATCGTTTGACCTATCAGCGCCGTTAAAAGCGCGGCTTCCGCAACAAGTGCCTCGATGACGCGCGGATAGCTATGTTGCGACAGAACTTCGTGCAGCACACCATCAAGGCGCGCTATGCGCCCACGCGTTCCGGTCCGATCCAGTTGAAACGGCAAAACGGTATCGTCCCATGCGATCTTGGGTCCAAGTGTCATAAGTTTTCCTGACAAATGCAAAGTGCAGC
>JBCCCA010000158.1:0-7964 GCA_039033735.1 Pseudomonadota bacterium
ACGGCACCACCGAGATCCTGCCCGAGCAGCACAAGAAGGTCTATTTCAACTGGCTCGAGAACATCGAACCCTGGTGCATCTCCCGGCAGTTGTGGTGGGGGCACCAGATCCCGGTTTGGTATGCCGTTGAGGCCGATCTTTCGAAAGACGGAGCGCAAACGACAAAGATAGAGAACGCCGAGCTGGCCAATGAATATGCACGCGGCTTTGCGGAGAAGAGTGCCGAACGCCGGGAGGCACGGGAGAAGCGCCTTCTCTCCAGAAACCCCGAAACTTCACTGTTCTGCGCTCCTTCCGAAGAAGCGCTGCGTGAGGCGATCGAAGAAAAGGCAATCGCCGAGCACGGCTACCTTGAAGTCGTTTTCTGCGACACCGTCGAAGAAGCCTGCGAGAAGACGCTCTCGTCAAAAGGCTACACGTTGTGCCTCTACCGAGACCCCGACGTCCTCGACACCTGGTTCTCCTCCGGCCTCTGGCCCATCGGCACCCTCGGCTGGCCCGAGGAGACCGACGAACTGAAGAAATACTTCCCCACCTCCGTCCTCATCACCGGGTTCGACATCATCTTCTTCTGGGTCGCCCGCATGATGATGATGCAATACGCCACCGTCGACGACCGCCCGTTTGACACCGTCTATGTCCACGCGCTGGTGCGCGACGAGAAGGGCAAGAAGATGTCGAAATCGCTCGGCAACGTCCTCGACCCCCTCGAACTGGTCGACGAATACGGCGCCGACGCCGTCCGCTTCACGCTCACCTCAATGGCCGCCATGGGCCGCGACCTGAAACTCTCGACCCAGCGCATCCAGGGCTATCGCAACTTCACGACGAAACTCTGGAACGCCGCCCGCTTTGCCGAGATGAACGGCGTCTTCGACGTCACCACCCGCACGCCCGACGCGGCCACGCACTCCGTCAACAAGTGGATCATCGGCGAGGTCGCCAAGACCCGGAAATCCCTCGACGAAGCGCTGACCGCCTTCCGCTTCAACGACGCGGCGAACACGCTTTATGCCTTCACCTACACCTATTGCGACTGGTACCTCGAATTCTCAAAACCACTGATGCAATCCGACGCCGCGACGGAAACCCGCCAAACCATGGCCTGGGCGCTGGATCAAATGCTGATCATGCTCCACCCCATCATGCCCTTCATCACCGAAGAACTGTGGAGCCTGTCGGCCCCCAGCCGCGCCAAACCTTGCGTCCACGCCGATTGGCCGACCTATGGTGACGAGATGATCGACGAAGCTGCCGTCGCCGAGTTGAACTGGGTCCGTGATTTGATTGAAAAAACCCGCTCTGTGCGCGGCCTGATGAACGTGCCAAAGAAACAGCAGGTCACGTTGGCGCAGCTGGCTTTAGAGCCTGCAAAGGACACCTTTTGGACCGCAAACGAAACGCTGATCCTTGCCGACCGCGAAGCCGGCATCGCCGGTCGGGCATCCATGGAGGCCGCGCCGAAAGGCGCGCCCACCATCGCCGTCGAAGGCGGCACGTTCGCCCTTCCGCTGGAAGGCCTGATTGACGCGGGTGCCGAAAAAGCCCGCCTCCAGAAATCGGTCGGCAAGCTGCAAAAGGAAGTTGGCGGCCTCGAAGGGCGCCTCACGAACCCGAAATTCCGCGAAAACGCATCGGCAGAGGTCATCGAAGAAACCGAGGACAACGCCCGCACGCGACGAGAAGAACTGACACGTCTGGAAACCGCGCTCGCCCGCCTCGAGGAACTCGCCTGAGACAAATGGGCCAACATGCATGTTTGAAACAAGATGAAGCGACAATTTGAATAAAATTGTTCTTCTTTCTGGTTCAAGTATCCCTGGGTCTGGGGCAGCGCCCCAATGAAAAGTCAAACGCGCGCCAAGGGCGCGTGCTTTTCACAAAGGCCGTAAGTCCGTCACCTCAGCCTGGGCCGACGGGCACGCAGTTTACGTTTTGAGCATGCAGGCGGCGACACGCCAATTCCGCACGGTCTTCGGTTAGGCCGACGAAATTCGCTTCCCAACCGCGCGATGAATGAACAACTTTCCGAAGTGCTTCGTCCAGGGTCGAAATCTCAACCAAGGCCGTTTGAAGAAGCTTCCGCTCGGCCTCATCTCGGGTCTCGTAACGCCCGACATTGATCGCCCAATGGCGCCCACCACTGGTCGAAAGCCGCGTTACGACCACTGGTTCCGTCTTGGCGGCCGGGGCGGCATCCGCACGGGGGCGCGGCGCGGGGCGAAGGAAGGCGCCGGCCAGACTTGCTGCCTGAACTGCCTGCGGCATGGGTTCGGGCGCATCGATCCGCGTCTCGCCAACGGCGACCTCGGCCAGAACATCGGTGATCCCTTCGGCGACCGCCACCAAGGTACCCGCATCCGGCGCGGCACTGGAGCGGCCAATGGGGCGCGGCGAACGGGTCACAATGCCGGTCAACCGGACAACCGGACCCGCAGGACCGCCCGAGATCACTGGCTTGCGCGGCTTCACAACGGCCACGCGTGTCGGCGATCGTTCAAAGCCCATATCCAGTAACTCGGCAATTCGAGCATTACGCCACGTGACCGAGCGTCCGCCAAACACAGTTGCAATCACACGTTCCTGCCCACGTTCCGCCGAAGCGACAAGGTTATAGCCAGCAGCCCGCGTATAGCCGGTCTTGATCCCATCCGCGCCGCGGTAATTGCCCAAAAGACGGCGGTTGGTGTTCGACACCATTTTCGTGCCTGCACTGGTTTGCCGGCGCGAAAACAGGTTGTAATAGTCGGGAAAGTCATAAAACACATGCCGCCCCAGCGTCGTCATATCGCGCGCCGTCGACAAATGCCCGGTTTCGGTCAGCCCATGGGCGTTCTTGAAGGTGGTGCGGTCCATCCCCATTGCGGCCGCCATCCGGTTCATCCGCCGCGCAAACGCCGCTTCTGATCCCGAAATCGCTTCGCCAATGGCAGTGGCCGCGTCATTCGCGGATTTTACGGCCGAGGCACGTATCAGATAGCGCAACTTGACCTTCTGACCCGCTTTCAATCCCAGTTTCGAGGGCGGCTCGGCGGCTGCCTTGCGTGAGACGGTCACCAGCGTGTCCAGGCTGATCTCGCCTTTTTCAATCGCATCGAACGCGACATAAAGCGTCATCATCTTGGTCAGCGAGGCCGGGTGCAGACGGGTATCGGCATTTCTGGAATGCAGCACCTTGCCTGTCCGGGCATCAACCACCATCGCGGCGTATGGCGCTGTCATAGCCACCATCGGCGCAAGAAGAAAACATAGGAATACACATGTCCGAAGGACGACGCGGGATATCGTCACGTGAGCTCTGCCTTTTGCCTGCCTCGGCACCGATCATTTCGCCGGCGCTTATTAGTTATCCACAACCGTAGCATGACTAAGGAAATACGAAAACGATGAATTTTCGGTAATTTTCTTTCACCAACATGCGGGGCGGTGTTTCGCTTATCCCGCTAGATGTTGCGGGCGATCCCGGACACAAGCGACGGCAGCTCAGCCAAAGTGGCGATTTCGCGAAAGCGCGGATGGCCAACGGGGGTAGGTGCATCCTCCAGTGCCCAGGTCATCTCAAACGGCACATGCACCGCCCAGGCCCCCGCATGAAGGACCGGGTTGATGTCGGATTTAAGCGAATTGCCCACCATCATGACCGTATCGGGGACCAGTCCGCGGCCCGTGAAAATCCCGCGATACACCTCTGTCGTTTTTTCCGAGACGATTTCAACGCCGTCGAATTTATCGCCCAACCCGGACCGGGCCAGTTTCTGTTCCTGATTCAACAAGTCGCCCTTGGTGATCAGCAACAGCCGATAGTCCGTCGCCAGCTCTTCAATTGCGGCTTCGGCGCCGGGCAAAAGCTCGATGGGATGGCCCAGCATGTCTTTTCCCACCGCGATCAGCTCGGCGATGACAGCACCCGGCACCTGGTTGTCAGTAACCTGAAGGGCCGTTTCAATCATCGACAACACAAACCCCTTGATCCCGTAGCCATATCGCTCGAGGTTCCGGCGTTCGGCCGCCACAAGGTGATTGGCCAGATCCTCGGTCGTTGCGTAATCGGCCAAAAGTTGGACAAACCGTGCTTCTGTCAGGCGAAAAAAGCGCTCGTTGTGCCAAAGCGTATCATCCGCATCGAAGCAGATTGTTTTCAGCACCACGTCCCCCCTTTTCTAACCGCGACAAACACCTATATTGTGCGCTCGATGGCAGAGACCGGCGTACTGGCAGAATTGACGATCCTCAAGCTTCATATGATGGCATCCGATCAGGATGACGGCGAGAACGACGGTTCCGGCGACACGAGTCTTTTGACCAAGACCAAGCCGAAGACCGACAAGCCGCCGCTTTACAAGGTCATGCTGCTGAACGACGATTACACACCCATGGAATTCGTCGTGCACGTGCTTGAACGGTTCTTCGGCATGAACCACGCCCAGGCCTTCGAGCTGATGTTGGCGGTCCACAAGAAAGGTCTGGCCGTTGTGGGCGTCTTCAGTTTCGAGGTTGCCGAGACCAAGGTCGCGCAGGTGATGGATTTCGCCCGCCGCCACCAGCACCCACTTCAATGCACCATGGAGAAAGAGTGACCGAGCGTCACCCAAGCTTCCGTTTGATGAACCGCACCCCTTCATGCTGAGCACGCGTCTTGATTTGCTTTTGCGGTCAGGTGTTGCAACTGTTCCAAAAGACGGGCGGATAGCAGTCGTCGGTGCGCGCGCGGGAACCGATCTGTCGATGCTTCCTAAGGACCGGGTCGACATCATCCAGCGCCATTATCCGGACCATCAGGCGTTTGCCACGCAAGGGTACAGCACGCAGGTGGAGCTTTCGGGACGCTATGCGCTAAGCATCATTGCCCTGCCCCGCGCAAAGGCCGAAAGCCGGGCTGCGATTGCCGCCGCGCGGGCCGCCACTGACGGGCTTTTGCTGATAGACGGTCAGAAAACCGATGGAATCGATAGCCTTTTGAAGGAACTGCGCAAACGCGCCACCGTGGTCGAGGTTCTGTCAAAGGCCCATGGAAAGCTCTGCGTGATTGAAGGCGGCATTTTCGAAGATTGGCAGATCGAACCGGGCCACGTCGAAGGTTTCATGACCGGACCCGGCGTCTTTTCCGCCGACCGCATCGACCCCGGCTCAGCCGCCTTGATCGAAGCACTTCCGAACACGCTTGGCGGTCATGTTGTCGATCTGGGGGCAGGCTGGGGTGTCCTGGCCGATGCTGCCTTTGCACGCGGCGCCGCCTCGGTCGATCTGGTCGAAGCCGATCACGTGGCCCTAAGCGCCGCGCGGCAGAACATCACCAACGCGGCTGCACAATTCCACTGGGCCGACGCCCGGACGTTCCGGCCCGAAACACAGCCCAAGCACATCCTTTGCAACCCGCCCTTTCATACATCGCGCGCGGCAGACCCCGCACTGGGGCAGGCGTTCATCAAGAACGCCCGCGCCATCCTCTCGCGGCACGGAACGCTCTGGCTTGTTGCAAACCGCCATTTGCCCTATGAACGGGTGCTTGAAGAGGCATTTGCCTCGCTCGAAACAGTGGATCAGACCGCCGGATACAAGATCATCCGTGCCGAACGCCCTCGCCCCCTCCCCAAAGGAAGATAACTGTCATGTCCTTCTCGATCGCAGGTAAGACCGCAGTTGTGACCGGGGCCGCCAATGGTGTGGGCCTATCGATTGCCCGACATTTCGTGGATGCCGGGGCGAATGTGATGCTGGCGGACCGCGACGAGGATCGCCTGAAGGCTGAAGTGCCCGATGATGAAGACCTCGCCGGCAATGCTGCATTTTACGCGGGCGATCTGCGGGAAAAGCTGACAATCGCAAACCTGCTTTCAGCCACGCTGGATCGGTTCGACCGGGTGGATATCGTGGTGAATGCCTCGCGCCAAATGGTCGCCGGGGACCCGCTGAACCCAGATGATGACGCGGTCGAGATGCTGATCGAACAAAACCTGATGACATCTCTGCGCGTCACGCAGCTTTTTGCGAAACGGATGATCAAACAGGCGGAAGACGCGGACCCGGATGCGCCGGCGGGTTCGATCATCAACCTGTCCTCGATCGCGGCCAAGCGAACACAGCCCAGTCTGCTGGCTTATTCCGTTAGCTCGGCCGCGTTGGACCAGATGACACGCTCAATGGCCATCGCGTTGGCGCCGCACCACATTCGCGTCAACGGCATCGCCCTTGGTTCGGTGATGAGTGCTTCTCTGAAAGGCGCCTTGAAGGAACATGAGGGGATGCGGGGCGAGATCATCGGAAGTACCCCTCTTTCGCGTATCGCCAGCCCAACCGAGCTGGCTGACGCAGCGCAATTCCTTGCCTCCGAAGGGTCAAGCTTTGTGACGGGGGAAATCCTTACTGTCGACGGTGGGCGCAGCCTTTTGGATACCTCAGGCTCGCCCGCGCACTGACGTGCCTAGCCGCCAAGGGCTGCCGAAATCGGCGCCAAGGTCACGGATTCCGCCCGACTTCCAAGCACCCAATCCGACAAGGCGGACAGCATTGTCGAGCCGGTCGTGCCGACAAGGATCACCGCTTCGTCCTGGCGCGCCCGGAAGGCTGCACGGTCCAGACTGCGGCGGATTTGCTCCTGCGTTTCGGCAGCGCCATCCAGGTTTCGAAAGATCAACCCGGTCGGCACACCTGCACGCTGTGCGGCCTGATGCGCCGGGTTCAAGCCCCGTGGAAAAGTGATGATGCCGTGGCCAGAAGCCGAGACGACATCGACCACCTGTTCGACTGCTGCGCGGTCCGACTGAAAACTTGCCCCGGAAACATCCATGACCGCGACGGCTTCGGGCACGAGATCAAAGTTGGCGCCCAGTGCCTGTTCGATGTCTTGCGGCTCAGCACCTGCGGGCAGCGACGGGATCATCACGACCTCGCGGCCGACCGAACGATAGGCCTGCGCGATACCGGCGGCACCCGAAAGCGAGGCATTTACCGCGAAGGCAATATTCTGCGGCAGGATCTCCAATAACTCGCCAGACAGCGGTTCGCTTCCCTCGTGCACCAGAACAATCGACACCAAAGGCAGGTCGTTTTGCGGGTCGAACGCAGTCCCAAAGACCTGTAGCGCGGGCCCATCCGTATCTTGTTCCTCAACCTCGGGGTCAGCCGCCTCGGCGACCGTATCCTCACCACCATCGGGTTCTGGCACCTCTGCCTCGGAACTGCTGTCGCCCAATCGACGAACAACCGGAAGCGTTCCGGTTCCGACCGCGCCTTCTGTATTATCACGGTCTGTAAAGGTCTCGACCGGTTGCAGAAAACTACCCACCTCCTCAGAACCGTCGGTCGCGGTGTCTGCCTGCGCAACCTCGCGTTCAGCGGACGCCACTTCATCAAGTGCGGCATCAACCGCTGCCGAAACGGCATCGTCGTCCCCGGCGTCCGCCACGACAGGCGCCTCGGGCGCTGCTGTCCCGACAGGCGGCAAAGACGGCTCGACCGCCACATTCGGTGCGGTTGGCGCCGTGGGTGCTTCATCTATTTGCGACCGACGCAATTGATCCAACCACGGCAGAGAAGGTCCATCTGACTGTTCGGCACCGGTTGGTTCCTGCGGCGCATCGATCTGACCAATCACTTGGGGTGCTGCATCCGGTTCAGACGAAATCTCGGGTGCGTCGGTGTCCGGCAATGCGGCCACGTCGGTCTCTTCGCCAGTCGCAGGTGTATCATGGATGATGATCAGAGGTGCCGGTTCCTCCTCGAGCGCAGGCTCTGGCTGCGGAGCGGTATCCTCGGAAACATCGATCTCGGGAGCTGCATCCTCACTCACGCTAACGTTGGGCGTCTCAACTGCGACAACTTCTGTTTCAGGGGCCTGGCCGGGTGTTTCAGGCGCAACCAACGGCTCGGCTAAAGGGGTATCAATCGCATCTTCAGACGAAATCTCGGGCTCGGTCGTATCGGCAACCTCATCCGGCGCCTCTCCAAGGCTATCGGGCGCCTCC
>JBCCCA010000159.1:0-7929 GCA_039033735.1 Pseudomonadota bacterium
CCAAAAACTGCGTCTCGGGCAACGCTTTTGCGTGAATCATGGGGGATGTCGGCATGACGATGGTCGCGCCCGACCGGACCAAGGACCAACTTGCCAGCCCCAACTTTTGGGCCTTCGAAGTGTAGGCGCGCGAGGAGATCGAGTCATGCCCCATACTGCGCAACCGCGTCCCAATTGCCGCATAGATAAAGCGAGCCGCGAAAATGCCCGGCCGCACGGTCACGGGCAGTGCCCCAATACCTGCCTCCGATCGAACGTAAAGTCTTTCGGCCTCGATCAGCAGGCGCTTGACCATTGCGCGCACAGCTTTTGTGCCTTGAGGCCCCGAAACAAAGGCTTCGGGGTCAATGCCTGCATGTTCCAGCCATTCAAGTGGCAGATAGAGACGATCCTCAAGCGCATCTTCACCAACATCGCGCGCGATATTGGTCAACTGCATCGCAACGCCAAGATCGGCCGCACGCGCTAAGGCATGGCGGTCGCGAACCTTCATTAGGACACACATCATGACGCCGACGGCGCTGGCAACGCGTGCGCTATAGTCCGTCAGCGCTGAAAGATCGTCGTAACGGCGCATCTCGGCATCCCATGCCAGACCTTCCAGCAATGCATCGGGAAGGGCACGTGGCATGTCGAACATCTCAATCACTGAGGTAAATGCGCGGTCAGCCGGCCCATTTCTGGGCTTGCCACGATATACAAGCTCCAGACGCTCTTGCAGATCATCTACGGCCGCATGCTTTGCACAGGACAGATCAACCTCGTCATCGGCAAGACGGCAAAATGCATAAAGCGCCAGAGCTGGATCACGCACCCTCGCGGGCAGTAGCCGCGAGGCAGCATGAAACGAAAGCGAGCCATGCCGAATGGCTTCACGGCAGTGTTCCATGTCTTTGGGATCGATCATCGAACACCCTCCGGGTTTGGTACAAGCTTGGCAAGAACCTCGGCGCTTGAAATCACGCCCGGCAAACCCGCACCGGGATGCGTCCCTGCACCAGCCAGATACAAGCCTTTGACCTCTTCGCTGACATTGTGCGGACGGAACCATGCGCTTTGCAGAATGCGCGGCTCGATAGAAAAGCCTGCCCCCAAGGGCGACAGATATCTGTCCCGGAACGTCTCGGGCGTGAAAATCTCAGACGCGCTCAAGTGTGTCCCCAAACCGGGCAAAAGCTGATCTTCGAGCACAGATTGCACCCGCGCACGATAACTCTCAGCGATCTTGCACCAATCCACTTCGTTCTGGTGTCCCAAATGTGGAACAGGGCTTAGCGCGTAAAAAGTATCGTCGTCCTCAGGCGCCGCACTTGGGTCGGTCACAGTTGGGCGATGGACATAAAGACTCATATCCTCGGCTAACGTGCCGTTGATGAAGATGTCGTCGATCAAACCCTTGTAACGCGGACCGTTCAGGATGGTGTGGTGGCCAACATCGGGCCACATGTGACGCGTACCCTTGGTACCAAAATACCAAACGAACAGCCCCATCGACCAACGGGTCCGTTTCAGCCGGTCGGCAGTCCAACGCCTTTTCTGATGGTTTCTGAGGAGCCGATCATAGGTATGCCCGCTATCGGCGTTCGACACGATGACATTTGCGGTCAGCAACTCGCCAGTGCTGAGCCGGACACCGCGAGCTTGATCCTTGTCGATCAGAATCTCATCTGCTTCGGTGCCAAAGCGGACGCGACCACCTTGATCCTCGATTACGTCCACCATCGCCTTGGCAATCGCTTCGACGCCGCCCATGGCGTAATGCACCCCAAATTCCTTCTCGAGATGGCTGACGAGTATATACATCGACGTCACCCGAAACGGGTCACCACCGATGAACAAGGGGTGGAACGAAAACGCCATTTGCAGGCGTGGATCGCGAAACCGCTTCTTGGCATGAGCTGCAACGGACCTGTCCGCGCGAAGCCAAGCAAACTTTGGAAGAACTTTGATCAGGTCCCAAAGTTTGTGCATTGAGCGGCGTCCAAGGTCTTCAAAGCCAAAGACATAGCGCGCCTCGCTGTCCTTGAGAAAGCCATCATAGCCCGCAACATCACTCGGGGACAGACGAGCAACTTCCGCCCGCATAGCGTCGGTGTCCTGATGCGCCTTAAATACGGAGCCGTCAGGCCAGCGTATCTCGTAAAATGGCGCCATCGGTTTCAGCGTGACATCAGCGTCGAAGTCTCGCCCGCACGCGGCCCAAAGCTCGCGAAACACATTCGGGACCGTCACGATTGTCGGACCAAGGTCGAATCGGTGCCCTTCGCTGACGATTGCGGAACCACGGCCACCCGGCCCCTCCAACCGATCCAGAACCGTGACCCTATACCCCTTTGCACCAAGGCGCATTGCAGCGGCAAGCCCACCCAATCCGGCTCCGATAACGATTGCGCGGGGCGGGACAGCGGAAGGAATCAAGGCTTCAAGGCGCGGGTCAGACCGTCTCATAGAGTTGACGCTATACATGTCAGTTTAAATTGACAATTCTTCTCTCGCACGCGAAGATTGTCTAGATTAGTTGACACTATTTGGGAGAGCCCGCCATCCAAACCGTCACACTAACCCTTTATCGTTTTGACAGCGTTGCGGCGCGCCTCTGGGCGTTCGCGATGATGGGGCTTGCACGCCGTCATATGTCAGGTGTCGAGAATCTGAGTTTTTGGAAACTCTGCGGATCAGGAACTGGCGAAGGCTTCACACCAAAACCTAACACCCGAGTGTATGGCATGCTTTGCGTCTGGCCTAACGAATCCGCCGCCCGCGAAGCCCTGCAAAACGCACCAATCTTTGAGCGCTATCGGTCAAGAGCTTCGGAGACCTGGACCGTCTTTCTGGCCCCGGTATCCACATGGGGCGCATGGTCCGGTGTTGCACCCTTTCATGTGCAAGAACCCGGGTATCAAGGTCCGCTTGCCGCATTGACTCGCGCGACCCTTCGGCCCGGCGCTCTTGCCCGGTTCTGGCGGCGCGTCCCTGATATCAGCCGAGTGATCGGCCAAGACAGTAACGTCGTCTTCAAGATAGGTATTGGTGAGGTGCCCTTCCTGCATCAGGTGACTTTTTCGATCTGGCCAAGCACCACCAGTATGGCCGCATTCGCCCGAGACAAGTCCGGGCCGCACGCAAAAGCCATCGCAGCCGTACGCGACGGCAATTGGTTTCGCGAAGAACTTTACGCCCGCTTCCGCATCCTCGGTGACGAAGGCAGCTGGAATGGCGAGAGTCCACTGAAAGCCCTGCCGACAACATGACGCCTGCGTTTCCCTTTTCCGCCATCGTCGGCCAGGACGATATGAAACGTGCGATGATCCTGACGGCAATCGATCCGAAACTCGGAGGTGTCCTTGTTTTCGGCGATCGCGGCACCGGCAAAAGCACAGCAGTGCGTGCGCTTGCATCCCTTTTGCCACAGATTACGGTCGTCAAAGGCTGCCCGGTCAACACCGAAACACCCAAAGATGTACCTGATTGGGCCAATTTAGAGACAAAAGAGCTGACTTCGAGCTCTACCCCAGTTGTCGATTTGCCGCTTGGGGTGACCGAAGACCGTGTAACCGGCGCGCTTGACATTGAACGCGCACTGACCCGCGGCGAGAAGGCTTTTCAACCCGGATTGCTCGCACAAGCCAATCGTGGATACCTTTACATCGATGAAGTGAACCTTCTCGAAGATCACATCGTCGACCTGCTTTTGGATGTGGCACAGTCTGGAGAGAACGTCGTCGAACGAGAAGGGCTTTCTATCCGGCATTCGGCTCGCTTTGTGCTTGTCGGGTCAGGCAACCCCGAAGAAGGCGAGCTGAGGCCACAATTGTTGGATCGGTTCGGGCTTTCTGTCGAAGTCAGGTCGCCAACCGACATCGACGAACGGATCGAAGTGATCAAAAGGCGGGATGCGTTTGAGAACAATCCAAAGAACTTCCTCCGCCGGTTCCGCCCGAAAGACAAAGAAATCCGTGAACGAATACTCGACGCTCGTAAAAAACTCGCAGGAATAGAGACTAAAAAGGCCGCACTCCAAGATTGCGCACAGCTTTGTGTTGCGCTTGGTACTGATGGGCTGCGCGGCGAACTGACACTGCTGCGCGCCGGGCGCGCAATGGCAGCTTATGAAGGGGCAACGGGTCTGACCCGCGACCACCTGCGTGTGGTGGCCCCCCTTGCCCTGGCGCACAGGTTGCGTCGCGATCCTTTAGATGAAGCAGGGTCGGTGACCCGCGTCACAAGAAGCATGGAAGAGGTCTTGGTGTGAGCCCTGGCCAAGCAGCGTGGGCGCGTGCATGCCTTGCGTTGGACCTGCTATGTGCTGATCCGTCCCGGTGCCGAGGAATGATTGTCCGCGCGCGTTCGAGCCCGGTACGCGACGTTTTTCTTGAAATCCTGAATCGCAAGCTGGGTCCGGTCAGAAGGCTCCACCCCACGATGACCCGCGAAGCGCTTTTGGGAGGGGTGGACTTTGCGCAGACTCTTGCCACTGGCAAAATGACCAAGTCCACGGGGGTGTTGGACCAAAATCGCCCCTGCGTCTTGACGATGGCCGAGCGATGCCCTGCAGACACGGCGGCGCTGATAGCGCGAAAGCTTGATACTGACCCCTCCTTTGTACTTGTCGTGCTGGATGAAGGGATTGACGCAGACGAAGCCGCGCCTGTGTCGCTGTCCGAACGCCTGGCATTTTCGGTCAGTTTGGATGGGATCGGGCGCATGGAAGCGACACCGCATTCTTCGACGGACACACAGCCCGTCCAATCTGCTGCAGTCGGACGCAAGACGCCCCAGTCCTTGCGCGCACTGACGGCGCTTGCAGCACGCCTAGGGATCGACAGCCTTAGACCGCCAAAGTTTGCATGGAGTGTTGCCCAGCTGATCGCTGCATCTGCTGGTCGGGATACACCCAACGAGGATGATGCCCGGCAAGCGGCGGAACTTGTTCTGGCCCCGCGCGCGCGCCATTTGCCAGAACAGGAACCGGACCAACAGGACCCGCAACCCGAAGCCCAAGACACGAAACGCCCGCGGTCGCCCGAGAGCCAGCCGGATGACATGTTGGTCGACGCCGTCCGTGCTGTGCTTCCACCAGATCTTCTCGAGAACATCAATAATAGTGACGTTTCTCGCAGCAAAGGCAGTGGCGCCGGACAGCGGACGCGCGGCAATCGACGCGGCAGACCATTGCCCTCACGGCCTGGACGGTTGGACGGGACGTCACGGCTTGATCTTGTAGCAACATTGCGGGCGGCCGTTCCTTGGCAGGGTCTTCGAGGCAAATCAAAAGCTGGTCCGATCCGCGTGTATCCATCGGATATCCACGTGAAACGGTACGAAGACAAATCTGACCGACTGATCGTCTTTGCCGTCGACGCTTCAGGGTCTGCGGCACTTGCGCGATTGGGCGAGGCCAAAGGGGCCGTCGAACTACTTTTGGCCCGAGCCTATGCGACGCGCGACCACGTCGCCTTGGTCGCCTTTCGTGGTGACGATGCCCAAATCCTCCTACCCCCCACACGTTCGCTTGTGCAGACCAAACGGCGACTGGCTGACTTGCCGGGCGGGGGTGGAACGCCGCTGGCAAATGGGTTGAAAACGGCTGCTGAACTTGCCCAACACGGTCGCTCACAGGGGTTAAGCCCGTTGGTGGCGATCTTGACGGACGGACGGGCCAACATTGCGCTGGACGGCAGCGTCGACCGTACCCGCGCTAAGGAGGATGCAAAAGGCATAGCCCGTTGGATGCGGCACGCGGGCGTCCCCAGTATCGTCCTTGATCTTGGGATGCGCCCACATCCGGCATTGGCTGCATTGGCTTGCGAGATGGGAGCAAACTACACACCCTTGCCCCGAGGAACCGCCGAGCGGATGAGCGAAACCCTAAATGCAGCGATGGATCATGGACTGGGCACATGATCTGATCGGCTGGAGCCTACCGGAGTACTCGTGCCGGATCATTTGCGGGCCGCATCGATGGCACGTTCAGATCAAAGGAACGGGTCCAGACCTGCTTTTGTTGCCCGGTGCAGGCGCATCAACCCACACCTGGCGATGCCTGATCCCAGATCTTTCGCAAACCCACCGGGTGATTGCGCTAGATTTGCCTGCACAGGGCTTTACACAATCACCCAATGCGTCACGGTCGGGTCTTGATGAGATGGTCGAAGATCTGACTGCGCTGGCTCAACAGGAAGGCTGGCACCCCGATGCAATCGTAGGGCACTCGGCCAGCGCCGCGATTGGCCTTCGTCTGACACAAACGCTCGGAACACCGAAACTGATCGGCATAAATCCCGCGCTGGATAACTTCGATGGGGTCGCAGGATGGCTGTTTCCCCTGCTCGCCAAGATGCTGGCGGCCAACCCCTTTACCGCGAATGTCTTCACCTTTGGGGCTTCGAAAACGCGCGCACGCCGTCTTATCGAGGGGACGGGGTCAAAGATCGATGATCAAAGCCTAGCTTACTACGCGCAGCTTACGGCAGACCGGGCCCACGTAAATGGCGCGCTTCAGATGATGGCACGCTGGTCCCTGGACGATCTGTTAAACGATCTCACGGAAATTAAGGCAAGCGTCCTGTTCTTAACCGGCAGCAATGATCGCGCTGTCCCCCCCGACGTCGCAAACCGCGCGGCCGAACGACTGCCGCACGCCGAAGTCATTAGCTTCAGCGGCCTGGGCCATTTGATGCATGAAGAAGATCCGCAGATCGTACTGGAGGCGTGCAAAACCTTCCTCTGACTTTCGTCAAAGCGACGCAGCCAGACGGGCGCCTTGATCAATCGCACGCTTGGCATCCAATTCCGCGGCCCTATCGGCCCCACCAATAACGTGGAGTTTACGCCCGGCAGCCTCCAAGGCATCCGCCAAACTGCGGTTGCTAAGCTGTCCGGCACACATCACGACCGTATCGCAGGGCACCAGTTCGGTCGTGCCGTCTTGCCGGGTAATATGAAGCCCGCTGTCATCAATCCGATGATAGGTTACGCCGCCGACCATTTTCACATCCTTCATCTTCAAAGAAGCTCTATGGATCCAGCCCGTAGTCTTTCCCAGGCTCTTTCCAGGGCGCTCGGCCTTTCTCTGAAATAGTGACACTTTTCGCGGCGATGGCGCGGGATTTGGTCCGTTTGGTGAAAGCCCGGCACGGTGCTCACCAGGGTCGGCTACACCCCACTCTTCAAGCCAAAGCGGCAGGTGCTCGGCCGGGCTGTCAGCGCTATGGGTCAGAAATTCGGCGACGTCGAACCCGATCCCGCCGGCCCCAATAATCGCGACACGCTCACCAGGTATTTTTCCACCTTCTAGGACGTCGACGTATGACATCACCTCTCCACCGGCGACTTCGATGCCAGGGTCGCGTGGCAGGACACCTGTCGAGACAATGACTTCATCAAAATCAGCAAGCATGTCGACATTCGCTTCGGTCCCAAGCCTCACTGTTGCGCCCGATTCATTCAGCGTCAGACGGAACCAATCGACCAATCCATGAAATTCCTCCTTGCCTGGTACCTGTTTCGCCATGTTCAACTGGCCGCCAATTTGATCGCTGCGTTCAAAGACGGTCACGTCGTGTCCACGCCCGGCCGCAACAATCGCTGCGGAAAGCCCCGCTGGCCCTGCACCCACGACAGCAACCCGCTTAGGTTTTGCTGTTTGATTGTAGACAAGTTCGGTCTCGTGAGCGGCTTGCGGGTTCACAAGGCACGAGGCAATCTTCATCTCGAACGTGTGGTCCAAACAGGCCTGAGTGCAGGCAATACACGGCGCGATGCTCTTCGCCTCGCCGCTCTTTGCTTTAACGACAAAATCTGGATCTGCCAGGAAAGGACGGGCCATCGAAACCATGTCGGCGCATCCGTCCGCCAACACCTTTTCTGCAACTTCTGGAGTGTTGATCCGATTAGATGTGATCACAGGAATGCCGACGTGACCCATAA
>JBCCCA010000160.1:0-7925 GCA_039033735.1 Pseudomonadota bacterium
GGTTCGAAGAAAAGGCCGGTCAGCTTTACGGCATGGGCCTGATCGGCGGCTTCTGCCACCTTTACATCGGGCAGGAAGCCGTGGTGGTTGGTCTTGAAGCCAATACCGAAGAAGGTGACAAACGCATCACCACCTACCGTGACCATGGTCATATGCTGGCCTGCGGCATGGACCCGAAAGGCGTCATGGCCGAACTGACGGGCCGTGAAGGGGGCCTGTCCAAAGGCAAGGGCGGCTCGATGCACATGTTCTCGAAGGAGGCGCATTTCTACGGCGGCCACGGCATCGTGGGCGCAAATGTGCCCCTGGGCGCAGGGCTCGCTTTCGCCGACAAGTACCTCGGCAACGACCGCGTGACCTTCACCTATTTCGGCGATGGCGCCGCAAACCAGGGACAGGTTTACGAGACCTACAACATGGCTCAGCTTTGGGAATTGCCGGTCGTCTTTGTGATTGAGAATAACCGCTATGCAATGGGTACAAGCGTGCAGCGCGCCACCAAGTCGCCCAGCCTTTGGGAACGGGGCGCGGCCTACGGGATAAGCGGCGAAGAAGTCGACGGCATGGACGTCATCGCGGTGAAAGAGGCCGGTGCCCGCGCCATCGAACACTGCCGTGCCGGCAAAGGCCCCTATATCCTGGAGGTCATGACCTATCGTTATCGCGGCCACTCGATGTCGGACCCGGCCAAGTACCGGACCCGTGACGAGGTTCAGAAGATGCGCGAGGAACGCGATGCCATCGAACAGGTCCGCAAACGGCTTCTGGACAGCGGCGCGACCGAGGATGAGCTGAAAGCCATCGACAAGGAGATCAAGGATGTCGTCAATGAGGCGGCAGACTACTCCAAGGAAAGCCCCGAGCCCGCGCTAAGCGAGCTTTGGACCGACATCACAATCGACGCCTAAAACAGGGAGACAGGACCTATGGCAACCGAAATTCTCATGCCCGCCCTTTCTCCGACGATGGAAGAAGGCACATTGGCCAAATGGCTTATCAAGGAAGGCGACACCGTCTCAAGTGGCGACATTATGGCCGAGATTGAAACCGACAAGGCGACGATGGAGTTCGAAGCCGTCGACGAAGGCATTGTCGGCAAGATCCTGATCCAGGAAGGCGCCGAAGGGGTGAAAGTGAATACCCCCATCGCGGTCCTGGTCGAAGAAGGTGAAAGCACCGATGCAATTGCAGCGCCGGCAGCCGCGCCGGCTGCCGCGGCGGTCGAGGAGGCCCCAGCGGCCGCCGAGCCCGCCGCCGCCCCTGCCGCGGTCGCCTCTGTGGATCACACGCCGGATTATCCCGAAGGCACCGAAATGGTGACAACCACCGTCCGCGAGGCCCTTCGCGATGCCATGGCCGAGGAAATGCGCGCCGATGACACCGTGATGCTCATGGGCGAGGAAGTCGCCGAGTATCAGGGTGCCTATAAAATCTCCCAGGGCCTTTTGGACGAATTCGGCGCCCGCCGCGTGGTGGACACGCCCATCACCGAGCACGGCTTTGCGGGGATCGGCGTCGGGGCCAGCTGGGGCGGGTTGAAGCCGATCGTCGAGTTCATGACGTGGAACTTCGCGATGCAGGCCATCGACCACATTATCAACTCGGCCGCCAAAACGCTCTACATGTCCGGCGGCCAGATGGGTTCGCCCATCGTGTTCCGTGGCCCGAACGGCGCCGCCGCCCGCGTGGCAGCCCAGCACAGCCAGGACTATGCAGCCTGGTACGCCTCCGTCCCTGGCCTCCGCGTCGTTCAGCCCTATTCGGCGGCCGATGCCAAAGGCTTGCTGAAACAGGCGATCCGCGACCCGAACCCGGTGGTCTTCCTGGAAAACGAGATCCTCTACGGTCAAAGCTTCGAGGTGCCCAAGCTCGACGATTTCACCATCCCCTTCGGCAAGGCCCGCATCTGGCGCGAAGGGTCGGACGTGACCCTCGTTTCCTGGGGCGTGGGCATGAAATACGCGCTGGAGGCGGCGGATGAGTTGGCCAAGGAAGGCATCGGTGCCGAGGTGATTGACCTTCGCACACTTCGCCCCATCGACATGGCCACCGTCATCGAAAGCGTCAAGAAAACCAACCGTTGCGTCACAATCGAAGAAGCCTGGCCCGTGGCCTCGATGTCCGATTTCATCGGCTCCGAAATCATGCGCGAAGCGTTCGACTACCTCGACGCGCCCGTGCTGAAATGCACCGGCAAGGACGTGCCAATGCCTTACGCGGCCAATCTCGAGAAACTGGCGCTGACCTCCGTGAAAGAGGTGCTCGACGCCGTCAAAGCCGTGACCTACCGGTAAGCGCGCCATGCAAGTGAAAGGCCGCGATCCCGAAACTGAATGCTACCGCGTCACCCATGACGTGGATGGTAAAACGGTGACGGCTCTGGTGCCAGAGCGGTTCGCAGCCGACCTCCGCCTCACCGGGGCGCGGCCTTCGCACCAGGACGCCTATGTCTGGATGGCGGAACACAAAACAAAGATTGAGACGGCGATAGATCAACTGGCTCGCGGCAAGCGCCCGAAGAAACCCTATGATCAAATCGCGCTTTTGAAGGAAAGCTGACATGCCCACCGAAATTCTCATGCCCGCGCTGTCGCCCACGATGGAGGAAGGCACGCTCGCCAAATGGCTCGTCAAGGAAGGCGACACGGTCTCGTCCGGCGATCTTCTGGCCGAGATCGAGACCGATAAGGCGACGATGGAATTTGAAGCCGTGGACGAAGGCGTTGTGGGCAAGCTCCTGATCGCCGAAGGCACCGAAGCCGTGAAGGTCAACATGCCCATCGCGGTCCTGCTTGAAGACGGCGAAAGCGCCGACGATATCAGCAGCACAGCCGCTTCGGCTCCCGCAGCGCAAGCGGCCCCCGCCGCTGACGCGGCCGCCGAAGCCGCCCCTGCGGCGGCTGAGAAGGCCGCCCCCCCTGCCTCGGTCGCGGCCAGCGGTGATCGCGTTTTCGCATCCCCGCTCGCGCGCCGCATTGCCGCCGACAAGGGCATCGATCTTTCAGCTCTCAAGGGCTCGGGCCCGCATGGCCGCATCGTCAAAGCGGATGTTGAAAGCGCCCAACCCGGCACGAAACCCGCCGCTGCCCCGTCTGACGCCAGCGCGCCAACGCCCGTTGCCGCCGCACCGACCGGCCCTTCCACGGATCAGGTCACGGCCATGTTTGCCGACCGCGAATTTGAAGAGGTCAAGCTCGACGGGATGCGCAAGACCATCGCGGCGCGGCTCGGCGAAGCCAAACAGACCATCCCGCATTTCTACCTCCGCCGCGACATCGAACTTGATGCACTCCTTGCGTTCCGCTCGACACTCAACAAACAGCTCGAAAGCCGCGGCGTGAAACTCAGCGTCAATGACTTCATCATCAAGGCCTGCGCCCTTGCGCTGCAAGCCGTGCCAGACGCAAACGCCGTCTGGGCCGGCGACCGTATCCTGAAGTTGAAGCCGTCGGATGTGGCCGTCGCGGTTGCCATCGAAGGCGGCCTGTTCACCCCGGTTCTGAAAGACAGCCACATGAAATCGCTCAGCGCGCTGTCGGCCGAAATGAAAGACCTCGCCTCCCGCGCCCGTGACCGCAAACTGGCACCCCATGAATATCAGGGCGGCAGCTTTGCCATCTCGAACCTCGGTATGTTCGGCATCGACAATTTCGACGCCGTAATCAACCCGCCCCATGGCTCGATCCTTGCCGTAGGCGCTGGCGCGAAGAAGCCGGTGGTCAAGGACGACGGCACCCTTGGTGTCGCAACCGTGATGAGCGTCACCCTGTCCGTCGATCACCGGGTGATCGATGGCGCGCTTGGGGCGGAATTCCTGACCGCGATAAAGGAAAACCTCGAAAATCCCGTGGCGATGCTGGCATGAGGATCGGTCTCACCCTCCCCGCCTTACTCGTGCTTGCGGCTTGCGGCAGCGGGCGCAACGACATCGCCACCTACACCTGCCCGAACGGGCCTGACCTTGTGGTGAATTTCACAGATGATGGCGCACGCTTGACCTTCCCGACCGGGCGCGTCGAGCTGTTGCCCCTGACCGACACCGAAGAGCTTTATGCCAAACCCGGTGTCGTCTTCGACAATCGCGTGTTCCGCACCGCACGGCTGACAGACGGCCAACAAAGCTTCAACTGCGATCAGATGGCCGGATAATATGGCAGACGAGACCTATTTGCTGACCGCCGAAGACATCGCTGCGATGGACGGGTTGGATAAGACGCATTTCCTGAACCCGGGCGCCCGCCGCGTGAACAAGTCTTTGGGTGACGCGACCGGTCTGACCGGTCTTGGCATTCACATTATCGAAGTGGCGCCAGGGTCCGAAACGACCGAGTACCACATGCACTACTACGAAGATGAAGCGGTCTACATTCTGGCTGGGATAGCAACCGCCGAGATTGGTGACACGGAACATACCGTCAAGTCGGGCGACTTCATCGGATACCGCAAAGGCGGCCTGCCCCACACGATCCGCAATACGGGCCAAGACCTCCTCCGCTGTCTTGTGATCGGCCAGCGTCTGGACCAAGACGTTGGGGATTACCCGCGCCAAGGCAAACGCATCTATCGCAATGAAGGAATGCCGTGGGATCTGGCGGATCTGGCGTCCTTGAGTCACCCCAAAGGCGGCGCAAAAAAGTAGGCCGTTAACGCGAAACAAAGAGTTCCTGCCGTAAAGCCGATTCCCAGATTACCTCCGGGATCAGGGGCAGGAGCATTACATGACCCAAGACACATACTACGTTGCCGCTGACGCGATCGACGACATGCCTGGGCAGGAAAAAGTACATTTTCTAAACGACAAGGCACGACGCACGGAAAAATCGCTGGCCGCGCTCACCGGGTTGAGCGAGATCGACTTCTGCCTTGTCGAAGTGGATCCAGGTGACGAAACGACGGAACACCACAAGCATTATCACGAAGAAGAATGCCTTTATGTCTTGCATGGTACTGGGACCGCTCGGATTGGTGCAGAAAGTCGTGAAGTGCACGCGGGCGACTTCGTTGGATTTCGAAAAGGTGGCTTGGCACACAGCCTCAAGAACACCGGTGAGGAAACGCTGCGTTGCATTATCGTCAGCCAGCGCAAGCATCATGACGTTTCGGACTATCCCCGTTGCGGCAAACGCCTGTTTCGCAACAAAGACCTGACGTGGAACCTGGTCGATCTGACCGTGATTGATCGGCCGTTCGGCGCCAAAACTTGAAGGATTCCGGCGCCGCTGCAGCGCTTACAGCTGATATCCCGGGGTCGACTGCGACAGGGCAATCTCATCGTCGGTCATGTCTTCCGCCACACCTTCAAACAGGGGCGTTGATAAATAGCGTTCCCCGGTGTCGGGCAACATGCAAAGGATGACAGAGTCTTCGGGCGCGGTCTCGGCCAGTTGCATCGAAATCGCGAATGTCGAGCCGCCCGAGATACCTGTAAAGATTCCCTCCTCAGCGGCCAGACGGCGCGACCACGCGATACCATCTGCGCCGGCAATCGGAAGCAGCTCGTCATAATACGACTTATCCATCGCTTCCTGCAGCACCCAAGGGATAAAGTCTGGCGTCCAGCCCTGAATGGGATGCGGCTCGAAATTCGGATGCCCTTCGGTCGGCTGGTGGCCCTCGTTCCGGGTGTTCACATAGCCCGACGCCACCAGAGCGGCGTTTGCAGGTTCGGTCAATATGATCTTGGTATCTGGACGCTCCTTTCGCAACACGCGACCCACGCCTGAAACCGTGCCGCCCGTCCCATAGCCGGTAACAAAGTAATCCAGCCGTTCGCCACTGAAATCGTTCACGATTTCACGGGCTGTGGTATTTTCGTGCATCGCGGCATTGTCAGCCGTTTCAAACTGACTTGCCAAGAACCAGTCATTTGCCTCGGCCAGTTCTTTGGCTTTCTGATACATGCCAAACCCCTTAGCCGCGCGTGGGGTCAAAACGACCTTGGCACCCAGAAACCGCATTAAGCGACGTCGCTCGATGGAAAAACTGTCGGCCATGGTCACAACCAAAGGATAACCTTTGGCCGCGCAGACCATCGCCAATCCGATTCCAGTGTTCCCCGAAGTTGCCTCGACAACCGTCTGACCGGGTTTCAGATCGCCGCGTTGCTCAGCAGCTTCGATGATGTTCAGGGCAAGACGATCCTTGACCGACCCCGCCGGATTGAAAGCTTCAAACTTGACATAAACCGCAACGTGCTTGGGCGCGATCCGATTGATGCGCACCACCGGCGTGTCGCCCACAGTGTCCAAAATACTGTCAAACCGCCCACGACCGTTAGTCTGACGAATGCTCATGACATGCTCCCCCTGTTCAATGCACCAACCCTAACAGATTGCACACAAAATACAGGCCTTTCGAAAGAAAGAAAACAAACGACCCGTCTTGGTTACTCGCCCGGAACACCGTTCAGGATTTGGTCCATCGTCAGGGACGGTTGATCGCATCCGGCTTCGCCCACGATCTTGGCAGGCACACCCGCCACGGTCTTGCAGGCCGGCACGGGATGCAGAACGACAGAGCCAGCCGCAATGCGACTGCAATTTCCGATAAGAATGTTGCCCAGAACCTTGGCGCCCGCACCGATCAAAACGCCGTCGCCAATCTTTGGATGCCGGTCGTCATCTTCCTTGCCAGTGCCGCCCAGCGTCACGGAATGCAACATCGAGACATTATCGCCGACGACCGCCGTTTCACCGATCACGATGGAATGGGCGTGATCGATCATCAGCCCACGGCCAATCACCGCGTTCGGGTGGATATCGATGCCGAACACCTCACTGACGCGGGCTTGGATGAAATAGGCCAGATCACGCCGGCCTTCGGTCCAAAGCCAGTGGCCGACCCGATAGGCCTGAACCGCCTGATAGCCTTTGAAGTAAAGCAGCGGCTGCAGCAAAGAGTGGCAAGCGGGATCGCGTTCGTATACCGCAGCAATATCAGCGCGCGCCGCATCTGCTAACGCGGGCGCCGCAGCATAGGCTTCCTCGCACAACTCGCGCAAAAGCTGTCCCGACATCTCTTCGGAGGAAAGCTTCGAGGCAATCCTGTACGACAAGGCGTGCTCAAATGTCGTGTGATGCAGAACGGACGCGTGCGCCATGCCACCGATCAGCGGCTCGGACGCGATGGCGGCACGCGCATCTTCTTGAATTCTTTGCCAGATCGGGTCTAGCGCTGTTGGGCGCGGCTGCTTCTGGGCCATGGAACGCTCCTTACAATCTGTCAGCCTTTTAGAACAGATAGGCGCGCGCGACCAATGAAAAACCCTGACACCCAGTATTCACATTGCTGACAGATGCGCCCCGCACCAATTTCCGCCAGCCCGTTTGCTTAGAACAGCGAAACAGGGCTAGGCGCCCCGATTAAGGACGCGGTAACGTCAATTCGGCCACATGCAGCGCCAACCGCACAGTGCCCGAGCCATCAAAACTGCCACCCTCAGCGGTCAACACAAGATCGGTGTCGGAATAATAGGTCAGCGGCGAGCCTGTCAGCCCACGCAGCCAGGCACCCGTGCTCGTATTGATCCCACTGCCGTACCGGTCGATGGACGCGGACACGCCCAGCTGAAAGCTTGTCGCCCCGCCCAGATCTGAAAGAACACGGCCCGTTACGCCGTAAACCACCGTATTCGCGGGGACAAATGCGGTCACGGCCGAGGATGCACCCGACGCTATCGCATGATCGACCTCAATCGTGCGGTGAATAAGACCTGCGCCGCTTGCCGATACCGCCCCCGTGCCCGCGATCCATGCCACACCGTCGAACTGCACGCGGCCACCGGCGAACCACGCCTGCCAACCGGCCTGGGGCGTCACAAAGACCCATCCACCATTGGCGAAAACAGCCAATTTACCGTCTTCACCGGCCCAAAGACCCGTCGCGCCGACACCGATTGCATGCGTCTCGCCGTCGCTGGGCGACGA